>JAZOAY010000178.1:0-8499 GCA_045595725.1 Acutalibacteraceae bacterium | reverse complement strand
ATCACCGCCGAGACCGGGGATAGAGCGGTGTGCTCTGAATGATGCGTAAACGTGGAAAACATCACCTAATTCTCCGTTTTCAATCATCTTCTTTACACGGTTTACGGAGTCATTGTAACGGTTTACAACACCGATTGAAAGCATTCTGCCTGTTTCTTTTGCAACCTCCTGCATTGCAAGTGCTTCTTTGAGTGTTCTTGCAGCAGGTTTTTCGCAAAGAACGTCCTTGCCTGCTTTCATGAAATCAATTGAAATCATTGCATGATGGTCATTATGTGTACAAACTGAAACAACATCAATGTCGTCGTTGTTAAGAATTTCTTTGTAATCGTAAACTGCTTTACCGCAACCGTATTTTTCAACAGCCGCATCAGCTCTTTCAGGGATAATGTCGCAGAAATATCTGATTTCTGCATTTTCATTTTTAAGATAGTTGGGGATGTGAGCACAATTTGCGATGTTACCGCAACCGATAATTGCTACACCTAGTTTTGACATAATTATTCCTCCTTGATATAGAGTTATTGACAAAAATAATCATATCAGTTATAATCAAATTTGTAAATAGTTTTACAATTTTTTTCATAAAAGAGGTTGATTTTAATGTACAAATTTCCTGTTGGTGTAATCGTTGACAGTTTCAGACTTCCTATGGCAGAGGCTGTAAAAAAAGCCAAAGAGGTAGGAGCACAGGGTATTCAGGTTTATGCTTCACACGGTGATATGGCACCTGAAAATATGACTCCTCAGAAAATCAGTGAGTTCAAAAAACTTGTAAGTGATAACGGTCTTGTTATTTCTGCACTTTGCGGTGACCTTGGTGGTGGCGGATTTGTTCACCCCGACAGAAATCCTGAGAAAATAGAAAAATCAAAGAGAATTCTTGACCTTGCTAAAGAACTCGGTACAGATATCGTTACAACTCATATCGGTGTTGTTCCTGCTGATCCGGAAAACGAAAGATATAAGATTATGCAGCAAGCTTGTTTTGAACTCAGCTCTTATGCTGATACAATTCAGTCTCATTTTGCAGTAGAAACAGGTCCCGAAAAATCAATTATTCTTAAAAGATTCCTTGATTCTCTTAATTCAAGAGGCGTTGCAGTAAACCTTGACCCTGCAAACCTTATTATGGTTTCAGGAGACGCTCCTGTTGAAGCAGTATACAACCTCAAGGATTATATCGTACATACACATGCAAAAGACGGTTACATGCGTTTCTATGAAAATCCTGAAATCGTTTACGGTATGCCCGGTGCACGCGAAATGGCTGAGGGTGAACATGCAATTGAGGGTGATTCTTATGAAGAAGTACCTCTTGGCACAGGTTCAGTTCCTTTCCCGTATTATCTCAAAGCACTTGAAGAAATTGGATATAAAGGTTTCCTTACAATTGAGAGAGAAGTTGGCGCTGACCCTGCTAAGGATATCGGACTTGCAGTTAAATATCTTAACGACATTATGAATGAGGCGTAATTTATGAAATTTGCAGTAACTTCTTACAGTTTTCAGAAACTTTTAAATGAAGGTGTGTATACTCATCTTTCACTTGTTGAAAAAGTAAAAGAAATGGGTTTTGATGCAATTGAGTTTACTGACCTTATTGTTCCCGAGGGTAAAACCGAACTTGAATATGCAAAAGAAATCCGTTCAGAAGCCGAAAGGGTAGGACTTGAGATTTCAAGTTATACCGTAGGTGCAGATATGCTTAATGGCTGTGACGGGAATTTTGAAGAAGAAATTGAAAGAATTAAAGGCAAAGTTGATGTTGCAGAAGCACTTGGTGCAAAATTTATGCGTCACGATGCAGGTTGGGGTTACAAAGATGACAGAAAAATGTATATGGGATTTAACGAAGCACTTCCCGTATTCATCAAAGGTTGTAAAACCATTACCGAATACGCAAAGACAAAGGGCATTGTGACTATGATTGAAAACCACGGCTTTTTCTGTCAGGATTCAGACAGAGTCGAAAAAATTGTATGTGGTGTAGCTGATCCCAATTTCGGTGTGCTGTTTGATTGCGGAAATTTCCTTTGTGCTGACGAAAATCCCGTTATAGCTGCAGGTAAACTTGCAAATTATGTGAAATATGTTCATGCAAAAGATTTCTTTATAAGAAGCGGTATGCTCTATGACCCCGGTTGCGGTTTCTTCAGAACAAGAGGCGGTAATTACCTGAGAGGTACAATTGTGGGACAGGGGGATGCTCCTGTAAAACAGTGTGTGGAAGTTATCAAAAATTCAGGTTATGACGGCTATTTCAGTGTTGAATTTGAAGGTATTGAAGATAATATTCAGGCTGTTGAACAGGGTCTGAAAAATCTTAAATTCTTTGCTCAATGAGAATTACTTAATATTTTGTGCGGTTGAGTATTTGCGAAAATGCTCAACCGTGTTTTTTGTCCTGTTTTTTATTCATTTTTCTTTTTTAGACTTGTTTTTTTTGTAAAGAAATGCTATTATTATCATGTTAAAGTGTTTTATGATAATTTCTATGGAAATTGTCAGATTTAAGGAGGAAGCAGTATGTTTAAAAAGATTATTTCAGTAGTGCTTGCTCTCTGCATTGCATTAGGTTGCTTTACAGTAATTGCCGGTGCACGCAGAGTTGAAGTAGGCGGAGGTGCTGAAAGTTTTAATCCTGTAGTGTTCAGTCAGGAAAGCGATGCTATAGGTAGCACAAGAGTCGGTACAAACCTTGTTGCACGAATTACTGACAGAAACTATAAGGTTGAAATCAATACAATTTCAGCAGATATTCTTTATCTCGAAACAGGTGATACTTCTAAAGTATTTGTTACATATGAGATAGGAACTGTTATTGATGACGTAACAAAATTTCCTGTTACAGGTGAAATCAATGCAAGTACAAACTCTGCTGTAAGATATACCGTAAACTATGATATCCTTGATGCAGAAGGTAACACAGTATGGAAAAACCTTACAGGATATACTTACGGTGTTGTTTCAGGTTCAGAGGCAGTAACAGGTGCTATAGGTACATATCCGGATAACCCCGGTGATATTCATGCCGGTGCTCGTTTTACATCAATTGATAAGTTGAATTCGTGTTATGTTCAGGTTTCTTCAGCAGCACTTCTTTACACCCTGAAAACACAGCACTTTTTCATCACATTCAGACAGAGACGTACTGAAATATCAGTTGTTGAAGGTAATGCACCTTCAACTCTCAGAATGTATCCTGTTGACTGGCCTTCTGTTCAGTGGTACAGACAGGAATCTGAAGGTACATGGCTTATGTGGTCAACACCGGAATCAAACTATTACAATTTTACACTTGACATGAACTCAAACAATGAGGATTGGGACGATGAGTCAAATACAGTTGTAAGCACAGAAATGTACTATCTTGATGATTGGGACAGAACTAATGCAAGAACAATATCTGAAAGAGTTCTCGGCATCAACGGAAGATTCGATGACGGTTTCTACGTTCAGAAAGGTAAATATACAGAGGAGTCATGGAATAACTTCCTTAAAGCACTTGATATGGCAAACCATGTAATGCTTGCTGTTCCTGGTGCAAACTACGGCTTTAAAGTTGCATGTCAGAATGGTGCAAGAGCAGACGATAATCTGACAATTGCATTTGATGGCCTCCTTGAGGCACCTTGTGACTGGACATCATATAAAGACCCAATTGTAGGTGAGCAGTCAACTTGCGGTAGCGGCGGTACAATGATTTATACTTGTATCTGCGGCAGAACAAAGATTGAAGCAACAGGTACTTCAGGATGTAATCCTGCTGATGAATGGACTGTAACACTTGAACCTACATGTACAAGCAAAGGTGAAGAAGCACAGCTTTGTACAATGTGTTCCAGCCCTGTAAATGTCCGTGACATAGACCCCCTCGGTCATGAATACGAAGCAATAATTGTAGAACCTGAATGTGAAGAACAGGGTTATACAGCTTATACCTGTATCCGTGGAGACCATGTTTATTATGATGACTATGTAGAGCCTGCAGGTCATTCACCTGCAGAAGCAGTTAAAGAAAATGAAATTCCCGCAACATGTCTCAGAATGGGACGCTACGAAAATGCGGTTTATTGTTCAGACTGTGATAAAGAATTATCAAGAAGTATGGTGCGAACAGATAAAGCTCCGCATACTCCCGGCAAATGGGTTGTACAGACTCAGCCTACTATAAACAGCAAAGGTGAAGAGTGGCTTTACTGTTCAGTTTGCGGTTACGAATATGAAAGACGTGAGATTCCGAAACTTGAACCGTATTTCCGTGCAGCAAAAGGTTCAGAAACCATTGTTGATGAAGAAAGAGGTATAATTTACGGCCTTCCTGAATATCTTACAGACCTTGAGGGCTATGTTGAGTATGACGGCGGTACTGTAGAATATATTGAGACAGAAAATGGCTTTGGAACAGGAACGATTGTAAACTTTATTGTTAATGGTGAGGTTCGTAATACATACAGCATTGTAATTTACGGTGATCTTACCGGTGATGGTATGATTAACGAAGATGACCTTGCGGTTTATGAGGCTCTTATAAATTTTGATATTGAGTTTGAAGAAGGTACAGCGTTTAAATATGCATCAGACCTTTTCTTCGGCGAAGGTGTTGCAGACACGTACGACCTTGCTCATTTCTATTCAGTTTTATCAGGTGAGGGACTTATTTTCCAGAACCCTGCAGCTGATGAACTTACAATTATAGATAAATCTCTCACAGGTAACGTTTCTGTAATGACTGTTCTTAGCGATGATGAAGTTGCACAGGGAGATACTATTACAGTAACAGTTAAACTTACATCTTCTGATTACATTTCAAATATTCAGATTCCGGTTCTTTTTGATAAAACTCAGTTTGAAATTGTAGGCGATGCTACAAACAGTGATTTTCTTTCTTTCGCAGAAAACAGTCCTTTAGGATGCAGAAACTATACTTTGAATGGCAGTGCTGATAAATCAGTTGGTTTTTCAATGACATCTGATGATGAAAAATGGAACACGGAAGAAATGAAAAATAAATATGGTTATGCGTATATTACTGCTACTTATAATGCTGATGAAGGCATGACATATAAAACATACGCCAAACCTGTAGATCCCAACGGTAACTTTGTAGAATTCCAACTTAAGGCACTTACTGATGTTGAAAATGCAACAGAATCAGTGTTTGTTGATGCTGATTGGGCAAAAACTGCTGATAATGTTGACGGTTTGTTGGTTGCAGGTTTGAAAAAGGCTGAAACTTATGACCCATATGAACCTGTTGTTCCCTATGAGAATGTTACATTTATTATTCCTTCAACAGTTTCAGAGTCAAAACAGCATATTCCGAGTGATAAAATAATTGAAAATAATGTTAATGCTACATGTACAACTGACGGTTCTTATGATGAAGTAGTTTACTGTACTGAGTGTGATGAAGAACTCAGCAGAAATACTGTTGTTGTTCCTTCTCTCGGACATACAGAAGCAGATCCTGTAAAAGAAAATGAAATTCCTGCATCAGGCTCAGAAAAGGCTTCTTATGATAAAGTTGTTTACTGTTCTGTATGCGGAGAAGAAATCAGCAGAGAAAAAATTGTCATTGATGGTGTTAAGGTTTCAGGCACAGTTAAATCTTTTGATGATGAGATAGATAACAGTGATGTTATTACGTTTGAGTTCTTTGTAAACGGTCAGACAGAACCTGTTTATACTTTCACAGCTGAGGGTTCAGGTGTTGTTGAATACGAGTTTGATGATATTAACCCTGGAACTTATACTGTAAAGGTTTCAAAGGCAAGCCATGCAACACGCACTTATACAGTTTATGTTCATGAAAACGGTCTTGAAGCTTTTAAATTTGAAATTCAGCTTCTCGGTGATGTTACAGGTGACGGAAAAGTAAATACTGTTGACGTTGCAAGAATCAATGCACATGCAAGACATATCAGCACAATTGTAGGATACAGTATGCTTTGTGCTGACATAAACGGTGACGGAAAAATTAACACCGTTGACGTTGCACGTGTAAATGCACACGCAAAGAAAATCGCTTCTGTTTGGTAAAAATCAAGCCACATTTTTAATAAATGTGGCTTAGCTTGAAAGTATTTATATTAATTTGACAAAAACATAATGAAAGGGGTTTTAACGTGAGCAAAAAGTTTATTTCATTGGTGATGGTTATAACAATTCTTGTAAGCTGCTTTTCAATTAGTGTTAATGCACGTGACGTTGGAGTTGGCACGGGTGCTGAAAGTTTTAATCCTGTTAAGTTTTCATGTGCCAAAGAAGTTCTCATAGGTACTGATATTGACACCATGTTGATTGTTGAGGTTACGGATAAAAACTATAAAATCAAGATTAATTCCATGAAGGCATCTATAGTTTTTTATGATGAAAGCGGATCTTCGGAAAATCTTAATATATCTTATAATACAGGTGCTATCGTAAACGGTTCTGTGTCTTATGCGGTTACAGGTGCGATTACCGATAATATTAACTCTACAGTCCGTTATACAATTGAGTATGATATTCTGGATAAATCAGGAAAAACAGTATGGAAAAATCTGACAGGCTATACATACGGTTTTGTCAGCAGCAGAGAAATGACAACGGGTCCGGTGGGTACATATTATCCTTATCCCGGTCAGCTTAGCGACGGTTGTTATTTTGAAGTTCTTGATACTCTCAATACTACTTATGTTCAGCAGGCTGAACTTGCTTTGCTTTATAAAATCAGAACACAGGTTGGTTTGGTATGGAATTATCATGATCCCAGAACAAGGGGTGTTAACGTGATTTCTGGTAATGCACCTTCAACTCTTGTAATGATGCCGGATAATTTGGATGCACCGCGACAAGGACAAATGGACTGGCCTCAGGCTGGAGCCGTTTACCGTTCAGCAAGCGGAGATTGGCTGAGAATGTCTGAACCTGAATCAGGTTATTATAATTTCACAATCAGCTTCAACTCCTGGAATGACGATTGGGAAGATCAGTCTAATATCACAGAAACAACTGAAATGTATTATATCAGGAATTCTGATAAAGCTGCAGCTTATAATGCTGCTAATAAGGTTATGAAGACAACAAATACATTTTCAGACGGATATTATGTTCAAAAGGGAATGTATACAACAGAAAGCTGGAATAATTATATAAATGCCATTGATCTTGCTTATCAGGTAGCTTTGTCAGTACCAAATCCGAACTATGGTTACAAAATAGCATGTCAGAATGCCTTAGGTGCTACAGCAGCGGTGGATGAAGCTTTCGCAGCACTTGAAAGAGCTGATCATGATTTTATTAAGTACAAAGATTCTGTGGTTATTGAAGCTACATGTACTGAAACAGGTTCAGAAAAATTTGTATGTATTTGCGGTGAGGAAAAAATTGTAGAGCTTCCTGCACTGGGACATGATCAAGGTGAATGGTCTTCTACAAAAATTGCTACATGTACTGAGGAAGGTCTTGATGAACTTATCTGTACAACATGCGGTGAGGTTATCAAATCAAGGGTAGTTTCTAAAATTTCTCATGACTATAAGTCAGTTGTTACTGTTCCTACTTGTGATACAGAAGGTTACACAACATACACTTGTGCAGAGTGTGGCAACTCATATACAAGTGACTATGTTGCAGCAAACGGTCATTCATGGAACAGCATTGTTACTGCCCCTACATGTACTGAAAAAGGATACACTACATATACTTGTGAAATTTGCGGATATGAGATGACAGGTATGTATGTAAGTGCCACAGGTCATTCTCCTGAAACTGATATTGCAGTAGCACCTACTTGCACAGAAACAGGACTTAGTGAAGGTGCACATTGTTCGGTATGTGGCTTGGTTATTGTTGAACAGGAGGTTGTTCCCGCAGCTGGTCATACACCTGCAGAAGCAGTTAAAGAAAATGAAATTCCCGCAACTGCTGATAATAGTGGTTCTTATGAATCAGTAATTTATTGTGATATATGTAATGAAGAACTTTCTCGTGAAACAGTTACAGTTCCTGCATTCGGTCACGAAGCTGCAGAAGCAGTTGAAGAAAACAGAAAAGACGCAACATGTACAGAATCAGGTTCATACGACCTTGTAGTTTACTGCACATGCTGTGAAGAAAAAGTTGAACTCAGCCGTGAAACAATTGTAATTCCTGCACTCGGACACACAGAGGCAGAAGCAGTAGTAGAAAATAATGTTGCTCCTGACTGTGTAAATGCAGGTTCATATGATGAAGTAGTTTACTGCTCAGTATGCGGTGACGAACTCAGCCGTGAAACAATCACAGTTGATGCACTCGGCCATACAGACGGTGAATGGGTAGTAACCAAAGAAGCAGAAGTGGGCGTAGCAGGTGAAGAAACACTCTACTGTGCAGTTTGTAAAGAAGCAATTGACACAAAAGAAATTCACGCAATCTCAGCATACTTCATGGCAGCAGAAGGCACAACAACAGTAGTAGATAAAGAAAACGGTCTTATCTATGGTATTGATACAGAAATCTATGACCTTG
>JAZOAY010000177.1:0-29128 GCA_045595725.1 Acutalibacteraceae bacterium | reverse complement strand
TACAGATAAAGAAACAATCGGTGAATCAATGTACTGCTACGGCTGGGGCGACGGTGGCGGCGGTGTAGACACCGAAATGCTTGAATACGTTAAACGTTACAGCAAGTTCCCCGGACTTCCTGAGGCAGTTCCCAGCAAGATTGAAGATTCACTTGCAAGAATGAAAGCAAATGCTACAGAAACAAACATTCCCACATGGAAAGATGAACTTTATCTTGAAGAACACCGTGGTGTTCACACAACAAAAGCACTTCTCAAGAAACTTAACAGACGAAGTGAAAATCTTTACCGTGAAGCAGAACTTTTCGCAAGCGTTGCAATGAAATATGGTTACAAGTATCCTCTTGACAAACTCAATGAAGGTTGGCAGATGATTCTTACAAACCAGTTCCATGATTCACTTCCCGGTTCACACATTACAGAAGTTTTCGGCGACCTTTGTGCAATTTATGATGAAATCATCAAGATTGGTGAAGAAGTAAGAGATGAAGCGCTTAATGTTATCGCAGGTAATGCCGACGGTGCTGAAAAATACGGCAAACCCTTTGCTCTCTTCAATTCACTCGGTGTTAATGCTACATCAAAGGTTGAACTCCCCTACAAGGATGTTGAAATCTTCGATGAAGACGGTAACAAAGTTCCCGTTCAGGCATATACAAAACTTGACGGCACAAAAGTGCTTGTGTTCGTGGCAAAAGATGTTCCTGCAGCAGGTTACAAAGTATTCTATACAAAGGATGCAGCAGTTTCTGAAGCTAAAGCAATTTCCGGCAGCGTTATCGAAAACGACAACTTCAAGGTTGAACTTAATGATAGTGCAGAAATCGTGTCAATCTTTGATAAGAACAACAATCGTGAAGTTCTTGAAGGCAAAGGTAATGTGTTCAGACTTTACGAAGACCTTCCCGGTAAATATGATGCATGGGATATTGTTGCAACTTATGTTGATCGTGAATTTGATACAGAACCCGGTAAAGTGACAGGTGTAGCAGAGGGTGACGTATTCACAGCTCTTTCAATCGAAAAGAAAATCAACAAGTCACTTGTTAAGCAGAACGTTATTATCTACAACGACCTTGACAGAATTGACTTTGATACATTCATCAGCTGGCACGAACAGGAAAAACTCCTTAAAGTCGGCTTTGACGTTGATATCAAAGCATCAAAATACACAAGAGATATTGCTTATGCAACAATTGAAAACTCAAACTACCGCCACAATCCTTATGATAAAGCTAAGTTTGAAGTTTCAGCACATAACTTCATCGACATGTCAGAAGATGCTTACGGTCTTACAATTCTTAACGACTGCAAGTACGGTTATGAGGTAGATAAACAGAGAATGATTATCACTCTCCTTAAAGCTCCCATGAATCCTGACCCGCAGTCTGACAGAGGTGACCACTATTTCACATATTCACTCTATCCTCATGCAGGCAACTGGAAAGATGCTGATACAATCACAAGAGGTCTTGAAATCAACAATCCCATGACAGCAGTTGAAATTTCTGCTGACGCTAAGGGCGACACTAACAAGTCATTCATTTCAGTTTCTGCTGACAATGTTACTCTTGAGGCAGTTAAGAAATGTGAAGATGAAGATGCATTCATTGTTCGTTTTGTTGAAAAGACAGGCAGAAGAACAGATGTTACTGCAGAACTCTTCGGTGAAATCGCAGAGGTTGCAGAGTGTGACCTTCTTGAAAGAAATGATGTTCCGGTTGATACGTTCTCAGACAACGCACTTTCATTCACAGCTAACCCCTTCGAAATCAAGTGCTTCAAAGTTAAAATGAAATAATTTCAATAAATAAAAGCCGTATCCTTTAAGGATGCGGTTTTTATTATTGAAACAGACTTGACTTTTTTTCTGTCTTTTTGTAAAATTTCATAGATGAAAGGAGGAGAGAAAATGCAGAAAACAAAAGAAATGTGTTTGTGCGCATTATTTTGTGCGCTTATCTGTGCAGGAGCATTTATTAAAATTCCGACTCCATTTCTGCCTATAACTTTCCAGACTCTTTTTGTCACACTTGCAGGGCTTCTACTCGGTGGTAAAAAAGGTTCTCTCAGTGTAGGAGTTTATGTGATTATAGGCCTTATCGGTGTTCCCGTTTTTGCAGAGGGCGGGGGACTCTCATATGTTCTGAAACCTGTGTTCGGATATCTTATCGGATTTATTGCAGGAGCATTTGTAACAGGAAAAATGGCACAAAAAGAAACATCCCTGAAAAACTACATGCTGTCGTCATTTACAGGGATGTTTGTTATATATTTTTTTGGTGTTACATATTACTTTTTAATCAGCCGTTTTTATCTCGGCAACGAAACTGAAATTAAAAATTTATTACTTTACTGTTTCTTGCTGACTTTGCCGGGGGATATTCTAATGTGTCTGCTTGCATCCTTAATCGGTAAACGACTGAAAAAAGCGTTAAAGTAAAATTATTTTTCAGCACAGAAAAGTATAAGTTCTGATGACATTGATGAGGGAATTCTGATTTTTACACCGTTTCTTATCAGGTCATATCCCTTTACGGTAAACTCTGAACCAGTATTATCAAGTGTTACCTTATATTCTTTTGAGGAGTCAATTCCTCTTGGAAAAACTGTGAAAAATTCATCTTTTGCCATTGAAAGGCTGTATGCTGCAATGACGCTCTTTTCTTTGTCAGGAGATGAAATTTCAAGTGCCGTAAAATTGTTTCTGTCGGCTTCAGGTACATGATGATAAACACGGCAAGTAGGAAGAATGTCTCTGATAAAATTCTTATATAAATCTACGCTGTGACGTACAAATTCCATTTGTGCGTCATTTATTTTTGCATCAGCGGGATTAATTACGTTTAAGGTGAGGTGAGTGAGCATTGTGTTTCTCATCTGTAAATCAAGAGATCCGAAACGGTGACCGCCCATTCCTGCAAAAAGTCTGTCAACTCTTTCTGGAGGAAGTGCCATTGTCATACCGTTTGTGACAACGATTGAACGAGGTGCTTTCTGCCAGTCAGAAACCCATGTGTGGTTGAAATATTTCATCATTCCAAGGTCGGTTCTGCCACCACCGCCTGCACAGTTTTCAAAAATCATGTCAGGGAAACGTTTCCTCAAGTTTTTGTACATCTTATAAACGTTTTCTATTCTCTTGAAAGAGTGACATTCCTTGATGCCGGTACCTGTATCACCCACAGTAAAATATTGTCTGTAATTCAGGTTATTGTCAACTCTCAATACATCAACGTTGTACTCTGTGAGCATACGTGCAAGTTCATTTTCTGCCCATTCAGTTACTTCCGGGTTTGTGAAATCAAGAAGATTTTCAGTTCTGTTGCCGTAAACGTCAATAGCTCTCCACTCAGGATGAGTTTTCCATATTTCAGTTTCTCTGCCTACACTCTCAATATCAATCCACAGACAGAATTTCATTCCTTTTTCATGAACATAATCGGAAATTACTTTCATGCCGTCCGGATAACGACTTTCATCGGGAATATTTCTGCCGTTGTAAGCGTCCCAGCTTGTCTGCTCAACGGGAGGACAAACCCACCCTGCATCAAGAGTGAAAACTTCTGCCCCCATTTTCGCAAATTGGTCAATAAATGTCTTTGTTGTTTCAACTGACATATCATGCTCTGCACCCATTCCTGCAAAAACAAGCGTATTAACGCTTTCCTTCAGAACGGATTTTCTGATATGAGAATGCATTTCGTTGACTGCATCATCAAAACTTCCCGAAACCATACCAACGTAAACGTCGGGAGTTTTATAAGTCTCTCTCGGTGAAATTATACGGAGTGGTTTATAACCTGTGATTTCAGCTTTAAAACCAAGAAAACTTCTGTCGCGTTCGTCACGGGCATTGAAGTCAACAGAAAATCTACAGCCTGCACTCCATGAGATCTGAGCAAATAAAATTGTTCCGAGAACATTGTTTTTGATGAAAATCAGAGGGTGACGGAAACGGTCTCTGCCGAATCTTGTGTCAACTGAAAGCGTGTCTGTGCCAAGCTTTTTCCACTTGAAATCGCCCTCATTACCCCAGTCTGCTCTGTCAAAATATCCTACTGAATAAAGTTCTGACAAATCGGTTTCTTTTGTCAGTTCGTCTCTTTCCATCTCTTCGACACAGCCGCTGAGAACGGAAAGACGGCTTAAGCACATCTTTTCATCTGAGAGATTTTCAATTTCTATGTAACGGGTAAACATCTGGGTTGTATCAAGAAGTGTGTGAACATAAATTCTCACAGGCTTGATATTACTTTCCAGCGTCAAAATTCCTTCAGTATTTTCATCATCTTTTCTGATTTCAAAATCAATGAATTTCAGGTCGTAATCGAGGCTCTGACCGTCAATTTCAATATTGAAAGAAAATGGTTCTGCAAACTGAGTATAATCAATTCTAGACGGAAAACCGGAAAGGACATTCAAAGGATATCCTGCAGTGTTATAACCGCAGGAAACGAGTGTTCCTCCAACCATCATTTCTTCGTATACAAGATTTCCGCTTCTGTAACAGAAAACAGGTCTTTCCACGTCATTATAATAAATATCGGTAAATATTTTATTCATGTTTTCACCTCGTCAAAAAATACCCGTTTTAATAGCCTGAAAAATCACATATCCCAGTAAAAACAATCCTAAGGCAATCAGAAAAATTTCATTAAAAGTAATTTTTCGTTCAACAACAAAAAGTTCTGGCTTTTTTGAATTAACATAAATTGTAAATTTATCACCTGTTTTCAGATAGTTAAAAAGGGATGTTGATAAACCGTATTTTGCCTTTGAGTAATAATCTTTTCCCTCATAGTGATAACTGAAAACACAATGCAATTCTTGTCTGCGGAATTTCATTCTTCGTTCTTTTTCGGCACAGTATCCGTCAATAAGTTCTGTACAACTGTAAATTTTTATTATACAGAAAATACCGTAAACAATTACATAGACACCTAAGCCTCCAAAAGCAATGAAAGGGAAATACATTATAAGATTTCCTAAAAAATTCCAGAAAAACTCTTCCATAAAATTACTCCTTTTATATTACGGGAATAACACAAGCATCATAAGTCCTACGAATGAAAGAACAAGTGAAATGATTTCTTTTTTCTTGGGCTTGTTGGGTGTAAAGAAACCGAGAATTGTGGAAACTATCATTACCCCGCCTGTTACCATGGGGTACTGAACTGATGCAGGGACATGTGCAAGAGAAATAAGCAAAAGATAGTTCGCAACTTTATTGAGAAGTCCGCTTCCCATAAGACTAACATAAGATTTTTTGTGGGGGAGTTCTGCCTTTTTTAAGTTTAAAAGAATTATAAGTCCTGCAATGACAACTGTCATCAACGCACTGAGAACAGAATAACCTGCTGCACTTGTTTTCGGAAATGTACTTTCCTGAAAGATTTTGGAGAGAACACCTGACATTCCGTTGAAAACGAAAATACCTATGTAATAAACAGCACCTTTTTTTGACTGACCTTTTTCAAAGGTGAAGAAAAGGGCAACAGTTACAATCACAAAACACAGGGTTTTACCCAAAGTGAGTTTTTCTTCATAAAATAAAATTCCCGCAAAGAAGGGGAGGAGCATTCCTCCCAGCATGGAGAAAATTGAATACAAAGAAAGGTTTATTTTGGAAAGAGACTTTTGCCCGCAGAAAATACAAGCTATCATGTTCACGGCAGTAACTGTTGCCATCAGAAGCGTATACCATGTAAATTCAAATTTAAATGAATTTATTCCCCACAGAACGGGAAGTCCCACTAAACTTGAGCCGAATATAAATACCATTGAGGTAATAAGTGAACTGCCGTTTTTCTTCTCATAATCGTTGTTGAAGAAAAACTGAAATCCGAACATTATAACTGCAACTGAAATTATTCCGTAATACAAAATTTTCACATCCTTTTTCAGGACAATTCTATCATAAAAGGTTATTTTTTGCAATAATAATAAGACTGAATTTTATGTTGACTTTTATAAAATCATATGATACAATATGAAAAAATTAAAACTTTACTGCCACCGGGTAGTTGCAATTTTTGCATTCGTTACACATCGTTAGGTCTTTGAAGATGTGTTTCGGATGTTTATTTTTTTGGAGGATAAAATGGACATAAAAAATGCATTTAAAAATCTGACGTTGTTTGATAAAACGTTGTGGATTGTTTCTGTTGTTGTGGTGACAGGTACATTTTTTCTTTTTAAAAATACGGATTATCTGAATTTGTGTGCTTCGCTTATCGGCGTTACGGCTTTGATTTTTCTTGCAAAAGGTCATGCAATCGGTCAGGTGCTGATAATTATTTTTGCTTTTATTTATGGGTTTATTTCTTTACGCTTCAGGTACTACGGAGAAATGATTACATATCTCGGAATGACCGTACCTATGGCGGTTGTTGCCCTTGTTTCATGGCTCAGACATCCTTTTAAAGATACGTCAGAAGTAGAAGTCAGTAAACTTTCAAAAAAGAAGATTTCTGTTATGATATTTTTCACAATTGCAGTTACGGTTATTTTCTATTTTGTTTTAAAATCACTTGGAAATGCAAGTCTGGTTGTCAGTACAATTTCCGTTACAACAAGTTTTGTTGCTGCATACCTTACAGCTCTGAGGAGTCCCTATTATGCACTGGGTTATGCCGCAAACGACCTTGTGTTGGTTATTCTTTGGATAATTGCAGCAAAGCAGGATATGAACTCGGTTTCAATGGTAATTTGTTTCCTTGTATTTTTCATCAACGATATGTACGGATTTATTAATTGGAAAAAGATGGAAAACAGGCAAAAAAATACTCCGTCAGTCTGACGGAGTTGTTTTTTTCTCATAATTTATTTTGTATACAAATGCAGCAACAACTGCGGCGCATACGGCGGAAATAAGTTTACCTGCAATCATTGCACCCACAAATGATTTGTCAAAAGCCATTGTAAAAGCAAGGTGGTCACCGAAAACAAATGAACCTGAAACTGCAAAAGCCATGTTCATAATTATTCCTTTTTTGTCCATCTTTTCAGCCATTTCAAATGTGGGAATACTGTTTGCAAGAGATGAAATAAATCCCATAACCGAAACATCATTGATTTTAAGAATATTTCCCAGCTTTGCAAAAACTTTTCCGAGAACTTTTGAAACAACAAATATAAGAGGGAAAACACCTGCAAGGATAATACCGATATTGGCAACAATTTCAAAACCTTCAAGGATATCAGTCATACCGGGGATAAGAGTTTTACCTGTAAGTGATTGGAAGATACCGCCGACTAAACCTACTGTTACAAGGCATACAATAAGATGACCGAGAATTTTGAAAATTTTTACGGAAAGTTCAGGGGCTTTTGCGATACCAAGACAAGTTATAATTGCAATTACTATAACGGGTGCTAAGTTGAGCATCAGTCCTGCAAAATCTATTCCGAGCATAAGTCCTGATACAATACATCCGACGGGGATTGTACCGATACCGCAGAGAATACCTAAAAGAACTTCCTTGTGAAGTTCTTTTTTTATTGAACGGAGTGCAACGGGAATTGTAAAAGAAATTGTAGCACCCAGCATTGATGCCACAACAAGACCGTTGAAACCACCCATAAGAGAATCATTTGCCAGGCTCTCAGCTAAACTTGCACCGCCTAAGTCATTTGCAAGAACAGAGCCAATAATAACGGATGGGTCAAAGTGAAAAATCTTTGAAACGGGAGTTATGATGGGAACGAGAATTTTTGTGAAAGCAGGGGCAATGCAAATCATACCAACCATGGAAAGAGCAAGTGAGCCTGTCGCCGTAATTCCTTTTTCAAATTCCTGTCCTATGCCGAAACGGTTGCCGATAATTCTGTCAACAGCACCGATAACGGCAAATATTGCGAATATAAACATAAGTACGGTCATGCGTATCTCTCCTTGATTTTTCGTTGAAAATTATAATTACCAAAAAATGTAAATTTTCAAATCTGCCACGCAATTATACCATAATTTCAATTCAACTTCAATAGCACAAAAAAGAAAGGCACTCTGCCCGAAACAGAGTGCCTTGAATATTACAACAGAATCAGAATTTAAATATTGAAAGTATCAGATCAATAAGTATTTCAAAGAATTCTCTGACTGTAAGAATTGCTGTCATGCTGTCAGTCTGCGAAAGGTTTTCAAGGTTCCCCATGCCGTCAACGGGCTTTCCGTCATAGTCTGACTTGAAAGAGGAAAGCCATGAAATCATGCCTTTGGGATATGTGAGCTTCACTTCTTCACCGAGACCGTTGACTGTTGTCATGTAATGATAATCTGTGTTTTCAGTTGTGAACATGTCATAGTTTACTGCAAACCATGAGTGGTGACTGCTGTCTGCTTTTTTGCCGTCTGCATAGCAGACTTTTGAAAGAGTTGAAAATCTGCAGTTTTCAGGTTCGTTTGATGTAGAAACAAGCTTCTTCCATGTAGGATTTACTGAGAAATGATAATTTACAAGGGGGTCGGGTTTACCTGCAGTAATCCATGTGGGCATGTCTGAAATATATTCCATAGCCTCAGCATCAGGAGACCATGCAGGACATATCGGGAAAATTGCAGCAAACATTTCAGGATAAGCAATAGCCATTTTGAATGTCATTTTACCACCCATTGAATAGCCTCCGACATAAATTCTCTTAACATCAATATTTGCTTTGTTCTTCGCAATGAAATCTTCAATTGCTGCTCTTAAGGGTTCAACCATTGCATTTGTCCATGTGTGACCAAGTTCCTCGCGTGAACGTGCTGCAAGAACAAAAGCACCGCCCGCTTTTCCGAAACGTGACTGGAATTCATCACTTGCCCAATAAGCAATCTGACTTTTGTTTACTTGAACACCGTCTTTTGAACCGTCGCTTAAACCGTGAAGCCAGATAACAAGAGGATATTTGGTTTTATCATTTTTGCCTACGGGAGAAAAATATCTGTAGTCAATTGAATAGCCGTCTTCTTCAGGACCTTCACCGAAAACAAACTCCTGTTTAAGAGCGTCAAGACCATCTTCAAGTGAAAGTGCAGCAGTGCTTACAGGGAATGCAAGAGTAATTGCAAGGACGAGAAGTATTGATATAAATTTTTTCATTTTGTTTCCTCCTTATCAGAACGTGAATGGTTTGTTATATTCTTTTGCCCATTTGAGAATTGCTTTTCTGTTGTATGTCTTGGGCATTGCAAGAGTAATTGCCACGGCACGTGCAAGGTCGTAACCCATTCTGCATACTTTCTTGGTAACCTGTTTGTTCTTTGAAAGTCCGTAAAGTTTTGTGGGAACAACTGTTGCATCGCTGATTTTCATCATTGAAGCAAGATTGTTTGAGTCAGCTCCGATTGTCATGTCATCAGCGTTGAGAATTTTGTATTTGAAAACATGGTCGAGGTCGTCACCGTTGAAACGTGCAAGCATCATCTTGATACAAGCAAGGGGTGCAAGACCATTGCCCAATTCTTTGTAGAATGTTTTCTGATATTTCCACAGAGTTTCCGCGCTGAACGAACACGAAACGTCGTGAATGATTGTGTCGGCAAGGATTTTTGCAGCTTTAAGAGAATTTGCAATACCTGAACCGATAACGGGAACTGTCATGAAAGCACTGTCGCCGATTGCGGCATAACCGTCAGCAACCATAATTCCAAGAGGTTGTCTCAAAGGAATTGTTGCAAACTGACCTCCACGTACTTTTTCTTCACCGATAGATGGATTCGTTTTTCTCATTCTGTCAACAGTCTGAACTGCTTCTTCAAGTGTAAACGGATGAAATCTGCCGATAAGAACGTCTGTATGTTCTTCCTCTGTAGCAACCCATGAAATACCTTCACCGCCTTCGGGCAGTAAAAGAACCTTGTATTTGTCAACATCATCAACTTCGCACGCTTTGTTGTAAAAAGCTCTGTAAACGTAAAAGGTTTCAAACTCTTTAAGTTTTTTCTGGATTCCGAAAGATGAGGGTAAATTCATTCTCACAGGCGAATGCATTCCGCAAGCATCAATAATAAGGTCTGCAATTTTTTCTCCGTCAGAAGTGTTGATGCCCACAACACGGTTTCCGATGAGAATGGGTCCTGTGACTTCGCAGTTATAAACGAATTTAACACCCGCTTTTTCAGCGTGAGAAATAAGATGGGTATAAATATCTTTTCTTTCCATCTGAATTTCAAGCTGGTCTTCAGGTACATTCTGTGTAAGAGGAACATCAAGAGAAGGTCCGTAGAATGTCATATCATGTTTGAGTTTGTAAAGACTTTTGTCAGGCATAGGGATTCCGAGACAGGTAAACCCTTTTCTGTCGAAAATGTCAGTCCAGTCATGCCCCATGTTTTCTCGTGCGTGTTTTTCGTAAACAGTCACGTCAAAGCCGTGTTGAGCAAGACGCATTGCTGTTGCAATTCCGCCGTGACCACCGCCGGCAACAATAATTTTTCTGCCCATAATTAGTTGTTCCTCCTATTATTCATGAGGTCTGAAGCAGTTGTTATACTGCTTAACCCAACGAAGAGCTTTTTTCTTGTTATACTTTGAAGGCATCATTGCAGAAACAACAATTGCCTTTCCTATACCGGTAACCATTCTTGTAAACTGAGGTGCAACAGATTTGTTGCTGAAAAGTTTTGCCATTTTTTTGCAGAAAACAGGGAAGGCAGATGTCTGTGCCACAGCTTTGATATGGTTTGAGTCTGCACCGATTGCCATATTCTTTGCCGTGAGGATGTGACCGTCAACAAGAAAGTCAAGGTCGTCACCTGAAATGCTTGAAATCATCAGCTTGATGCATGCAATGGGAGCAAGACCTGCACCCATTTTTTTGTAAAAGCTGCGTTGATAATCCCAAAGAACAGATGCCGTATAATCTTTATCCTTATTTCTGATAAGGCTGTCTGCAAGGATTGGGGAAGCCTTGAGAGTGTTTGCAATACCTGAACCGATAATAGGTGTTGTCATGAAAGCACTGTCACCAATTGCTGCATATCCGTCTGTGACAAGTATTCCCAGAGGCTGTCTTACAGGGATATTTACAATCTGACCGCCTCTGAGAAGCTTTTCGCCGATAGAGGGGTTTGTAAGACGAAGTTTTTCAATGATTTTTTCTGCTTTTTCTATATTAAAGTCATAGAATTTACCGATAAGCACATCTGTGCGGTCTTTATTATCGGTAACCCATGAAATGCCTTTTTCGTATTCGGAAAGGAGAATAACTTTGTATTTGTCTTTAGGTTCTGCAGCTTTTTCGTAAAAAGCTCTGTAAGCCCAGAACTGTTCGTATGCACCGATTTCTTTCTGAATACCTGTGCTTTCGGGAAGATTTCTTCTTACAGGTGAATTTGCACCGCATGCATCAATAACAAGGTCACCTTTTATTTCTCCGAGACTTGTTTTAATGCCTGTAACACGCTCACCATCAATAATCGGACCTTCAATGTTACAGTTGTAAACAAATTTTACACCTGCTTCTTCTGCAAAAGGAAGAAGAAAATTATAAAGGTCTTTTCTCTCCATATTTATTTCAAGCTGGTCCTCTGGAATAGATTGTTTTAGAGCGGTTCTTTCTGCAGGACTGTAGAAAGTAATATCGTGCTTGAGATAATAGAGGCTCTCGTCAGGCATCGGAAGTCCGATTGCTGCAAAAGATTTTCTGTCAAAAGCATCGGTCCAGTCATGACCCATATTTTCACGTGAGTTTTTTTCATATACTGTTACATCAAAGCCTTCTCTCGCAAGAAGCATAGCAGTTGCAATTCCCCCATGACCTGCACCTGCAACAATGATTTTTTTGCTCATATAAATTCCCCTTTTATTGGTATGAAGTCATTATAGCATTTTAATATGACTTGTTCAATTGTTTTGTGTGACTTTGTCACAGAAAATATAATTTTTTCAGGGTATAATAAAACCAAGAAAATAAAGAAAGGTTGGTGACGGATATGTCAGCAAAAGTTATAGATAAAAATAATTTCAGTGAAGTTTTAGAAAGTGAGAAAAAAGTTCTTCTCGATTTCTTTGCATCGTGGTGCGGACCATGCAGAATGTTGTCCCCTGTAATTGATAAAATCGCAGATGAGCATCCGGAAATTCTTGTAGGTAAAATCAACGTTGACGAGGAAGAAGAACTTGCAATGAAGTTCGGTGTTTCAAGTATTCCTGCACTTTTCGTTGTTGAAAACGGTAAAATCGTAAATCAGTCTCTCGGTGCAATACCGGAACAGGCAATTCTTGATTTATTGGAAAGCTAAACTTTTAAGTTTTTCCTTATCAATAATTTTGACACCTTTACGGGAGAGTTCGACAATACCCTGATTTGCAAAATATTTAAGCATCCGGGTCACAACCTCGCGTGCAGAACCCATATATTTTGCAATAAGAGCATGTGTAAGTCTCACCGTATCCGTATTAACTCTGGTAATTTCTTCATAAAGGAAAATGGCAAGGCGTTTGTCCATGCTCATGAAATGAATTTGTTCCATAACCCACATAACGTCGGAAAAACGGCTGACAGCAGTTTCAAGAGCGAAAATTTTGATCTGGGCATATTTTTCTGAAACGTCGGCAAAGGTGGGACCGCTTATAACAAAGCAATCGCTTTCTTCTTCGGCATCCACAAAAACATCAAACGTTATGCTTTTAAGAACACAAGAAGCAGAAAGCAGACAAAGGTCTCCTGAATGCAGTCTGTAGAGAGTAATATCCTTACCGTCATCAGACATGATGTAAACTCTCAGAGAACCTGTTCTGACATAAATCACACCCGAACATCCGCTTGCATCATGAATGTTTGTTCCTTCCTTAAAAATAACCTGTGAAGAATTTGAACAGATGTATTTTCGGTCTTCTTCGGTAATATCATCCCAGAAAGGGAAGATTTCACGGTATGTACTTTCAAACATTGTGTTCACCTCTTTCATAAAAGGATAGTTTCACCACATGATAAATAATTCAGATTTTTCATAAACTTTTTCATGAAAAAATATTGCTCTGCACCTGTACAGTGACATGTGTAAAACTGAGTGCCGCTCAGGTCGAGATTGTTTGCAAGGGAAATAAGTTTTTCATCAAGAAGAGATTTTGAAAGATGGAAACCACCCACAAGAACATCCGCATGAAACCAGTCTGTTATATCGCAGATTCCTTTGTGGGAACAACCGCTGATGAGTACATTTTTACCTTGTTCTTCAATAAGCAGATACTGTTCATGTCTGAAATCATCGGGAACAAATTCTCCGTTTTCAAAGGTGTTAAGACCCGAGGGTAAAACAGAAAATTTTCTTTCTCTTTCATTACAGGTGAAAAGGGTAAGGTTTTCATCAATGGAAAATTGATTATCGGTAAAAACAATGCGTGGATTGTCTTTGAGCGAGACGTCAAGACCGATATATTTTTCTGTTCCGTTATAATGAGGTTCAAAAGCATATTTGTTTATGTAAACAGGTGCATTTTTGTTGATTTCAAGAAATTTTCCGAGACCGCCTCCGTGGTCATAGTGACCGTGGGAAAGTACGGCGATGTCAACAAGTGTCAGGTCGATTCCGAGAGAAAGAGAGTTTTTATAAAACAAATCGCTTTGTCCCATGTCAAAAAGTATTTTATGACAACCTGTTTCAATGAAAAGTGACAGACCGTGTTCGGCTTTTACTTCTTCGGAAGATGCTGTGTTTTCAAGTAAAGATACAATTTTCATCGGTTTTGACCTCGCGAAATTTATTAATTTTATTTTACTTCTGATTTTAATTAATGTCAAGGAGAAAACGATATGGTATATGATATGATAATTTCAGGTGGAGGCCCTGCAGGGTATACTGCAGCGCTTTACGGTGCAAGAGCAGGAATGAGCGTTGTTATTCTGGAAAAGATGTCCCCTGGCGGTCAGATGATGCTGACAGATGTTATTGACAATTACCCCGGGTTTGAAAACGGAATAGAGGGGTTTGAACTTGCAATGAAAATGCAGGCAGGTGCTGAACGTTTTGGTGTAAAAACAGAATATGCAGTAGTGACAGATGTTGACTTTTCTGATAAAATAAAAAAAGTTGAAACCACAAACGGCACATATTACGGAAAAACCGTAGCTATTGCAACGGGTGCCAATCCCCGTAAGTTGGGGATTGAAAAAGAAAATGAATTCACGGGTAAAGGTGTTCACTATTGTGCACATTGTGACGGCAGATTTTACAAAGGTAAAACTGTGGCAGTTGTTGGTGGGGGAAACTCCGCGGTACAGGATGCACTTTACCTTTCAAGACTTGCGGAAAAAGTTTATATCATTCACCGTAGAGATAAGTTGAGGGCAGAGAAAATTTATCAGGAATCTCTTAACAAAGCAGAAAATATAGAATTCCTGTGGGACAGTAAAGTAGAAGAAATTTGTACTGATGAACGAGTTACGGGACTGAAAATCAGAAATGTAAAAACAGACGAAGAAAAGGAAATAAACTGTCAGGCTCTTTTTGTAAGTATCGGCAGAAGTCCAGAAACGTTATTCCTGAAAGGGAAAATCGACCTTGACGAAAACGGCTATATAATTGCGGATGAAACAACAAGAACAAACGTGAACGGCGTTTTTGCCGTAGGAGATGTAAGAACAAAACCGTTGAGACAGATTGTTACGGCTACGTCAGACGGAGCTGTTGCAGTACATTTTGCAGAAAAAATACTGGAGGAATAAATATGTTGGAAAAAGGCTCAAAAGCACCTGAATTTATGCTGAAAGATAAAGAGGGGAAAGATGTTTCACTTTCTGATTTTCTCGGCAAAAAAGTAGTTCTTTATTTCTATCCCAAGGATAATACACCCGGTTGCACAAGACAGGCGTGTGCCTTTAACGGACTTTATAAAGAGTTTAAAAACAAAAATGTTGAAGTAATCGGCATAAGTAAAGACAGCGTTTCATCTCATCAGAAATTTGCAGAAAAACATAATCTTGATTTTGTGCTTTTATCAGACCCTGAACTTGATGCTATTCAGAAATACGGTGTCTGGCAGGAAAAGAAACTTTACGGCAAAGTGAGCATGGGAGTTGTGAGAACAACCTTTATAATAGACGAAAAAGGCAACATTGAAAAAGTCATGCCGAAAGTTAAACCCGACACAAATGCAGAAGAAATTTTAGCAGAGTTGTAATTGAGTCGAAAATGATAATTTAAGAAAAAAGAAACGACAATCTTCTTAAAGAAAATTGTCGTTTTTTAATTGGTACGATACGGTTAGAAGACATATCGAATTCTCATTTGTAAAGATAATAGAGAAGAGATAATAAAGAATAGATAATAATACAAACAGTGACCCAAATTTTTCGTTCACTATTATCTATTATTTATTCAATATTATCTCTTATCTCAGCCTCGCAAGAGGCACTGTTTGGCGGAAGCGGTGGGATTCGAACCCACGGTACCGTGAGGTACAACTGATTTCGAGTCAGTCCCGTTATGACCACTTCGATACGCTTCCCTATATTTTTTTGCAAGACATATTTTATCAAATAACATTTATTATGTCAAGGTCAAAAATATCTCAATTATTTTATCTTTTTCAGTCTTTCGCCGTTTGCAACTACGATAAGCTTCATTTCTTTTTCAAGGGGCATTGTAGGATTGACTTCAGTTGTGACTTCATCACCTTTACAGATGGCAACAACATTGATGCCGTATTTTTTTCTCAAGTCAAGTGAAATGAGATTTTTACCTGTCCACTCATCTCTTACACTCATTTCAAACATAGAAACATCTTTTGAAAGCTCCACAATATCAATAAATCCTGAACTGAGAAGATTTTTGGCAAGACGTATTCCTGATTCATTCTCAGGGAAAACGACTGCGTCTGCACCGACTTTTGTAAGAATTTTTTTGTGCATTTCATTTGCGCATTTTACAATTACAGTTTCAACACCTGCTTCTTTGCAGAGCATTGTTGCCATAACACTTGCTTCAAGTGAACCTGCCATTGCGATAATCACAACGTCAACGTTGGAAATTCCCAACTGTTTTATAACGTCAGCATCTGTCACGTCAGCACATTTGCAATAGGGGAGAAATTCAATTGCATCGTTTACAATGTTTTCGTTTATGTCTACTGCAAGCACTTCCGCGCCGTCATTTACAAGTTCTTCCGCAACAGAAAGACCGTATCTTCCAAGACCGAATACTGCATAAGTTTTGTTGATTGTCATTTTCTCTACCTACCCTACACTTATTTCCTCAACGGGATTTTTTATAATATTTGGAATTTCCTTTTTTCTGTTGAAAGCAATTGCAAGGGAAATGGGACCTACTCTGCCGAGATACATTGTAAGGGTGATAATAATTTTCCCTGCAATATCAAGAGATGAAGTAAGATTTCTTGTCAGACCTACCGTCGCCGTAGCACTGACGGTTTCGTAAAGAATATCAAGAGCGTTTACGTCTGTTACAAAAGACAGAAGAACTGTAGACACAAACATAATAAGAAATGACATTCCTACAACTGCCGTTGCTTTTGAAACGGCTTCTTTCTTTATATTTCTTGAAAAGAGATTAACTTCGTTTTTACCTTTGATTGCAGCTACGGAAGCGGCGAAAAGCACCGCAATTGTAACCGTTTTAACACCGCCCGCAGTACCTACGGGAGAACCTCCGATAAACATCAGGAGAAGACAGATAAGCGAAGATGCATTTGTCAGATTTTCCTGAGGAACAGTTGCAAAGCCGGCCGTTCTTGTTGTTATTGATTGAAAGAAAGATACCTGAATTTTATCGAACAGAGATAGTTTTCCAATGGTGAGAGGATTATTGTATTCAAAGATAAAAATAAGAATTGCACCTGCAAAAATGAGTATAAGTGTTGTGATAATTGCGATTTTGCTGTGAAGAGTAAGATGTGAAAATTTTCTGTTTGTTTTCATTTTAAGCACACGTATTACGTCCCACCAGACAATATAACCGATACCGCTTATAACAATAAGCATTGAGGTGACAATGTTTATCACAGGATTATCGGCATAATTGCAGAGACTGTTTTCTGCAATTATATCAATACCTGCATTACAGAATGCGGAAACAGAAGTAAAAACAGATATCCATATACCTTTCATTCCGAACTCAGGTATAAAAGCAATCATGTAAAGAAGTGCACCTATACCTTCCACAATAAATGTACCTACAATAACTTTTCTGATGAATTTTACAAGCCCTGACAATGTGTTCAGGTTGAAAGCATCCTGAATGAGTAGTCTGTCGGCAAGTCCCATTTTTTTGTGAAGACCAATCATAATTCCTGACATTATTGTAATAATACCAAGGCCTCCCACCTGAATAAGCAAAAGAATTACAATCTGACCGAAAATACTCCATGTGGTAACTGTGGGAAGCGTAACAAGTCCCGTAACACAGGTAGCAGTCGTGGCTGTAAAAAGTGCATCAATATAGGGTACCGAGACACCGTTTGCTGAACTTACGGGTAATTTCAGAAGTAAACTTCCCACAAGGATTGTTGCTAAAAAGCTCAGCATAATAATCCGCGTTGTGGAAAGAGAAAATAAACGTGACTTTTTCATGTTTTGTCCTCTTTAAAATGAATATACAATTTATTATATCACAAATAACTTTTCATAGCAATATCAAGTGTTTTTTGTTTAACATTAAACTGTCATGTATAAAGACAGCCTGTTATCACCTAAAAGATAACAGGCTGTTAATAATTGATTTATCTTCCGATACCAAATATTTTGATAACAATTTCAAGGAAGTTTTTGATATAGAGGCAGAGCGTGTCAAGGAAATCCGCAAAATTATCTGTTCTGTTTTCGTTAAGGTCAGGTTCTACACCGTAGCCTTCAAGTGTGCCTCTGTTATCGTCAACTCCGTCTGAATCGTAAACAAATTCATAAACGATGGGAGATGCAATTGCAATAAGGAGATATTG
The DNA here is from genome assembly GCA_045595725.1 of Acutalibacteraceae bacterium. Classification (GTDB taxonomy): domain Bacteria; phylum Bacillota; class Clostridia; order Oscillospirales; family Acutalibacteraceae; genus SIG575. Next base: position 11,243 of record JAZOAY010000177.1, on the reverse strand, counting down.
ACCGGGTGTAACAGGTCCGAGAGCATTTGCAATACCCTTTGTGAAGTTTTTGAAGAGTGCTGAATCATTGCCGAGAACTTCATTCAATGCACCGAAGAATACTTCGTCATTTACTGTTGAAAGATCATCAAGAAGAATGAGGTTTACCATTCTGAGGAGGATTGTAACTTCTGTTGAATAAATTGAGAAGTCTTCACCGCCTGAATAGTGGTAAGAAACAAGGTCTGTTGCAAGGTCCCAACCGTTTTCGTATTCGCTGTCGGGAATTACAACGTTATATTCCTTTGCAAGTTCCTGAACGCTGTTTTCACCGTAGAGAGGCATTTCAAGAAGGCTTGTCAGTCCGCCTACTGCGGTGTTAACAAGGGGATAGAAAATGCTGTCTTCTGCAATGCCCATCTGTTCCATTGTAAGTGAACGTGCAAGACGGTACTGAACACCTGCTTTGAGGAAACCTTTTGCAAAAGTGTTAAGACCTTTGTTCATTTCAGCAATCATTTCATCTGTGTAACCATTGACTGTGTTACGGAGAGTTTCTGTATCAATGCTTTCAATTGTTTTATCTGTGTAAGTGATTTCCTCTTCTGTCATAGTGAAATCTCTGTAAGAAAGGGGATACATTGAAAGTGCAGTTGTTGCAAAGTCGTAAATTTTGTTGCCTTTGGGGCTTGTTTGAACAGAAACGTCGCTGCAATGTTCATGACCTGTGAATACAAGTTTGATACCTGCATCTGCAAATTTGTTTGCAACGGCTGTGTGGTTTCTGATAATGAAGTTACGGCTGAGAATTCTCTGCATGGGAAGGTGATCAAGAAGGTTGTGGTGCATCATAAGAATAGGATATTTGCCGTCTTTAACTGCCTGCTTTGCATGTTTTACAACCCAGTTTACTTTGTCGGATGTCATACCGTCTTCAGTTGATTTTGACGGATCGTTTGAATCAGCAACAATAAGTCTGTATTTTCCACCGGGAAGGTCTGTTACGTAAGAAAAATCACTGTCACGTTTTTCAAAAGCATCGTTATAACCAAAATCGCCGTAGAAAGAGAACATGTCTTCGATTTTGTTGTCGTTTTCTCCTCTGCCGTAGTCGTGGTTGCCGGGAACAACGTAAACAGGAATACCTGTTGCTTCTTCAAAAGCTTTGAGCTTTGAAGAAACTGCCTGATGTTCTTCGGGGACAATTCTGCCGTTATCAGCCATGTCACCTGAGATGAGAACAAAATCGTAATCAGCCTCTGCTGCCTGTCTTAAAAACTCATCAATAATAAGACCGCTTTCGTTGTCCATTGCTGCACGTCTGTTCGCGTACCAGAAAAGCGGATGGTCATTTGTAGCTGTAAGCTCTTCTTCAGGAACATTGTAATGAAGGTCAGATGCAACTGCAAATCTGACTGTGTCATCATCGGCAGATACACCGATTACGAATGCAGAAACAAGAATTGAAACTGCAAGAAGAATAGAGAGAACTTTTTTCATTTTGTCATTTCCTTTCGCAAAAAAATATTCAGGGTGCTTCTGAAAACTCGTAAGAAGATATGAGCTTTCGTTATATTTATGCATTGTTATTTCAAGGTCAGAAACTATGCATGGCAACATATCTTGTGCCCTGTTTTTATAACAATAAATACACAGAAATAATACCATATAATTAAAAAGATGTCAACAAAAATTCCCTGTACAAAACATGCGGTTTGCACAGGGAAATATTTTGATTAATTAACCCAAGGTTCAAGGATTACGTTGATTTCTGCTTCTTTTACGTCTTCAATGTGGACTGTAAGTTTCTGAATGCCCGTGTTGTCTTTGTCATATTCTGAAACTGTACCGTCAAGTCTTACTGCATCCATTACTGAGAATGTGCCGTCACAGTCCTCAAGTGTTGCACGTAAGTGTTTGTCGCCGATTGTAAGTTTTGCAGTTTTGCCTTCATCAAGAATTTCTATTGCAGCTTTTGTGTGCATAAACCAGTAAATTTCTGATTTGCCGTGGCATGAAATTGTGTCTGTGATTCTCAGCTTTGAGTGGTTATCAAACATTTCAAATTCACGTACAACGCTCTTTACACCGTTGAGGCAATATGCCTCTGTCATGTCAATAATTGCTTTACCGCCATGACTTGTTTCCTGGAAAGAAGAAATTTCAACTTCTGCGAAAGCGTACTGGTCGTCGGGAGTTTTATCGGGATTGATAACCAAGGTATTCTGACCTTCTGCACGTTTACGGTAAACCTGCCATCTGCCGAAACCTACAAGACCTGCAAAATACTGGGGTGCACCATAGTCACCGGGGCCAAGTTCCTCTGCCCATCTTTCGCCCATTGCATCAAAGACGAATGTACCGATGTCAAGGTCGCCGTGGTTTGTGTAGTTGTAACCTGATTTAATAGCAGCAAAAGTTGCATTGGGGTCAAGGTAAGCACTTCTCATAATTGCCATATCTTCAAAACCGCTTGATTTTGAGAAAAGTGCAAGAGGTTCATTTGAAAAATCAGCATTTTCGCCTGAGAAAGAAGTGTCATACCATATAGCGGAGAGCGTTGCTTCTCTGTCTTCATTTCTTCTGGGATCAGCAGTTTTCTGGAATGCTGCAAGAAGAGGGGAGTTATATTCGTCTGCAAACCACTGCATTGAAGGTCCGTGAAGTGGTTCAGATTTGTTATCACCATAGTTGAAAACTCCCTGTGCACCTGTAACGTAGATGGGGTAATAGCCAACTTTGTCAACACCGTCAATTTCTGAAAGACCGAAGTCTGTGCCGAAATAGTTTCTTGAAGTTGAAAGGAAGTAAACAAGGTAGGTTGTGCAGTATTCCCAGTAACCTGTACCTTCAACATAAACACCGTCAGGAGTAAAGAGAGCAAAAGTCATGGGCATGAATTTTGTTGCCTTTGAAAGAATTTCTGCTGCTTCTTCCTCATAATATTCAGAGAAAGTCATACATGCAATACCGATACCGCTGTAGCACACTGTGTTCCAGTTTGTGTTTGACCATATCCACCAGTTCTGAGAAAGGATGTCACCTTCAATTGCAGGAGTGATAGCCTTTTCATAAACGTTGGTTCTGATAAGTTCTTTCTGAGCGTCGGTAAGATAATCGAAAAGCCAGTCATAGCCGATGCTCATTGCAAGAGCCATTTCAGCAACATCAAGGAAATGGTCAGGGTTCCAGTCACCGTAATTACATGCTGCTTCAAGTTCAGCAAATGCTTTAGCTGCATATTTTTCTTCACCTGTTACCTGCCATGCAGCAGAAAGTGTAATAACACGGCTGAGTATCTGACGCGAAACTTCAAGTATTCCGTCGTCATCATCATAAATATATTCAACAAGAGGACCTGCTGCAAGCTGGTCAGCACGTTCCATTGAATACGTGAAAATTTCTTTTATGTATTCGTCACCGTCTTCAGCAAAGTAATTTTCACGCACTTTGTCAAAATCTTCTTTATCAGCAAGGATGAAAGGATGCTTTACATCTTTCTGAGCCTCGTCAATAAAGACAGCCATTTCTTTTTTTGAAGTTCCTTCTACTGTGTTTGAAAAATCAAGGTAAGAAAGACCCATTTTTGCTGTATCAGGGAGAATTTTAAGGTAAGATGCCGCAGTTGAGAAATTGCCCTGAAAGAGGAACATTACCATAGCAAGTCCCAAGGATAAAATTCTTACAATCATGTCCATAAGTTTAACCTCCGTGACGGATTTGTATTTAAAGAAATTATATCATTATTCATGTGTACTGTCAACAAAAAACAGACACATGCATACATGTGTCTGTAAAGTGTTTAATTAATAACCGTAACCGCCGTTTCCGTACTGATTGAAGTAATCAAAGGGGTTAATATAAGTTGTTGTTTCGTCCTCAACTGTGGTTGAACCCTTATCTTCGATAAGTTTTGCAGTCACTTCAAATTCTTTTACGGAGTAGTCTGTGTTTACTCTGCAGATTTTAAGTTTCAGCTCGTCTCCCACTTTTGCCTTATCAATAATATCAAGAAGTACATCAGGAGTATCAAGTTCTTTTCCGTTGACGGCAGTTATCATATCTCCTACCTGAATGTCACTTGATTTAAGGTCGCTGTCTGAAGAAATGCCTCTGATAATAAGTGAACCTGCGGGAAGTCCCTTAATCTGTACAACCATAGCGTAAGTGTTGTGGGAAGATGCAAGGCTGTAAGTGATACCCAGTTTCGGTCTGTTTGGAACATAGCCCTTGGCAATAAGGTCGTTTGCAACATCAAGGGCCGTTGAAATAGGAACAGAGAAACTCATGCCCTCGTATTCGGTGCTTGCGATTTTTGATGAGTTGATACCAATAACCTGACCGTATTCATTGAGAAGAGCACCGCCTGAGTTACCGGGGTTAATTGCAGCGTTGTGCTGGATGCAGTCCATTGTATAACCGATTTCATTGTTGATTGAACGGCTGATTGCAGAAACGATACCGTTTGTAACAGAACCGAAAAACTCAGAACCGCCGGGGTTACCTACTGCATAAACGTGAGAACCTACTTTGAGTTTTTTGAAGTCACCGAATTCTGCACATTTAAGTTTTGTTGTTTTAACTTTCAGAACACCTACATCTGTCTGCTGGTCAAAGCCTACGATATCAGCATCGTAAGTTGTGCCGTCTTCAAGAAGGATTTTTACGCTTACACCTTTGTCGCTGATAACGTGAGCACAGGTGAGAATGTAGGTCGATTTTTTATCCTCAGAGATTTTTGCAACAATACCTGTGCCTTCACCAGCCTGCGTTTCGCCTGACTGAGAGTAGTAACTGCTGTTTGATGAATAAACAAGAACACCTACATTTGATGCTCTGCCGATTTCTGCTATCTGCTCAGTTGTAAGCTTATCACCTGTAACTTTAGGTGAATCGGGAGTTTCATTATTCGTGATTATTGTGCCGTCTCCTGAAAAACTTTCTCCTGCTTCAGGTGTGGAAGAGGAATTGTCGCCTACGATTGTTCCTATACCGAATGCAATTGAAATAGCGACTATAACAGCAACAACGGCAAGGATTGTTTTGAGACCTTTTTTGTTGTGTTTTTTAGTATCTGATGAACGGTTATCAGGAGTTCCTGTGTAATAATATCCGCTCTGATAATTCTGTCCCGACTGAGAATACTGAGAGTAATTATTCTGAGAATAACTGTTCTGAGAGTAGGGGGGGTGTGAATACTGTCTTGAAGAATAGGAAGATGAGTTTACGTTGTCAGAGGTAGGCTCAAACTCTTTTTCGGGAGTTTCAACGGTAATCTCAGGCTCTGTTTTTTCTTCTTCGGGGAGCTTGAATTCAGCGGTTTCTTCATTTTCTGTGTTAAAATTTTCTTTGTTGTTTTCGTCCAATTTATTTCATCCTTTCGGGTGTTATGCTTGCTGATATAATAACATAATATTTTGATGTGATTTCACATAGTTTTTTAATAAACTTTAAATAAATGTTATAATTGTTGTATTTATTTAAACATTTGGAATGGTAAATCTGAATTGAGTATATTTTCCGGGTTCGCTTGATGCTTCTATTGTACCGCCGTGCATTTCTACAATTGATTTTACAATGTAAAGACCAAGTCCCGTACTCTTTGTGTCAAGACCGCGTGATTTGTCAACTTTATAGAAACGCTCAAAAATTCTTTCGATTTCATCGGCGGGGATACCCGCACCGCTGTTTCTTATTGTGACGGTTGTGATGCCTGAATTCTGTTCTGCGTGTACATTAATGCAACCGCCTTCTTCTGTGAATTTTACCGCATTGTCAATAAGGTTGTAAAGCACCTGACCTAAAAGGCCTTCATCGGCATTAACGCGTATTGTGTCCATGGTATCAAGACCTTTAATGTCAATTGACTTGTTATTTATAAGTTGTTCGAAAGAAAGAAGCGTGTTAAAAATAAGTTTTGACACATCAACTTTTTTCAGATTGAGAGAAAGTTCACCTGCTTCGATTTTTGAAAGATTGAGCATTGAGCTTACAAGACGTGCAAGACGTTTTACTTCATTTGAAACGATTTTAAGGTAACGTTCTTCTTCATCCTGTGAAATAGTTCCGTCAAGTATTCCGTCAATAAAACCGCCGATTGTGGTCATGGGAGTTTTCAGTTCGTGAGATACGTTTGCAACAAAACTCCGTCGTGAATATTCAAGAGCAGAAAGTGATTGTGCCATAGAGTTCATGGCGTTACCGAGTTCTGCGAGTTCGTTAGTTCCCTTGACTTCAATTCTTTTGGAGAAATCACCCGTTGCATACTCTTTTGTAATCTGAGACATTTTTCTAAGAGGTTTCGTAATTGTATATGTTACAACGTAAACCGCAACGAAAGCAACAAGGAATGCTACGAGAGCAGAGAGAAGGAACATCCTGAAAATTGACATAACGAAGGGGTACATGGAGCCGAGACCCGATTGTGTACCCAGAATCACACCGATAGTTCTGCCGTTTGCAATAATAGGTTCACCTACGATAAGTGCAAAATCTTTGTCAATTTCGGGAATTTCACCCGCAACCTGATAATTACCTTTTGCAGCCTGACTGATAATGTTACGGGAAAATTTCATTCCCGAATGTTTTTCACAATAGGGTTTTGATTGGAAAGGTTCTGCAGCGTTGATAATGTCTTTGCACAGTATAACATTACCGTCAAGATCGCAGATATATAAATCCGAGTTAATGGAGTTTGACACAAGAGAAATAGAATACGCAAGCATAACTGTAGGGTTATTGATGTATTCATTTTCTTCGTCAAGTTCAAAAAACTGCGAAGCGGTGACGGAAAGTTTTTTTACGTTTTCTGTAAGCAGGTCAACATTGGTGTCTTTCCAGTAGTTTGCGATAAAAACCAGAAGTGACATGCCGAGAGCCACAAGTACGATCATGACCGATGAGAAAATGCTGAGAAAGTATTTTCTGAAAGTGGTTGACCTTTTAAATGAAACTTTACCTAATTTCAATTTTTGCAACTCCTTTTATTATATTATGGAAAAGCAAAAATTATTTAGTTTCAAATTTGTATCCTACGCCCCATACTGTCTTGAGTTCCCATTTATCGGAAACCCCCTCAAGCTTTTCTCTGAGACGTTTTACGTGCACGTCAACAGTTCTTGAGTCGCCGTAATAGTCAAATCCCCACACTTCATCAAGTAGCTGATCACGTGTAAAAACTCTGTTGGGGTTAGAAGCGAGGTGGAAAATAAGTTCCATTTCTTTGGGAGGAGTATCAACCTGCTCTCCGTTTACTTTCAATTCGTAGTTTGTAAGATTAATTGAAAGCTTATCAAAGTTTACTTCTTTGACCGTTTCTGTAGCAGATGTGGAAGTCCTTCTGAGAACAGCTTTGATTCTTGCCACAACTTCTTTTGCTTCAAAAGGTTTTACGATGTAGTCGTCTGCACCAAGTTCAAGACCGAGAACTTTGTCGAAAGTTTCACCTTTTGCAGTTATCATGATTATGGGTTTGTTTGAAGTTTTTCTGATTTCTCTGCATACCTGCCAACCGTCAAGACCCGGGAGCATAATATCAAGAAGAGTAATGGCGGGCTGTTCAGTCTGAAAAGCTGTAACTGCACCGGGACCGTCATTTACAATAACTGTTGAGTAGCCTTCTTTTTCAAGGTACAGTCTGAGAAGTTCGCAGATGTTGGTATCGTCATCTACAATAAGTATTTTTTCTGTTGCCATAAAAGAACACTCCTTTTGTTGATTTACATTTATATTATACCTTATTTTTACAAAATAGTATGTACTTTTTTTAAACAATAATGAAGAGGTTTCACCATTTTGTTCATAATTTCGCATTATACCAATTCAAGTATATAATTTTTTTGAACAAAAATCAAGTTTTTTGATGATATGCGGATGTAGAGATAAATTATAATTTAATGCAAAAGGTCGGGCTGCGACACTGAATTTTATATTGCACCGATTAAACCTTTGTAGGGGATGATGCCCACATCGTCCCGTCCGGAATTTGCATTAAAAATTACGGGTCGATGTTTTTGTAATCAGAACGCTGTTTATGAAAAATCGAGAAAAAATGAGTAAATCAAAGAAAACAGGAGATAAATTGCAATATTGAGACACTAAAATGCATTTTTGACCTTTTTTGACTTTTGATATTTTTTAAAAAAGGTCTATAATAATGCATGTAAGGTCAAAGAAAGTCAAAGTCAAAAACAACAATCTGACTTTTAAATCATAAATACAGGAAGTGAGCAATATGAATTTAAGTAATGCAATTGCACAGATGATTCTTGAAATGCTTGAACGTGACGGATATACGGAAATTCAGCGTAATGAAATGGCAGAAACCTTAGGTTGTGTGCCAAGTCAGATAAATTATGTTATTTCATCACGCTTTACTCCCGAACACGGATATATAGTTGAAAGTCGCAGAGGCGGTGGGGGATATATCCGCATTACGAGAGCAAAATACGATAAAGGTACGGCCCTTATGCATGTTGTGAACGGAATCGGCAGACGTCTTGATGATAAAACATGCAGAGCACATGTATATAATCTCAATTATCAGGATTTACTAAGTGAGTCTGTGGCAAAACTTATCCTTGCGGCAACCTCGGAAAATTCTCTGAGGGCAGCACCGCAGGATGTAAGAGATGAAATAAGGGCAGCGATTTTTAAACAGATGCTGCTTGGTTTAATGTAAGGAGGAATCTACTATGTTATGTCAGAATTGCGGAAAACATGAGGCAACAACTCATATAAAAAGTGTGGTAAACGGTGAATATACACAGCTTCATCTCTGTACGGGATGTGCAGGGAAATTAGGTTACGGTGATGTATTCTCAGGATTTGGTTTTGACCTTGGAGATTTCTTCGGAAACTTCTTCTCAAAGCCAAAAACAATGCTCGGCTCGGCTAAAACAGAGCGTTGTGAAAAATGCGGTATGAGCTTTGAGGAAATTGTGAAAAGCGGAAAGATAGGCTGTGCAGGATGTTACGAAAAGTTTTATGAAATGCTTCTGCCATCAATTCAGCGTATTCACGGCAAAACTCAGCACAACGGAAAAACAGCAAAAGTAATTGAGGAAAAAGAAGTTATAAAAGAAAAAACAAAAGAAGAAATTATTGCGGAACTTCAGGCGGAAATGAAAACTGCAATTGAAGAACAAAATTTTGAAAGAGCGGCAGAAATCCGTGACGAGATAAAGGAAAAGGAGGCAGAATAAAATGAGCAGATGGTACAGTTCTTACGGTCCCGAAGGTGACGTGGTTCTCAGCACAAGAGTAAGGTTTGCAAGAAACATCAGGGAATATCCTTTTCCTTTCAGACTTGATGACGAAAAGAAAAAAGAACTCAATTTAAAGATTAGAGACGTGGTTTTATCCAATAATGAAAATATGAGTTTTATTGATATGGAGAATGTTCCCGCTTATCAGACTGTTTCACTTGCGGAAAGACATCTGATTTCTCCCGAATTTGCAGGCCCTTCAAACGGAAAGTCGCTTCTTCTTTCCGATAACGAAGATGTAAGCGTTATGCTTGAGGAGGAAGACCATATCAGAATTCAGGCGATGTCATCAGGCCTTCAGCTTGAAGATGCTTACAAAAAAGCAGAGAAAATCGAAAAAACAATCGGAGAGAACCTTAATTACGCTTTTGATGAAAGACTTGGTTTCCTTACTCAGTGTCCTACAAATCTCGGCACGGGAATGAGAGCATCTGTTATGCTTCATCTTCCTGCACTTACAAAGCAGGGACTTATTTCAAGACTTTCTTCAACTGTTTCAAAGTTAGGTCTTGTAATCCGCGGTGCTTACGGCGAAGGCAGTCAGCCCGGAGGAGATATTTATCAGATAAGCAATCAGATTACTCTTGGTATCAGCGAAAAAGAAGCAATTTTCAACCTTGAGTCAATTGTTAAACAGATTATAACTCAGGAAAGAAATGCCAGAAAAGAACTGCTTGCAGACGAAAGTTATCTTGATACTGTATGGCGTGCATACGGAATTTTAAAATATGCAAGAAAACTTACTTCAAATGAATTTATGAAACTTGTGTCTCTTGTAAGACTGGCAAGTGCTGAAAAAATTATTGACGTTGACATTGAAAAAATTAACGCAATGATTCCCGATATGCAGCCTGCAACGATAAATGTGAGAAATTCATCACAGTTTGACGCAGAGGAAAGAGATATACAACGAGCAAAGGAAGTAAGAGAAATATTATAATTTATTGCAAATGCCGTGCATTTGCAATCGATATGTGCCTGACGGCACGAAAAAACGGAAAGACTTTTACGGCCTTCCAAAAATTACAGAAAAATTGATTCAGCGATAAATTATTTGTAAGTTATGGTTTAAGTCTCCCCTTGAAAATGCAAGGGGAGATGTCAGAATCTCAGATTCTGACAGAGGGGATTTTTCGCTGAAAAGAACGGAGGAAACATCTATGTATAAATTTTCAGGCTTTACCGAAAGAGCAAATGAAGCACTCAACAATGCAATGCTTTCAGCCGGAGATTTAGGTCACGCTTATGTGGGAAGTGAACATCTTCTTATGGGGCTTTTGTCAACATCAGGTGTGGCTGACCGTGTTCTTTCATCAAAAGGTATCACTAAAGAAAAAATTGAAGAAATTCTCAGAATGAGTGTAGGAGTGGGCAGTCCTACTTCTCTCACACCGGCAGATTTTACACCGCGTTCAAAGCATATTGTTGAATATGCGGTGAGTCTTGCTTCCGTATCAGGTCAGTCACTCGTAGGTACTGAGCATATACTTCTTGCAATTATAAAGGAAAACGAGGGTCTGGCAGTAAGCATTATGTCAGAACTCGGTGTTTCGACATCTGAAATTGCAGCAGAGATTAACAAAGCCTTTGATTCTTCAAAAGGTGATGAAAGTAAAAAAGGACAGGGAAAAGCAAAAAATTCAAATGTTCCGACTCTTGAAAAATTCGGAAGAAATCTGACTGAACTGGCTAATGATAACAAAATCGACCCTGTTATCGGCAGACAGAAAGAAATTGATAGAGTTATTCAGATTCTGTCCAGAAGAACCAAAAACAACCCTTGTCTTATCGGTGAACCGGGTGTAGGTAAAACGGCAATTGCTGAGGGTCTTGCTCTGAAAATTGCTGAGGGAGAAGTTCCGGAACTTCTTAAAGATAAAAAACTTTATACTCTTGACCTGACAGGTATGGTTGCAGGTACAAAGTATAGAGGTGATTTTGAAGAACGCATCAAAACAGCAATGGATGAAGTGAAAAAAGCCGGAGATATAATTCTTT
>JAZOAY010000176.1:0-26865 GCA_045595725.1 Acutalibacteraceae bacterium | reverse complement strand
TAAAATTTGTGCAAACTAATATAAATTTACAAATCATTGATTTTTATTGCATAATTAATTAAATTTATATTGATTTTATTTTATATTCAATATAAAATAAGCTCGTACCAAAACTTAAGAAATACGGTGATGATTATGGGTATTTTAGATTTTGTTGTTTTCCTTGGCGGTGTAGGTCTGTTCCTTTATGGTATCAAAATCATGGGTCAGGGACTTGAAATGGCAGCAGGCAGTAAACTGAAAACTTTGCTTGACAAAGTTACATCAAACAGATTCATGGCTGTATTTATCGGTGTTGTAATTACCGCTTTAATACAAAGTTCATCCGCGACTACAGTTATGGTTGTGGGCTTTGTTAACGCAGGGCTTATGAACCTTGTTCAGGCAACAGGTGTTATCATGGGTGCAAATATTGGTACAACCGTAACAAGTGTACTTATTGCACTCGACTTATCAACACTTGCACCTTTATTCGTTTTTGGAGGTGCTGCTTTACTTGTTTTTTCAAAGAAAAAGTTTCTTTCTCATATAGGCGAAATTTTGGCAGGTTTCGGTCTTCTTTTCCTTGGTATGGATACAATGTCTGCCGCAATGACACCTCTTCAGGATTCTCAGTTTTTTACTGATATGATGATAAAAGCAAACAATCCTGTCATTGGTATACTTGTAGGTCTTACTTTTACCGCAATTATACAGAGTTCATCTGCAAGTATCGGTATTCTTCAGGCTCTCGCACTGAAAGGTCTTGTGCCTATTGAATTTGCAGTCTTTGTTCTTTTTGGACAGAATATCGGTACTTGTGTCACAGCACTTCTTTCTGCAGCAGGCAGTAAAACCAACTCAAAACGTGCAGCTGTGATACACCTCCTTTTCAACACACTCGGCACAGTTATTTTTGTTCTTATTTCACTCTTTACACCATATATTGATCTCCTTAAAATGATAAGTGATGACACAGTTGTTCAGATTTCTGCTGCACACATTATCTTTAACGTTGTAAGTACGGTGCTTCTCTTCCCCTTTTCAAACAAAATTGTTGCTCTTTCGCGTCGGATTATTCCCGACAAGGAGGACAAGCTTTCAAAAACACCTCAGTTGTCATACCTTGATGAACGTATTCTTTCAACACCTCCTCTTGCAGTTAAACAGGCGGGCAATGAAGTTGTGAGAATGGCTGAACTCGCGAAAGAAAACTTTATTAAAGCAGCAAAAGCATTTATTAATATTGACGATACAGAACTTGCTGAGATAGAAGATACGGAAGAAATTATCAATTTCCTCAACCACAGCATTACACCTTATCTTGTTAAGATAAACAACCTTGATATCAGCGAACAGGACTCAGCATATATAAGTAGTCTTTTCCATGCAGTAACTGACATTGAGCGTATCGGTGACCATGCGACAAACCTTGCTGAGGCTACAGTATACAGAAAAGAAAACAAACCCGTGCTGTCCGATGATGCAATAAATGAACTTAATGTTATGATTGATAATATTGAAAAATTACTTGACAAATCTCTTTCGATTTTCAAAAAACAGTCAGCAACAATTGAAGAAGCAAAAGAAGCAGTTGACCTTGAAGAATATATTGATGACCTTCATGATGAAGCAAACAGCAACCACATCAAACGTATGAATAAAGGTAAATGCGATACTAAAGCAGGTATGTTATTTATTAACACAATTACTGACTTTGAAAGAGTTGCAGACCATGCTATCAACATCGCTTTCTACGTTCCAAATCCTCCTCAGATTGTTGAATAATAACACTAAACGGATATGCCAATACAAGGTATATCCGTTAATTTTTTGTCAATTGTTGAATTTATTAGAAATAGGTGTATAATAATATCAGTAATTTTTTTGAAAGGTAATGATTCAGATGAACATGAAAAACGAACGTAATCTTACTATGCTGTTTGACTTTTATGAACTCACTATGGCAAACGGTTATTTTAAAAACGGTATAGGTGAAAAAACTGCATATTTTGATATGTTTTTCAGAAAAGTTCCCGATAACGGCGGTTTTGCAATTATGGCAGGCGTTGAACAGATGATTGAATATCTGAAAAATCTGAAATTTACGGAGGACGATATTGATTATCTCAGGACAAAAGGTTTTGGAGAAGAATTTCTTGATTATTTGAGAAACTTTGATTTTAAATGTGATGTGTGGGCAATCAGAGAAGGTACTCCTATTTTTCCGGGTGAACCTATTGTTACTGTTAAAGGTCCTGTTATTCAGGCTCAATTTATCGAAACAATGATTCTTCTTTCCATTAACCATCAGAGTCTTATTGCAACAAAGGCAAACAGAATTGTAAGAGCATCTGAAGGCAGAGCAGTAATGGAATTCGGTTCACGTCGTGCTCAGGGATTTGACGGTGCAATCCTTGGCGCAAGAGCGGCATACATAGGCGGATGTGCCGGTACAGCATGTACAATTTCTGATAGTCTTTTCGGCGTCCCTGCTCTTGGCACCATGGCTCACAGCTGGATTCAGATGTTTGATACAGAGCTTGATGCTTTCTGTGCTTATGCCAGAGAGTATCCTGACAATTGCACTCTCCTTGTTGACACATACAATGTGATAAAATCAGGTATTCCCAATGCAATTGAAGCATTCAAGCGTGAAGTTCTCCCTCGTGGTTTCAGACCGAAAGGCGTGAGAATTGACAGCGGTGACATAACATACCTTTCAAAAAAAGCAAGGAAATTACTTGACGAAGCAGGTTTTGAAGATTGTAAAATAGTTGCATCCAACTCTCTTGATGAATATATCATCAGAGACATGCTTCTACAGGGTGCAAAGGTTGATTCTTTCGGTGTAGGCGAAAGGTTAATTACAGCCTCATCTACACCTGTTTTCGGCGGTGTTTACAAGCTTGTTGCAGTTGAAGATGAAGACGGCAATATTGTTCCAAAAATAAAAATCAGCGAAAATGTTGCAAAAATAACAACACCAGGTTTCAAAAACGTGTACAGACTTTATGACAACGAAACAGGAAAAGCAATGGCTGACCTTATCACACTTGCTGATGAAACAATTGACGATGAAAAAACCTACGAACTCTTTGATCCTGAGCATACATGGAAACGTAAAACTATAGAAAACTTCACTTCTGTTCCGTTGAAAGAAAAGATTTTTGAAAATGGTAAATTCATCGGCAAAGACAGAGATATCAGAGAGTTACGTGATTACTGTGCAGCACAAATTGACACTCTCTGGGATGAAGTAAAACGTTTTGAAAACCCACACAATTACTATGTTGACCTTTCACAAAAACTGTGGGATGAGAAAAACAGACTACTTGAAAGTCATAAATAAGAAAAGAAGGTTTATATTATGTTTAAAATAGGTTGTCACCTTTCAGCCTCTGCAGGATATGTTCACATGTTCAAAGAGGCTCAGAGCATTGGTGCAAACACATTTCAGTTTTTCACGAGAAATCCCCGTGGCGGTAAAGCAAAAGCAATAGACGAGAATGATGTAAATGAATTCAACCGTCTTGCAAAAGAAAACAATTTTGCTCAGATACTTGCTCATGCACCATACACACTGAATGCTTGTTCAGAAAATGAAAGAACGAGAGAATTTGCACTTGAGGTTTTTGCAGATGATTTGAGAAGAATGGAATACACACCCGATAATCTTTACAACTTCCACCCCGGCAGTCATGTAGGGCAAGGTGCCGAAAAAGGTATTGAACTTATCGCTGACACACTGAACACAGTTTTGTTTAAAGACATGACAACCACAGTACTTCTTGAAACAATGGCAGGTAAAGGTAGTGAGGTCGGAAGGAATTTTGAAGAAATCAAGGCAATAATTGACAAGGTCGAATTGAATCATAAGTTAGGTGTATGTCTTGACACATGTCATGTTTTTGACGGTGGTTATGATATTGTGAATAACCTTGATGGTGTCCTTGATGAATTCGACAACATCATCGGTCTTTACAGACTTAAAGCAATTCATCTCAACGACAGTATGCATGGCTACGAAAGTCATAAAGACCGTCATGCCAAAATCGGTGAAGGACATTTGGGGAGTGAAGCTCTGATAAATGTCATAAATCATCCAAAATTACGCAACCTTCCCTTTTTACTTGAAACTCCTAATGAAATTGACGGATATGCAAAAGAAATCAAATTTTTAAAGGAAAACAGAAAATAAAAAAAGCCGTGGAACAGTTGATAACAACTACTCCACGGTTGATTTTTTATAAATTATTCAGCGTCTGCTGCAACTTCTGCTGTTTCTTCAACAACTTCTGCTGCTTCAGCAACTTCTTCCATAATTTCTGCTTCTTCTGTTGCTTCTTCTTCAGCAAGAAGTTCACGGATTGAAAGGCTTACGCGTTTCTTATCGAAGTCAATTGCTGTAATCTTAGCCTGAACTGTTTCACCGGCTGTGAGAACATCCTGAGGTTTCTCAATGTGTTTGTTTGCGATCTGAGAAATGTGGATGAGACCGTCAATACCGGGAATAACCTGTGCAAATGCGCCGAAGGTTGTCATGCCGACAATTTTAGCATCAACAACTGTTCCTTCAGGATAATCTCTCTTGAGGATTTCCCACGGATTGTCTTCAGCACGCTTGAAGCCGAGAGAAATTCTCTTTTTCTCTGCATCTGCTTCTTTAACGAAAACTTTGATTGTATCGCCTGCTTTAACAACATCTGAGGGATGTTTAATGCGTTTCCATGAAAGTTCAGAAATGTGAACCATACCTTCAACGCCTGTTGCAAGTTCAACAAATGCACCGTAGTTTGTGAGTGTTTTAACAGTACCTGTGTATTCCTGACCTGCTGCGAGCTGTGCCCAGAACTGAGCAATGATTTCTTTTCTTTCCTCACGAAGAACTGTGCGGATTGAACCTACTGCACGTTTACGTTTGTCGTCAACTTCGATAACCTTAAACTTAACAGTAGTTCTGAGAAGATCATCAAGAGCCTGTCCCTTAGGTACACCTGTAAGAGAAGCGGGAACAAATACTTTAACACCGTTTGTAAGAACACGGACACCGCCACGTACAAGTTCAGTTACGATACCTTCGAAAACTGTATCTTCAGCTTCTGCAGCTTTAACAAATTCGTTCCAGAGTCTGCCTGCATCTGCTCTTTTCTTAGAAAGCATTACAGTACCTTCTGCATCATTAGTTTTCATGATAATGAGTTCGAATTCATCACCAATTTTTACTTCCTTAGAAGCATCAGCTGTAGGATCGTTGCTGTATTCACTCATAGGAATAAAGCCTGCGTGTTTTCTGCCGATATCTACCTGAATTTCTGTGGGTGTGATACCCATGACTGTGCCGATAACTCTCTGATTTGAGTTCATATTTGCAAGTGAAACTTCAAGAGCTTCTGTGAAATCCATATCATCGGTTATTTCTCTCGCAGCCTCGACAGTTGTCACCTCCTGTTCAGCACCGGTATCTACCTTTGCTTCAAATTCAATCGGTTCGTTAACAATTTCGGACATAATTATGTACCTCCTTTATTATTGAGGCAGGAGTCGAGGCCCCTGCAGTTATGCCAATTTTATCAAATTCCGACAAATCAATACTTTTCAGTTCTTCAGCAGTCTCGACAAGAAAAGTCGGACAATTCACTTCGCATGTGCTTTTTAACTTCTGAGTATTCGAACTGTGCCGTCCTCCGACAATCAGCATAGCATCGCATTCAAGAGAAAGAGTAACCGCTTCACTTTGTCTTTTATGCGTTGCAGAACATATTGTATCAAATATTTTCGCATTTGTACATAGCAAATTAATATTTTTTTTACAAATTTTCCACTCTTTTGCAGAAAATGTTGTCTGTGCGACAATTATTATTCTATTTCGGCACAAAAAGCTATGTTTTTTTAGTAACAAAACAAGCTCATCATTGTTTTTAAAAATATATGTTTCACCTTTTGCATAACTTTTTATACCGACAACCTCGGGATGTTTATCGTCACCCGCAATAAGTACAGGAATATCACGTGATGAATTTTCAGCAACAATTTTATGAATTTTCTTCACAAAAGGACAAGTTGCATCAAGATATTCAAGTCCTGAATTTTCAATTTCATCCATAACATCACAAGGGATTCCGTGTGTTCTTATAATAATTGTGTTTTCCCTTGTAGCTTCACCCGGTTTTTCAATGATTTCTGCACCTTTTTCAGCCATATCATCAATAACCTGTTGATTATGAATGATGGGACCAAGGGTTGAAACCTTTACACCTTCATCAAGTAATTTATAGGCCAATTCGACCGCTCTGTTTACACCGAAGCAGAAACCTGCCGATTTTGCAAGAATTACCTCTTTCAAAGTCCTTTCCTCCAGAGAGCAACTGTTTCATCAAAAATAATTCTTGATGCATTTCTGATTTCAGATGTGGAACGCGATTCATCAGAAAAACCAAGGTCTTCAAATTTAATAAGTTTACCGTATCTAACTGTACAAGGTCTTCTGAAACCTTTCTTTTCACCGATGTGAATTGAACAAGGAACAACGTCTGCATTTGTTGCCTTAGCAATAAGTGCCACACCTGACTTTGCTTTCTGAGGCTCTCCACCTTCTTTATTACGAGTACCCTCGGGGAAAATACCTATAACCTCACCGTGTTTGATAAGATTTATTGCATACTCAATAGATGACTTATCCGAAGAACCCCTCTTTACAGGAAAAGAGTTAAAATGAGTAAGAAAAAATCTCGTAAACGGTTTTTCAAAAGTTTCGTACTTTGCCATAAAGTGGATAACTCTGCCGCTATTCATTGCAAGAAGAACAGGGTCAAATGATGTCAGATGATTCGCAGAAACTATGTAAGCTCCCGTTTTAGGGAGATTTTCTTTACCTTCATATCTGAGTTTATATTTAAGAGACATAATAAACTTTGCAACAGGAATTGCAAGTGTATAGAGTTTATAGTTTTTAATTTTTGAATAATCGAAATGGTCTGTCATATTCTTTCTCCTATCAAAGCAGTAAGTTCATCAATTGACTGTTCAAGTGTGTGACCTGTAGAGTCAAAAATCAATGAATCTTCCGCAGGTTTAAGGGGTGCAATAGGACGGTTAGAATCCTGAAAATCACGTTCTTTCATTTCATTGAGAACCTGTTCATATGAATCTTCAATACCCTTTTCCTGAAGTTCTTTATATCTCCTCATTGCACGTTCTTCAACGTCAGCAGTCATGAAAATTTTAATCTGTGCATCAGGCAAAACAACTGTACCGATATCTCTGCCGTCCATGAGACAATTGTTCTTTTTTGCAATATCTCGCTGTAAATCAAGAAGAAAAGCTCTGACTGCAGGAATTGCAGAAACATTTGAAGCAGCCATTGAAGCATCAGGAGTTCTGATAGCCTCTGAGACATCTTCATCACAAAGAAAAACTCTCTGTGTTCCGTCAATAAATTTTAATTCAATTTTAATATCACCGAGAAGTGCACCAACACCTTCGGCATCTTTTGTATTAACGCCGTGACGCATTGCATAAACACCGATAGCTCTGTAAAGAGCACCTGTGTCGACATAAATAAAACCGAGTTTTTTTGCAATGCCTTTTGCTACAGTACTTTTACCTGCACCTGCAGGACCGTCAATTGCAATATTAACAGAACTCATAAAAACATTCCTTTCTTAATCAGTTAAAACACTGTTTCCTGCAAGCATACCGGTTGAAAATGCAATCTGCAAATTAAAACCGCCGGTATATCCGTCAACATCAATAACTTCGCCTGCAAAAAACAAGTTGTTAACTTTTTTGGACATCATATTTTTAGGATTAATATCTTTAACAGAAACACCACCCGAAGTAATAATCGCCTCATCAATGGGTCTGAATCCGTTAATTGTCAATTTGAGATTTTTAAGAAGATAAACAAGATTACCTCTTTCTTCACGTGTTATCTGATTAACTTTCTGTGACGGTTTTATACCGCTGAGTTTAACAATAACAGGCACAAGTTTCTTCGGCAGAAGAGAATCAAGTGCATTGATAAAATTCTTGTTTGAATTTTCAAGGAAATCTCTCTGTAAACGCTTATCAAGTTTATCTTCAGCAAGTGCAGGTTTAAGGTCAATATAAAGCTCATATTTTCCTTTTTTGATATCTCTCATGTGAGAACTTGCACTTAAAATGACTGGACCTGAAACACCGAAATGAGTAAACAACATTTCACCGAAATCCTTATAAACAGATTTGTACTTTTCAGTATCTTCAATTCTGATAGCAATGTTTCTGAGAGAAAGTCCCATGACATCACTGCACCAACCTTCATGGACTTCAAGAGGCACAAGAGAGGGTTTTGGTTCAACAATAGTATGTCCTGTTTTCTCCGCCAAAATGTATCCGTCACCGCTTGAGCCTGTAAGGGGATAGGATTTGCCACCGGTTGCAATAATTACACTTTTCGCATTGATTGTTTCATCATCGTAAGTTACAACACCTGTGACAGTGCCATCCTCGACAATTAAGTCTTTTGCTCTGCCCGTTATAACTTCAGCTCCTGAAGAAAGTGCAAATTTTCTCAACGCATCGACAATATCAGATGCTTTATCACTTTCAGGGAAAACTCTGTCCCCTCTTTCTACTTTAAGAGGAACACCCATGTTTTCGAAAAAATCCATCGTGTCAGCAGGCATAAATTTGGAAAACGCGCTGAACAGAAATCTACCGTTGACAGGAATATTCATAATAAGGTCATTAAGAAGTGTGCAGTTATTTGTAACATTACATCTTCCTTTACCTGTTATCATAACTTTACGGGCAACTTTTTCGTTACGTTCAAGAATTACAGTTTTAAGACCTCTTTTTGCAGCAGCACCTGCAGCCATCAGACCTGCAGCACCGCCACCGATTACACAAACATCATACATTATCTGGAGTCTCCTCAAATTTATCATAAACTTCGTACTGATCCCATATTTCTTCAAGAGCCTCATAATTTTCGCGTAATTCAGCACCCTTTTCGAGTGTGATAGCTGCAATCAGTGCGTTAAGAAGGCTTAGTGGAGCAACAAGAGAGTCAACAATGGAAGCCATACCGCTTTTTGCTTCGAGAACATGATCTGACATACGCGCAATCGGAGCATTAGCATTATCGGTAATTGCAATAACATTAACTCCCCTGTCCTTCATAAATCTTACGGCACGTATTGTAAGCGCAGAATATCTGGGCATAGAAATTGCAATGCATACATCATCCTTATTGATTCTGAAAATTTCCTCATAAAGTTCACTGTCACTAGAAACATTGATAAGCACAACATTATCAAAAATCAATTTAAAATAGTAACTGAGAAAACCTGCAAGAAAAGCGGCACTTCTGACACCGAGAATATAAATTTTCTTTGCCTGCATAATTGTTTTTACGCTGGCTTTAAAATGTTCTTCAGAAACAGACTGCATAGTGTTGACAAGAAGTTGAGAATCGCTTTTCATTGTGCTTTCAACAATATTTTCGCCTCTTGTTCTTGCATCAAATACATCAATTCGCTGAACTCCTGTTAATTTTGAACGAATAAGGTCCTGCAAATCTTTTTGAAATTCAGGATATCCTTTGTAACCAAGCTCAGTAGCAAAACGAACAACGGTAGATTCACTCACATTAACAGTTTCACCAAGTTTAGCCGCGGTCATAAAAGCAGCAGTTTCGTATCTCTCAGCAACAAATTTAGCAATTTTTTTCTGTCCCTTGGAAAAAGTATCAAATTTTGAATCAATAATAGACAATAAAGAGACTGTCATTTTCAAAAACTCCCGTCAGATTATTCCACAACTGAAATATCAATATTTTCAATTACAACATCTTCAAAAGGCTTGTCAAGCATATCAACTTTTACACCTGCAATTTTATCAACAACATCCATGCCTTCAAAAACATGACCAAAGACCGAGTGTTTAAAATCAAGCCAGGGAGTACCACCGTTTTCAGCGTAAGCATTGACAATATTTTCAGGGAATGAATCGGGAATACTCTTCATCTGTGAAAGAAGACGCGCATCAATCTCCTTTGACTGAACGATAAAGAACTGGCTGCCGTTAGTATTTGGACCGGCATTTGCCATTGAAAGAGCACCACGGACATTGTGAAGCTCAACAGCAAATTCATCTCTGAAGCTCGAACCCCAGATACTTTCACCGCCTCTGCCTGTGCCTGTAGTGTCACCGCCCTGAATCATGAAGTTGTTGATTACACGGTGAAAAATAATGCCATTATAATAGCCGTTTTTAGCGTGAGTTACAAAGTTTTCAACTGTTTTGGGCACAAGATCAGAAAAAAGTCTTACTGAAATATCACCCATATTTGTATGAATTACTGCTATAGTTTCGCCTGACTGAGGCTTGTCCATCTGATTAAACATATATAATCCTCCATAGTACATAAATATTCAATATAGTATAGCATATCTGAAAAATAATTTCAAGAAAAAAGAGAAAAACAAAATCCAATCAAATGCTAAATTATAATTTGTCTGTGCATTTATGGTAAGCCTTGCCTCCATCTGATGAGGGAGGTGGATTTTGCGAAGCAAAAGACGGAGGGAGAGAAAACGAGGTTTAACTACCCCCAGTCAGACTTACGGCTGCCAGTTCCCCTGACAAGTGGAGCCAACCGTTACAGTTAGTTTCAGCAATATAAATTATAATTTTGCATGACAATCCCTCAGTCATTTTTTACAAAATGACAGCTCCCTTTACACAAGGGAGCCGCTGAAACAGTAAATTTATTTAGTTTTACCAGAGCGTGGTGACACTTTTTGCATGTGCATTCATACGCGAAACGTCAAGTGTGTTTACTTTACCGTCTCCGTTGATGTCGGCACAAGAGAGTTCATAACCCTCCAAGGTTGCAATACTTTTTGCACATGCGTTTGCTTTTGCCACATCAACTGTATTTACTTTACCGTCTCCGTTGATGTCACCGATGAGATGAAGTTTAACATTAAGGTCAGGAAGTTCCGCTGTAGCATTGACTTCATATTCCCTTGTAACACAGTTATTCTGTGAAATTTTAAGAGTATAAACTTCTTCTTCAAGACCTGTGAATGAGTATTCAGTTGCATCACCTGAAAGTGTCAGAGAAAAGCTGTTGTCAGCACCGATTAATTCAATATAAATCTCATCAGAATTTACTGTTGATGCTTCAATTGTACCTTTGAGTTCAATTTTCAGAATATCAACATAGTCTGCAACATAACTGTGACCGCAACCTACACAGGTATAAGTTGTAAAGCCTTGTGTTGTGGTTGTGGGGTTAGTTACAACTGTTGAATACTTAGCGTGATTACAGATTATTCCGTCAGAACAGATGATTGCAGCGTTATCAAGTGCTTCGTTGCCCTCGGCTTTTGTGATTAAATACCACTGACTTTTTGTACCTTCGAAGTAAACCTTTTCAAGGCTGTTACAACCCCAGAAAGCTTCAAACTGAATTTCAGTGATACTTTTCGGAAGAGTAATTGTTTTAAGACCTGTACAAGCTTCAAATACACCCTCACTCATAACTGTTACTTTAGAAGGGATAGTTACATTATCAAGAACTACACAGTCTGCAAAAATTCCTTTTTCTATGGCCAGAAGTGATTCAGGGAGAGATACTGTCTTTAAACTTCTGCAATTTGAAAATGCACGTTCGCCGATGTAATTTACTCCTTCACCAAGGGTAAGTTTTTCAAATTTTGCACTGTCATATAAAAATCTCGGAACACTGTATTCTGAATATGTATATGTTTTGTCATTACCGATATATTTTATATCATACCAATTTATGCCACCACTCAATTTTTTTTGTAACATATTGTCTTTCAGTCGATACGTATTAGTTAAATTAGGGTCAGAATATTCTGTTGTAAAACGAAAGTCACCATAACCAAATCCGGCTAAACATGCGACATCAGAATACTCAAAGCTAGACCAACTCTCCTGATCTGTAAAATGAAGTGTACTATCTTTTGTAGCAAACCGTACTAATGAATAGTCCGTAGTATTCCAACCATCTTTTATGAGATCAATGTAGCGCCACAGTGCACCGTCCATCACAGCATATTTACTGCTGCCACCCGTAAACTCATACAGAGAATAACATTTATCAAACGCATATGTTGATACACTCGTTATGTTGCTTCCGATATTGACTTTTTCAAGATTATAGCATCTGTAAAAAGCACAGTAATCTATGTTTTTCAGGTTGCTCCCCGTATTAAAAGTTTTTAAAGCATAGCAGTCGCTGAAAACACGGTAAGGCAAACTTGTAACACCTGCACCCAGTGTGATTTTTGACAACTTTTCACATGATGCAAATGCTTGCTCACCAAGAGATTTAATTGAATCAGGAATTTTAATTTCAGTTAACTCTTTGCATCCGTAAAATGCTTTTTCGCCTATTGCAGTTACAGTATATTTGCCGATTTTATTGGGTATAGTAACAGCACCACTGATAGACGTATCAACAGAAACAATGGTCGCATTACTTCCTAAAACGGTATATGTATATTTACCGCTTTTGTATTCTGTTGCTGCACTTGAAGAAATAGGAAATGCCGAAAGCAGGAACATAATCGCCATAACTGCACAAAAAAGTTTAGTGATTCTGTTCATTATACGTTACCTCTCTTTAATTTATATTTGTTTGATTGTAACACACTTTTAACATCAAGTCAATTTATATGGAAATTTTCAAGAAAGAAAAGTTGGGTTATATCAAAAAAAATCGTAATTAAACAGGATATTATTTTTGTAGGGAGATCCACAAATATCCCACAAGGTCTAGGTGAATTCATTATGGGCAATTCGTGAATTGCCCTACGTTTTTTAATCGGTGTAATAAAAAATATAACAGCGTCGCAAACCCGAAATTATTCATTATTCAATATCATCGTTCATAAAAAAACTCCCTTGGAGCCAAGGGAGTCAATTTTTTAATATACTCAGATTGAGATTTCGTGTGCGATCTGATAGTATTCGTCATTGAGAGATTTTTTCATCTGAAGAGCTTCAAAGATATCGTAATCAACGATGCTATCGTTCTTAACAGCAACAACTCTGTTACCGATACCCTCCATAAGAAGTTTAACCGCTTTGTTACCCATTACACTTGCCATAACTCTGTCACGTACTGTGGGTGAACCACCACGCTGAATGTGGCCGAGAATTGATGAACGGCATTCAACGCCTGTTTCCTCTTCAATTCTCTTTGCAAGATTTGCAACCCCGCCGATACCTTCAGCAACAACAATAACAAAGTGTCTCTTATCTGTTTTGAGAGTTTTCTTCATTCTGCTGATAACATCTGTAAGGTCATAAGGTTTTTCAGGAACAATTATATATGTTGCACCAACTGCAATGCCGCCTTCAAGAGCAAGATAACCTGCGCTTCTGCCCATAACTTCAACAACTGTGCATCTGTCATGTGATTCTGATGTATCACGGATTCTGTCAATAGCTTCCATGATTGTATTAAGGCAAGTATCAAAACCGATTGTATAATCTGTACAAGCGATATCGTTATCAATTGTTCCGGGAACGCCTACACAAGGAATACCTCTGAGAGACAAATCTCTTGCACCTCTGAATGAGCCGTCACCACCGATTACAACAATACCTTCAATGCCTCTTTTCTGGCATGTATCAATTGCAGCCTGCATACCCTCTTCAGTTTTAAAGTTAAGGCTTCTTGCTGAACGAAGTATTGTACCGCCACGGTCAATAATGTCAGAAACACTTCTGATGTCCATTTCAAACATGTCATCTTCCATAAGACCGTTATAACCACGGTTAACACCATAAATGCTCATGCCGTTTTCGCATGCAGTTCTTACAACTGCACGGATACAAGCGTTCATACCCGGAGCATCTCCGCCACTTGTCAATACTGCGATTGTTTTCATTATACTATTCCCCTTGGATAAAAATTATTATCTAATATAATAACCTAATATGCGACAAAGTTCAAGTACTTTTCGCAAATTTTTCTAAAAATTACTAATTATTCTACCACTATTTTATGCCCACATTCTCGTCCCCGACAATTCTTTTCAGTTCTCTGAGCATAGAATTATTAATTTCACAGAGTCTGCCCTGATGTCGCACAAGTTTGCCTGTATCAGTAAAGTAATAATATACGGGCGTGCTTCCGTCAAAAACATCAAGAACGTGCTGGATTTTTCTGTATTCTTCGCACTCACTGTTTCTGACTTTGAAATAAATACCCTTGTTTTCCTTTTTCACGGCTTCACGAGTCTGCACAGACTTTACTTCACGTGGTGCTTCTATAATATTTTCACATACAAGTTTACATTCTTCGTCTTCTCTGAGCGAAAGCCTGCCTGTGATGTGAAGAACATTACCAACAGACAATAAACTGCCGAAATCTCTGTACAGTTTTGAAAATACAATCAGTTCCATTTCAGATGTTGTATCTTCAATTGTCACAAAAGCCATAGTATCATTGTTTTTGGTTGTTTTTTTCTTGACTGACGTAACAATAGCAAGAACATTTACTCGTGTATTATCACGATATTTTGAAGAATTGCTTCCGTTATCAGATGACGTTTCTGCAAGCATCATACCAATTTTGTCAGTTTTTAATGCATTTGCAACATTTTCATAACGAGAAAGAGGATGTCCCGAAATATAAATTCCCGTAAACTCTTTTTCGTAACGGAGCTTGTCCCCTGTTTCAAACTCGGGCAAATCAGGAACATCGACTGTAAACATTTCTGTTTCATCACCGAACAATCCCATTTGTCCGCCTGCCATAATTCTTCCGCTGTTTTCTGCTTCAGACAAAATTGAAGGCAGTGCAGTTATCATCTGACGACGGTTCAGGTCAAGTCCGTCAAGCGCTCCGCTGTAAATCAGCGCTTCAATTGCACGACGATTAAGATCTTTACCGTACATTCTGAAACAAAATGATGAAAACGACTCAAATTTCCCGCCATCTTCTCTTTCTTTAATGATTGATTTTATTGCATTTCTTCCAAGATTTTTAATTGCAAGCATACCGAAAAGTATATCATTACCCTTAACGGTGAACATATCATAACCTTCATTAACGTCAGGCGGTACAATTTTAATACCCAAACGATTACACTCAGAAATATATGACGCAACTTTATTTGAGTCATCGAGAACACTACTGATAAGTGCAGAAAAATATTCATTCGGATAATGACATTTAAGATATGCAGTTCTGTATGCAAGAAAAGCATAGGCGGCGGCATGAGATTTATTGAATGCATACTGCGAAAAATCAGACATTGTATCAAAAATTTCATTTGCAGTATTTTCGTCAACTCCATTATTCACGGCACCTGTACATTCAACAGTACCATCTTCATTAACAAGACCGTAAATAAAGTTTTTGCGCTCTTTTTCCATTACATCGTGCTTCTTTTTACTCATTGCACGTCTGACTATATCAGCTCTTCCGAATGAATATCCGGCAAGTGTTCTGAATATCTGCATAACCTGTTCCTGATAAACAATGCATCCGTACGTAACATCAAGAATGCTTTTGAGAAGTGGTGTTACATATCTTACTTTTTCAGGATTGTGCCTGTTTTCTATATAGGTAGGAATTGATTTCATGGGGCCAGGTCTGTAAAGAGAAATAACGGCAATAATATCTTCTATTGAATCAGGCTTTAACTGTGTAAGTACATTTTTCATTCCGCCCGATTCAAGCTGAAATACTCCATCCGTCAGACCTTTTGAAAACAATTCAAAAGTTTTTTTGTCTTTTAAATCAATTTTTTCAATATCAAAATCAGGAATTCTTTTCTGAACAGATTTTACTGCATCATCAATTACAGTTAAATAACGAAGACCGAGAAAATCAATTTTAAGAAGACCTAATTCTTCAAGAGTTGTCATTGTAAACTGCGTTACAACCGAATTATCATTAAGTGCAAGAGGTACATAACTATCAACAGGGTCACGGGTAATTACAACACCTGCTGCATGAGTTGATGCATGTCTCGGCATACCCTCAACACTTTTGGCAGTATCAACAAGAGTTTTGACTTCTGCATCAGAATTATACAATTCAACGAGTTCGGGTGTTGTTTTCAAAGCTGACTCAATTGTAATATTCAATTCTCTCGGAATAAGTTTTGCAACCTTATCAACATTTGCATAGGACATTCCTAATGCTCTGCCAACATCTCTTATTGCCGCTCTTGCAGCCATTGTACCGAACGTTACAATCTGTGCAACATGGTCAGCACCGTATTTATCAATAACATAATCAATTACCTGAGGACGTTTTACGTAACAGAAATCGACATCAAAGTCAGGCATTGTAACTCTCTCAGGGTTAAGAAATCTCTCAAAAATGAGACTGTATTTCATCGGGTCTATCCCTGTGATACCAATACAATATGCAGCAAGTGAACCTGCACCTGAGCCTCTGCCGGGACCTACGGGAATATCATGTGTTTTAGCATAAGAAATAAAATCATTAACTATAAGATAATAGTCTGTATATCCCATTTTTTCAATAGTTTCAAGTTCATAAAGAAGTCTTTCTTCATATTCCTTGGGATAATTGTTTCCGTATCTTTCACGAAGTCCGTCAAAACATTGTTTTTTGAAATACTCAAAATGATTCTGGTTATCAGGCACCTCAAAATGAGGAAGCTTTGTCTTGCCGAATTCAAAATCAAGATTACATTTTGCAGCAATTTCTTCAGTTCTTTCAACAGCGTCAATATCATCAGGAAAAGCCTGACACATTTCATCATAACTCTTAAGATAAAATTCATCAGTTTCAAAACTCATTCCTGTCGGTGTACCTACAACATTATTTGTCTGGATACAGAGAAGCACTTCTTGAATTTTTGCATCTTCTTTTCTGATGTAGTGGGTATCATTTGTCGCAACAAGCGAGATTCCTGTCCTCTCTGAAACAGTTCTCATTCCGCTCAGAACACGTAATTCATCCTGCAGGGAATGATTCTGTATTTCAAGATAAAAATCATCACCAAAAATGTTTTTATACCATAATGCGCTTTCAACTGCACCGTCAATATCGCTAGCAAGAATTGCTCGCGGTATTTCACCTGCAAGACATGCGGATAAAGCAATAAGTCCCTCATGATACTTTTCAAGGAGAGACTTATCAATTCTTGGTTTCACATAAAAGCCTTTTGTCCAACTTTCAGAAACCATTCTTATAAGGTTTTTATACCCTGTTTCGTTTTTACAAAGCAAAACAAGGTGATATCTTTCTGTATCAAGACCTTTTTCTTTTTGGTCAAGACGACGTGAAGCTACATAAACTTCACAACCGATAATTGGTTTAATGCCTTTTGATTTTGCTTTTTTATAAAAATCAATAGCACCATACATGACACCATGGTCAGTAATTGCAAGAGATGACTGACCTATCCCGACAGCGCGTTCAATAACATCGTTAATTTTACACGCACCATCAAGTAAGCTATATTCACTATGAAGATGTAAGTGAGTAAAGCCCATTCAATTCACCCTAATTCATCAGCAATTTTTATAAGTTTGTTTAATCTGTGATTAACACCTGAGCGTGAAATTTCACCGCCAAGTTCATTTCGTATCTCATCAAGGGACATATCAGGGTTTTCTTTTCTGATAATCGCAATTTCCTTAAGTTGGTCGGGTAACCATGAAAGCCCTTTGACTTTTTCAATTTTTTCAATTGCCGTAATCTGAGCCATTGCGGCATTGACGGTCCTTGAAATATTTGCTGTTTCGAAATTAATTTTTCTGTTTATCTTATTTCTGACATCTTTCATCATCTTCACGCCCATAAGTTCGAGAGAACTTGACTGTGCACCGATAAGAGTCAGAAAATCTTCAATATTTTCGCTGTCTTTAAAATAAACAACATAGGAATTTCCTCTTTCAACAATTTTCGGAGATAAACCCATATCACCTAAAAGTGTAGCAAAGTCATTTGTGATTTTAAGGAATGGCATAACAAATTCAAGATGATAGTTTTTCATAGGGTCAGCAATTGTACCGCATGAGAGAAATGCACCACGTAGAAATGCAGCATAACAGCAATCATCTTCAAAATTCGCTCTGTTGATTCTGAGCGTTACACTTTGTTTGCTCTGACCGAAATATCGCATAATCTTTTCAATATCACGGGGAAAAGTAACAGAAAGAGAATAATTACCTGCTTTTGTCTTGGTAAGCCTCGGTTTAACATCGGTACAGGTTTTACAAAAATGAGAATATGCATTTGCCACATTTTTGTTTTCAGTCAACAAACCAATCCTGTTATTAGAATAGTATTTACCGAAAAGAAGCATACCATAAGCCTCAGCTTTCATGCAACAATCAGACAAATCAGTAAGTAGTGCTAATTCACTTTTTACATCCTGTGAAAATGACATAATATCCCCCTGATTATTTCAGACAATCTCTGTGATGAACTGTAGTTCTGTAACCTAACGAATCCATAAAATCATTAAACATTTCTGCAAAAGTTACTGAACGATGATGACCTCCCGTGCAACCAAAACCGATAACAATCTGACTTTTTCCTTCAAGTTTTGAAAGAGGAAGAATGAAAAGAATAAATTCTTCGAGCATTCTTTTCATTTTCTGACTGTTTTCATCAGCCATAACAAAATCTCTGACTTCTTTATCAAGACCGGTTTTGTGTTTCAATTCAGGCACATAATACGGATTTACAAGACCTCTGAGGTCAAAAACAAAGTCACAGTCACGCGGAATACCGTGTTTATAACCGAATGAAATAAAATGCATTACAAAAGAATTTTCAGGTCTTGAGAGAAATGTATCTTTAATTCTGTTTCTCAGTTGAGAAACAGAAAGATTTGTACTGTCGATAACAATATCCGCTATGTTCTTTGTAGGCTGAAGATACATTCTTTCAATGGAAACTGCATCAGTTACCGAAAGAGTAGAATCTCTATTTACAAGGGGATGAAGACGTCTTGTTTCCTTATATCTCCGGATAAGAACATCATCGTCTGCATCAATAAATAATGTTTTGAAATTGTAATCAGTTTTCTTAGTTTCATCAAGAACGTTAATAAGATTTGAAAAAGAAAGACCTGCACGCATGTCAATTACAACGGCAACCTTTTCTGCTTCATTGCCATTTTTTAATTCATCAAGAAAGGCAGGAAGAAGATTAGGAGGAATATTATCAGCACAAAAGTAACCGATATCCTCCAAAGCATTGACTGCATTTGATTTTCCTGCACCTGACATACCTGTAACAATCAAAACATCCATTTTTTAACACCTACACCAGTTTAACTTCCGTTTCAAGTAAAACACCTTTTTGTTCAAGAACCTCATCACGGACAAAATCAATAAGGTCTAAAATATCAGCAGAAGTCGCATTATTTTTATTGATAATAAATCCGCAATGTTTTTCGCTGACCTGAGCACCGCCAATTGATTTGCCTCTCAGACCGCATTCTTCGATGAGTTTTCCTGCAAAATATCCTGCAGGTCTTTTGAAAGTACTTCCGGCACTTGGAAATTCAACAGGTTGCTTATCTTTACGACGTGCCATCAGTTCATTCATTTTATTCTCAATTTCAGTTTTACTGCCTTTTTCAAGTCTGAAAACAGCAGAAACTATAATTTTATCACTGTCACAGAATACGCTGTGTCTGTATGATAAATCCATTTCATCAGCTGAAAGAGTGCCTTTTTTGCCATCAAAAGTAATATAGTCACATGAAACGGCAACATCTTTCATTTCTCCGTCATAAGCCCCTGCATTCATATACATTGCGCCACCGACAGTTCCGGGAATGCCGTAAGCAAATTCAAGACCGGTAAGACCTTTTTCAAGGGCAAAACGGCATAATTTCATCAGACTGCATCCCGCCTGACAACGAACAGTTGTATCATCAAGAAGTTCAATTTCATCAAAACCTCTGCCGATATGAATAACAACATTATCAATACCCTTATCGGAAACTAGAAGATTAGTTCCGTTTCCGAGTATAAAGGGTTTTATATTTTCTTTTTTACAAATTTCGACAACTTTATAGAGGGACTTTTCGTTCTTGGGACAAATCATTATTGCTGCATTTCCCCCTGTTTTGAAACTTGTATACATCTTCATCGGGACATCCTTTTTTATTTCGCAGTCAATACCGTCAAAGGAATTGAGCATCGTTTCAGAATATTCCATGAAAACCTCCGTACTATTATATTTTATCTTTCAAGAAGTGCCGCACCGATAATGCCTGCGTCATTTTTAAGTTCAGCAACACAAATCTTTGTGCTTCTGTCAAATTGTTTATTGTAAACCTCTTTGCGTACCATTTCTGTAAGAGGAACGATAAGGTTATCCTTCTCATTGCTGATACCGCCACCAACACAAAGAACTTCAGGCTGAAGTGCATTTATAATATTAGCAACGCCAATTGCAACATACCAGATATATTTTTCAACGACTTCTTTGCCTGCCTGGTCACCTTTTCTCATAGCATCCCATGCAGTTCTGCCACTTGCTTTGTTAATGTCGCCACCTGCAAGTTCCCACATAACGCTATCTTTGTTTTCAAGCATTTTTTCTTTGGTCTGTCTGATAAGAGCAGTTGCTGAAGCATAAGCCTCCCAACAGCCTTTTCTGCCGCAGTTACACTGAACGCCATCAGCAATAATTACGGTATGACCGCACTCACCTGCTGCGTCACCACTGCCTGTTACAAGTTTGCCGTCAATAATAATACCGCTTCCTACACCTGTACCGAGCGTAACAGCAACAAGGTTTTTGCAACCGTTACCTGCACCTGCGTAAGCTTCACCAAGAGCGGCACAGTTAGCATCGTTATCAATGTAAACAGGTCTTCCGCCAAGTCTAACACTAAGCATATCTCTTGCGGGTACCATATGGAAATCAAGGTTGTTTGAAAATTCAATTTTACCTGTAGTTTTGTTGATAGAGCCGGGAATACCTACACCAATGCTTACAATATCATCAAGTTTAAGTTTCGCATCATTAAGAGCAAGCTCAACAGCTTTTTTAATGTCATCAAAGATTTCTGCAGCAGGTCTGGGAGCATTTGTTTTTACTGTACCTCTGCCTACGATATTGAATTTTTCATCAATAACGCCTACTGCTATGTTTGTTCCTCCAAGGTCTACACCGATTTTATACATTTTGATTACCTCCGTAATATGTTTATTTTTTATGATTTCTGCCATGTTTCAAGTTCTTTTTCATCAGGAATGATATCTGACATACCAAGGCTGTGAAGAAGTTCTCTTGCGGCATTATAACCCATTTTCTTCTGACGGTTGTTCATTGCGGCAGCTTCAATGATAATTGAAAGATTTCTGCCGGGTTTTACAGGTACTGTTGTTACTGGAACATCAACACCGAGTATGTTCATTTTTTCATCATCAAGACCTAAACGGTCATATATTTTCTTGTTATCCCAGAGTTCAAGTTGAACAACCATATCAATCTTCTCCGTCATTTTTACAGCACCCATACCGAAAATACGACGTGCATTGATAATACCTACGCCTCTGAGTTCAATATAATGTCTGATGTTATCAGGAGCTGAACCTACCAGGGTTTTTTCAGAAACTCGCCTTATCTCAACCGCATCATCAGCAATAAGTCTGTGTCCGCGTTTAATAAGTTCAAGTGCAGTTTCACTTTTACCAACACCGCTGTCACCAAGAATAAGTACACCTTCACCGCTGACTTCAAGCAATACTCCGTGACGTGTGACACGAGGAGCAAGTTCAACGTTAAGATATGCAATTATCGTTGACATGCAGCGTGATGTCTGGTCAAGAGTAAGAAGTACCGGAACTTCATATTTCTTTGCAAAATCGAGGCACTTATCGGGGAACTCAAGTCCTCTTGTAATTATAACACATACCGGTCTTTTTGCAAAAAAGTTTTCAAACTTTCTTTCCCCCTCGCCCTGAGGCAGACTTTTCAGATATTCAATTTCCGTAAGACCGATAAACTGTATGCGTTCAGGGTCAAAATATTCTTCAAATCCGCAAAGAATAAGACCGGGTCTGTTTACATCGGAAGTTGAAACATAAATATCCGAGGCAGCCTTAGGCATATAGGCCACTTCAAATTTGTGATCCCTGATTATTTTTTCGAGGGACACAGTATATTTTGGCATCATATTTTCACATCCTAAAATATTATCTGTAATATTATAAACTATTTTTTCAGAAGTTCCAACACTTTTTTCCAAATTTACTAAAATATTTTTTAAAAATTTTCTTGCATTTTTGTCGCGGTTATGATATCATATTGTGCGTTGAGTATCTGCTGCTATGGCTCAGCAGGCAGAGCACATCCTTGGTAAGGATGAGGTCACCGGTTCGAATCCGGTTAGCAGCTCCACAGAAGGTCGCATTGTCATTGACAAATGCGACCTTTTGAACTAAGTGTGAACAACGCACGTGAAGCCAAAAACTTCGCTAAAATATTTTTTATGTCTTTTAAAACAAGCAGATGAAACATAAAAGGAGGTCACACAATGACAGTTGCTTTTTACACTCTGGGTTGCAAAGTAAATCAGTATGAATCGGAAGCTATGGCTGAACAGTTGATAAAAAACGGTTACACCATAGTAAATCACAATGAAAAAGCAGATGTGTTCATTGTAAACTCCTGCACAGTTACTGCTTCCGGTGACCAGAAAACCAGACAAGCTGTACGCCGTTTCAAGAAAAACAATCCGGATTCATGTGTTGTTCTAACAGGATGCATGCCACAGGCATATCCTGAAAAAGCCGAGG
This sequence comes from Acutalibacteraceae bacterium, assembly GCA_045595725.1. GTDB lineage: Bacteria > Bacillota > Clostridia > Oscillospirales > Acutalibacteraceae > SIG575. The sequence goes on along the minus strand of JAZOAY010000176.1, from coordinate 4,101 downwards.
AACTTTATCAGGCTGATATTGTCATCGGCAACAAAAATAACGACACCCTTATTTCCGTACTTAATGAATTTTTCAGCAAAAAAGAAAGACTTGTAAAAATTGAACTACACGAAAATCATGATCAGTTCAGAGGTAATCTGATTTCAGATTTCCAAAACAGAACAAGAGCCTTTCTGAAAATTCAGGACGGGTGCAACAGATTCTGTACCTATTGCATTATCCCGACTTCACGAGGACGTTCACGTTCAAAACCTCTTGCAGACATAAAAAAAGAACTTGATGCAATTGCTGAAAAAGGATATAAAGAAGTGGTACTTGTGGGTATCAACCTTTCTTCTTACGGTAAAGATATCGGCGAAAAATTTACTGATGCCGTAAAGCTTGCATGTAACACAAAAGGAATTGAAAGAGTACGACTTGGTTCTCTTGAACCTGACCACATTACAGACGAAGTAATTGATGAACTTTCAGTACTTCCGAATTTTTGTCCTCAGTTTCATATTTCTTTACAAAGCGGTTGTGACAACACTCTTAAAAGAATGAATAGACATTATACTACCGATGAATATTATCATCTTTGTGAAAAGCTCCGTTCATCTTTTGTGAATACAACAATCACCACAGATATTATGGTTGGATTTTCACTTGAAAGCGACGAAGATTTTGAAGAAAGTCTTGATTTTGCAAGAAAAATCGGCTTTGAAAAAGTTCATGTTTTTCCATATTCTGTAAGAACAGGCACAAGAGCAGAAAAACTTCCCCAACTTGAAAAACACATAAAAGATGAACGTGCAAAGAAAATGACAGAAATTACCGAGGAAATAAGGCAGAAGTTTCTGAAAAAACAGATAGGTAAAATAGTAGAAGTCCTCATTGAAACCACAAACAAAAATGGTCTTTACGAGGGATACACAAAAAATTATACCCCTGTGCTTGTAAAATGCACAGAGGATATGTGTTCAAAAATTATAAAAGTTAAAATCACAGATGTTCAGGGTGATTATTGCATAGGAGAGCTTGTGTAAAGCTCTCTTTTATTTTATGACAACGTTTTCCGTTTTTTCAAGACCGCAAGGTAAAATTTTTTCACTGCAAAGCGAAAAAATATCCGTTGCTTTTGACTCAATTTCAAAAATATGTTGAGCAGTATCGTCAAGTGATTTAATATCTGAATATTTCATAACTACAGGCAAAGTTGCTTTATCTCTTGCCATCCTGAGAATTTCTCTGCCTCTCTCATTATGACCTGTAACACGAATATACGGTACGGGTAAAGCAACATCTTCTTTATTTATTGTGAGCAAGGCACACAGACATATTCTTCTTACACGCGAATGCGTATAACGCTTTGTTTTAACCATTTCAAAAAATTCATTAAGTGATGTTGAATTCTGTGCAGCTGAGTAAAGCCTGTTTTCCATTCCTTCAGAGACATCCGGAAGACTTTTAAAATCTTTCACCGTAAAGCTTCTAAGCTTTACAAGCGTTGCAATTTCAAGCTTTGTAAAGTCAAAAACTTTACATATATTTCTCGAATTTTCAAATATTTCATCATCTGTTTCTGCTTTATTTTTGAGTTTTTCCCTCAACGAAGATGCTGAATAATATCCGTCTTTTTTATTTCCGTCATGTTCAGCACCTATTCTTGAAGTTGTAAAAAATTTAACATTCAAACCTGATTTTTTACACTCAGAAATATACTCACAAGCAAGTATATTATTGGGAGAAGATAACGTTTTGCCGAATTCTTCACCATATTTTTCACTTATAGCTAATTCTCTTGCCTGAGGAAAAGAAACACCGTATTTCAAATATTTCTGAATTTGTTCGGCAAAATTATCTTCCGCAATAAAATCTGCAACTTTAATTAATTCATTTATATCTCCTGATTCGCTGCCAAAAGCAATTTCGTCAACACAACCCAAGCCTTTTATAACACCAACACCGCCGAAAGCAAATCTCTGTGCAGAAGCAGTAGCATATACAAGAGGATTTTCAACCACAAGGTCAACGCCGTTTTCAATAGCAATTTTTGCTCTGTCCCATTTTGAAAAGACAGCACTTTCCCCTCTTTGAACAAAATTACCGCTCATCACGGCAACAATATGTGTTGCACCATTTTCGCGTGCTTTGTCTATGAGATACTTATGTCCCTTATGAAAAGGGTTAAATTCGGAAATAATTGCAGTTATTTTCATTTTACGGCTATCCTTTCGCAAAAATAACTTGAAAATTTGTATTATATAGTATATAATATTACAGTAATTTGCATTTTTCAAGTTAAAAGTTAAATTTGGAGGTAAGAAAATGAAAGTTCTTGTTATCAATGCAGGTAGTTCATCACTCAAATATCAGCTTATTGATATGGAAACTGAGAAGATGATTGCAAAAGGTATTTGTGAAAAAGTTGGTTTTGCAGGTCAGATTGACGGCAAAACTGCTGACGGCAGAAGCTTCTTCTACGAAGTTCCTCTCAAAAATCATACAGAAGCATTCGTTGAAGTTAAAAAAGCTCTTACAGAGGGCGATTGCAAGGTTATTGACGACCTTTCAGAAATTGCTGCTGTTGGTCACCGTGTAGTTCAGGGTGGTGCACTTTTCCAGAAGAGCGTTCTTATTGATGAGAAAGTTATTGAAGGCATTGAAAGCCTGTGCGACCTTGCTCCCCTTCACAATCCCGCACACATTCAGGGTATCAGAGCATGTTTTGAAGTTTTCGGACCCGATGTTCCAGAAATTGCAGTTTTCGATAATGCTTTCCACAGCACAATGCCTGAAGAAGCATATACTTTCCCCATTCCATATGAATATACAGAAAAATATCAGATCCGTCGTTACGGTTTCCACGGCACATCACACCGCTTTGTAAGCGCTCGCTGTGCAGAAGTTATGGGCAAAGATATCAAAGACCTTAAAATCGTTACATGCCACCTCGGCAACGGCTCATCAATTACAGCTGTTAAGGGCGGTAAAGTTATTGACACAAGCATGGGTCTTACTCCCCTTGACGGTTTTGAAATGGGTACACGTTGCGGTGCTGTTGACCCCTCTGCAATTCTCTTCCTCATGGAGAAAGAAGGTTGGGATACAAAAACAACAAGCGATGTACTCAACAAGAAATCAGGTTACCTCGGTGTATCAGGCGTTTCAAGTGACGACCGTGACCTTCTCAAAGCAATTGACGAAGGAAACGAAAGAGCAGCACTTGCAAGAAAAATCCTCAAATATCAGGTACGCAAAGTTATCGGTAGCTACATAGCAGCTATGGACGGCGTAGATGCTATCGTATTCACAGGCGGTATCGGCGAAAATACAACTGACCTTCGTGAAGATGTTTGCGAAAACCTCACATACCTTGGTATTAAGTTTGATAAAGATATCAACAACTCACTTATCCGTGGTAAAGAAGGCGAAATCAGTACAGCAGATTCTAAAGTTAAAGTATTTGTTCTTCCAACAAACGAGGAACTTGCAATCGCTCGTGATACGAAGGAAATTGCAGAATCACTTTAATTACAAATTATCAAATAGTTTTGGCCAACCTGTAAAAAGGTTGGCTGTTTTTTTGCAATTTTATATTCAAGCGGAAAATTTCCGCAAAATGTCGGAATTTTTCCACCAGAGTAAGAGATAGAGTTATATTAAGAGAAAGAAAATGCCGCTTTTCCCAGAGAGGAAAAGCGGTTTTAAAAAAACACTATTTATTTTTGTTTTCATTTCTTTTGGTCTTCAATATCATAATAATTTTTCAAATCATCTGCAGCTTCCTGAAGACGTTCGGCAAGACCATCTTCATAAATGTCTGAATATAGAAATTCTCTTACAGAAAATTCTTTTCTGATTGCTGCGTTTTCTTCAGTTTTCGGTTCCTGTGCTATAAAGTCGATAGCATAGAACTTAATACCATTTTCATCAAAGATTCTTTTAAGTTTGAGAAGTCTTTCTGCAGATTTTTCTGCTGTTAATTCAGTTTCGTCATAATAAAAAACAATATGCCCTGCCTTTTCCCCAACTTCGCTTATATCATAATCATAATCAAGAATAAGTTCGGATGATGGTATTCCGTAAGGTTCTTTGCCGCAGTAATCATCAGCGATTTCA
>JAZOAY010000175.1:0-4912 GCA_045595725.1 Acutalibacteraceae bacterium | reverse complement strand
ATGCAGATGCTTATTTATCTTTTTGCAATTGAAGCAAACGGAAAAGATAAGTATGAAAATTGTATCCCTGCAGGCGTGCTTTATAAACCTGCAAAGTTCAGTCAATTAAAGACAAAGAGATACGCCACAGATGAAGAACTTGCGAAAGAAAGAAAAAAAGAAGGTAAATATTCAGGGCTTGTATTGGCTAATGAAGATGTAATTTACGGTATGGATAGAAATGCAACCGGTGAAGTGATTGATGTTACCGTGAAAGAAGGAAAAAACAACAAAATTACTTTCAAAGGTTCTGTGGCAACACTTTCTCAGCTCGGAAAACTTAAAAGCAGAGTTGACCGTATAATTGCATCAATGGGTAACGAACTTCATTCAGGTAATATTCAGGTTATGCCTTTTGAGAGCAAATCAGACAGCGCGTGTACATTCTGTGACTATAAGGATGTATGCCTGAGAAGCGATGAAGACGAGACACGTCAGTCAAGCGGTCTTGATAATGAAGAAATATTCAGAATGTTTGAGGCAGAGGAGGGGGAAAACAATGCCGGAAATCAAATGGACTGATGCCCAACAGGATGCAATTGATGCAAGAGAAGGAACGGTTCTTGTTTCTGCAGCGGCGGGTTCGGGAAAAACGGCAGTTCTTGTTACCCGTGTTATTGAAATGATAACTGATGAAAAAAATCCCTGCTCAATTGATGAACTTCTGATTGTAACTTTCACAAAAGCCGCAGCGGCACAGATGAAAGAGAAAATAAATGAAAAACTGTCAAAGATGATAAGAGAAGAAAAGGATATAAAAAGAAGAAGCTTTCTTATCCGTCAGCAGATGTTACTTAAATGTGCAAAAGTTTCAACAATTGACAGTTTCTGTAGTGATGTTGTGAGACAGAATATTCAGGCGATTCCTCTTGACAGCGATTACAAGCTTATTGATGAAAATTCCATGAATGTTATCAGAGATGCAGCATACGAAGAAGTTGCAGAAGAATATTATAACAGCGGTGATAAGGATTTTCTCATTCTTGCCGATATGTTTACAAAATCAAATGATGATAAACTTCTAAAAGAACTTGTGCTGAGCCTTTATGATTTTGCTTGCTCTTACAGAAATCCTAAAAAGTGGATTGAAGAAATTGACAGAAAATTCAGGACTGAAAAAACAGACTGTACAAACTCTTATGCAGTTACTCTGATAAATAATTTGCGTGACGATATTTCCTATTGTCTGACGTTGGCAAAAAGAGCGTATGGTATTTCTCTTGAAGACGGAGCAACTAACGCTGCATACACTCCCGCAGTTCTCAGCGATATAGAAATGTTTGAAAAATTCCTCTCACTTATGCCTGAAAACTTTTCAGAAAAAGAATGGGATGAAATTATTGAACTTGCAAAAACATCTTCATTTATGAAGCTTAAAAAAATGAAAAGTGAAGATTCATGCGATGAATCGGAAACAGTAAAACTTCTGAGAAATGTTTATAAAAAATATTTTGCCAAAGCAATTGATTATGTGGGTGTTTCATCTTCTGACCATGCACATGACGTAATGAAACTTTCTCCTGTCATGAAAAAACTTTCTGAATTCACACTTGTATTTTTTGACAGATTCAATGAAATGAAAATTGAGAAAAACTGTGCAGACTTTTCTGACGTTTTACACATGGCACTTGATTTGCTTGTTACTGAAGAAAACGGTGAAGTGAAAAAAACTCCTCTTGCAGAAGAATATTCCCGTCAGTTCAGGGAAATTCTTATTGACGAATATCAGGATACAAACGAAGCACAGGATGTACTTTTTAATTCAATTTCAAGAGACGAAAAAAATCTCTTCTTTGTAGGTGACGTAAAACAGAGTATTTACGGTTTCAGAAAAGCAATGCCTCAGATATTTCTGAAAAAGCGTAAGGCGTTTGCTCCTTTTAACAGAGAAAATCCCGTATATCCCGCTACCATATCGCTTGATAAAAACTTCAGAAGCCGTAAGGAAATTACCGATTTTGTTAATTTTACTTTCTGTCAGCTGATGAGTGAAGGTGCAGGCGAAATTGAATATGACGAAAAAGAAACGCTAAAAGCAGGTGCAACTTATCCGGAAACAGACGAAACATTTTGTGAACTTCACATTATAGAAAAAGAGGTTTTTGAGGAAACCGATTCTGCAACTGCACAAGCCATGCATATTGCAGGCGAAATCAGAAAGATGAAAGAAGACGGCTCTTTCGATTACGGAGAAACGGCAATACTTCTCAGAACCAAAAAGGATATTCCTCTTTTTGTTCAGGTGCTCAATGATATGGGAATAAAAGCCCATGCAGATGAAAGTGAAAATCTTTTTGACACAACAGAAGTAAGGACGGTTATGTCAATTATCAAGATTGTTGACAACCCCGTAAGGGATGTACCTCTTCTTGCAAGTATGATGTCACCTGTTTTCGGTTTTACTGCAGATGAATTGAGTGAGATAAGAATTAATTCAAAGGGTGGAAGTTTCTATTCTGCCGTGTGCAGTTCAGCGGAAAACGGCAATGAAAAATGCAAAGATTTTCTTGAAAAACTTGCATCTTTCCGTCTCGTGTCACAGACAGTCACACCGGGTGAACTTTTAAGACACATTCTTTTTGAAACGGGGTACAAGTCAATTGTTCTTTCTATGGACAGAGGCGCCCGCCGTCAGGAAAATCTTGATATACTGGGAAACTTTGCAGAAAGTTTTTCTCAGGAAAACGATGTGGGACTTTCAGGCTTTATAAGACAAGTTGAAAGAATGGAAAAATCGGCATCTGTCAAAAGTGCAACAGATTCTTCAGGTAACGAAAACTCAGTTGCGGTTATGACAATTCACAGAAGTAAAGGTCTCGAATTTCCTGTCTGCTTCATTGCAGAGACAGAAAAAAGGTTCAGTACAACTTCGCTTTCCAACGATTTGCTTGCTCATCCTCAGAGCGGTGTGGGCATTGTGGGAATTGATACAGACCGTATGCTTAAATATGAAACTCTCAGCCGTACTGCAATTAAACTTGATAAAATCATTACAGATTTATCGGAAAATATGCGTGTGCTTTATGTTGCAATGACAAGGGCAAAGGAAAAACTTATCATTGTTGGCGCACCATCAGATTTTAATAAGACCATACAGGCTTCATCTGTTATGGCTTTCGGTGAAAAGATAATGCCCGTTGCAATTAAGAACGCTTCAAGCTATCTTGAATGGCTGACGGCAGTTGTAATACGTCATCCTGATGCAGGATGGATGCGAACAAAAACAGGTTCTCTTGATATAGAAAAAATCAAAACTGATTTTCCTCTTGAAATTAAACTTGTGAGAAGTCTTCCCGAAATAACAGAGGAAGAAATAACGGAAGTTTCGGAAGAAATTGATGAAGTATATTTAGAGAAAATAAAGGAAAGAAATTCCTATGTTTATGAATATTCGCTTTTGTCAGGTGTTCTTGCAAAAAGAGGTGCTTCAACTGCTTTCAAGGAAACGGTAAACCGTGAGTTTTTTGCATCTGACAGACCTGCTTTTATGAACAAGACTTCACTCACTGCCGCAGGCAGAGGTACTGCAATGCATTCCTTTATGCAGTTTGCAGATTACAGTAATGCAAAGGAAAATCTTGAAAGTGAGATTGAAAGCCTTCTCAGCAAAGGTTTCCTTGACAACCTTCAAGCGGAAAGTCTTGACAGAAAGAAACTTAAAAACTTCTTTTCATCAGAACTTTTTGAAAGAATATCTTCGTCGGAAAATGTTTACAGAGAGAAAAAGTTTATTATAGGAATGTCTCCTACGGAATTTGACGAAAATCTTCCTGAAAAATTTTCAGATGAAAAGGTTATTGTTCAGGGTATTCTTGACTGTGCTTTTGAGGAAGACGGAGAAATTATCATCGTTGACTACAAAACAGATAAGGTTTCATCCCCGGATGTTCTCAGAGAAAGATATTCGGGACAACTTAAGATTTACGAAAAGGCAGTTCGTGAATGTTTGGGCAAAACTGTTAAAGAAACACTGCTTTATTCATTCTCACTTGAAACAACTGTCAAAATCTGAAAAAATTTTAAAAAACAGTTGCATTTTATTTTTATTTGTGTTAAAATGACATCTGTTATATTGCTACTTTATGAAAGAGGTGACAAAAATGAAGGAAGGACTCCATCCCAACTATCAGGAAACTGAAATCAAATGTGCTTGCGGCGCAGTTTACAAGACATGTTCAACTAAAGCTGATATGCGTGTAGATATTTGTTCAAGCTGTCATCCGTTCTTCACCGGAAAGCAGAAACTTGTTGATACAGGCGGACGTGTAGACAGATTTAAGAAGCGTTTCAATCTTGACAAATAATTGCTTTTTGCAACTAACAGAAGATAACGGCAGACAATTTTTCAAGAAAAGTTGTCTGCCTTTTCTGTGTTTCAAAGGAGAAAATGTTATGCAGAGTTATAAAACCGTTTCACTATGTGCATCAAATGAATTTGTCGAAAAAAAATCAAGGTTTATCGGTTACGTAAAGCCTGTTCAGACGGCAGAAGAAGCCATGAAATTTATAAATGAAATAAAACAGAAGCATTGGGATGCAACTCATAATGTCTATGCTTATGTACTGCGTGACGGAATGACACGTCGTTACAGCGATGACGGAGAGCCTCAGGGTACTGCAGGTATACCTGTGCTTGATGTTCTCCTGAAAGCGGAAGTAGTTGATGTTGCAGTTGTAGCAACACGTTATTTCGGCGGTACTCTTTTGGGTGCAGGGGGACTTGTGCGTGCATATTCCCACACGGCAACTATTGCTCTTGAAGCGGGACACGTTGTTACGATGAAACTTTGTGCAATTGCCGAGGCGAAATGCGACTATTCTTTTTACGGAAAACTTCCCACTCTCATTGAAGAGGCAGGAGGCGTAATTGACG
>JAZOAY010000174.1:0-6829 GCA_045595725.1 Acutalibacteraceae bacterium | reverse complement strand
AAGCAGAAGCACCGACCGAGCCGGCAGGCGAGATCAGGTCCTTCCGCCATGCCGGAAAAGAAACTCTAATCGTGATACGGTTAGGGTCTTTTTTCTATGGTATCTTCACGCAGATAACTTGAAATCATAGTAATGAGATGTTATAATAAAATTGTATTTTATATCCCATATCATGACCTTGATTTACGGGAGGAATATGATGAATAAAAAATTATTTGCACAGGCACTTGTAAAATTTTTGTTAGGATTTTTACTTGTAGGAGTATTGATTTTTCTTCCGGCAGGAACATTTTACTTTTTTAACGGTTGGCTTTTTATGGTGATTCTTTTTGTGCCGATGTTCATAGCCGGGATTGTGATGATGTTCAAAAAGCCTGAATTACTTGAAAAACGCCTTAATGCAAAAGAGAGAGAACAGGAACAAGGTCTTGTTGTAAAACTCAGCGGATTGATGTTTCTTGCAGGATTTATTGTAGCAGGACTCGATTTCCGTTTTAAATGGTTTGTTTTGCCGAAGGGTATCGTAATAGGTGCGTCGATTGTTTTTCTTGTTGCATATATTCTCTATGCGGAGGTGCTCAGGGAAAATACATATCTTTCACGTACAATTGAGGTTCAGGAGAATCAGAAGGTTATTGAAACAGGTCTTTACGGAATAGTCAGACACCCTATGTACACATCAACGGTTTTCCTGTTTTTGGCAATGCCTCTCGTCTTAGGATCGATTTTTTCATTTGTGATTTTTCTGTTCTATCCTCTTATTATCGCAAAAAGAATAAAGAACGAAGAAGCTGTTCTCGAAAGGGAACTTGATGGTTATAAAGAATATAAAAGCAAAGTAAAATATCGACTTATACCTTTTATCTGGTAAGGAGGAAAAAATATGTACAGAATTGAACTTGGCAAGAGCGGTTTGCAGATACCTTCCGTTGCTGTAGGATGTATGCGAATCAGTGACATGAACGAAAAAGAAGTGTCGGCTTTTGTTGAAACTGCACTTGAAAACGGAGCGAACTTTTTTGACCATGCTGACATTTACGGCGGTGGAAAAAGTGAAATTGTATTCGGTAAAGCAATTTCACCGTCAATGAGAGATAATATAATAATCCAGACCAAATGCGGTATAAGAAAAGGTCAGTTCGATTTTTCTTATGAACACATTGTGTCATCAGTTGAGGGAAGTCTTGAAAGATTAGGAACTGATTATATTGATGTTTTGCTTCTCCACCGACCTGATACACTTATGGAACCTGAAGAAGTGGCACGGGCTTTTGATGATCTGAAAACTTCAGGCAAAGTACGTCACTTTGGTGTTTCAAATCAGAATCCGTATCAGATTCAGTTGCTTCAATCATGTCTTGATATGCCATTGTGTGTTAATCAGTTACAGTTTTCAATAATGCATGCACCTATGATTCAGTCAGGCTTTAATGTGAATATGTACAACGACTCGGCTGTAAACCGTGATGGCGGTGTTCTTGATTTCTGCAGATTGAATAAAATTACAATTCAACCATGGTCACCTATGCAACACGGATTTTTCAAAGGCTGTTTCATAGATAATGAGCAGTTCCCTGAACTTAATGAGGTTCTCGCAAAAATTGGGGAGAAGTATGGAGTTTCAAAAAATACAATTGCCTTTGCGTGGATACTCCGTCATCCTGCAAAAATGCAACCCGTTACAGGTACAACAAATCTTACACGTCTTACTGATTGTATCAAAGCAACTGAAATAAGTATCAGCCGTGAGGAATGGTATGAAATTTATCGTGCGGCAGGAAATATTCTTCCGTAAAAAGTGAAAATGTTAAACAGAAATAGTATCGATAAATATATATCGGAAAATTTCGGGATAAAAGTTGAATATCCGTGGATACAGTATCCTTCAAATGCAGTTTACCGACACACATCAAATAAAAAATGGTTTGCTGTTGTCATGAATTTGCCGAAAGCAAAACTCGGTCTTGGAACGGAAGAAAAAGTTGATGCGGTAAATTTAAAATGCGACCCTATAATGATAGGATCTGTCTGTAAGGAAGAGGGGATCTTTCCCGGATATCACATGAACAAAAATTATTGGATAACAGTATTGCTTGATGGTGCGGTTGACGATGAAAAGATAAAAATGCTACTTGATATTAGTTTTGAACTTACTGATAAAAAACAGAAAAGAAAATAATAAAAATCACCTTCAGGTTGTATTGTTTAATGAAGGTGATTTTTGTTTGTATTAATAGTTATTGTCAACGGCAGTGCCTATAGCACCGAGAAGTGATTTTTCGTGAGATGAGGGAAGATCACAACTGTAGTGCCATATCATAACTCCGCCGTAACCGTTGGTAATGGCAAAATCCGTTTTCTGTTCAATTACATCAGGCGTATTGAACCAAAAATCTTTGTTTATGTTATCGCAATGGTACCAGCCGTTTTCGTCAATTTTTTCGTAATATCCGTTATAGCCGTACCAGTATCCGGATAAGTCTGTGGGACGTGAATAAAAAGGAAGTCCCATATTTAGCTTTTCAAGAGGTATTCCGTAAAGGCCTGTTTTCTGAAGTGCTTTTACAGCATCTTTGTAAGTTGAGTGTCTGCCATCCTTGTCAATCATATCATAAAGCATAACTTCCAGAGTGTCGATTGCCTCAATGGCTTGTGAAGAAAATTTCATATTCCAGTCGCTTCCCGCAACGCCGAGAGTGTAAGAGCCTAATTTCTTGTCGAGTGAAATAAGAAAATCATTATAACATTTCCATGCTTCGTTTGAAAGAGGATATTCGTAATCGAAATGAACACCGTCAAAACCATATTTATCAAGAAAAGCGATAATATTATCTTCAAGAACACCGCTTGTGAAAGCTTTGTTGTGTTCAATACTCTGCACTTCCATCTGGTCTTCCCATACATCGGAATCTGTATGACCTGATGGACCTAACAGATTAAGAGAAATTGATACATCTCTGTCACCAATTGCTTTGCGGAGATTTCGGAGAGCGGTTTCAAGTGTGTCCTGATCGCAAAGAACATTTCCGTCACTGTCAAATCTGGCACATCCGAAAAGAATAGCGTCTGTCACTATGTCAAAATCTTCAGGATGAAGGCTGTTTTCAGAATAAATCTGAGTGGCAACCACATAAGTTGTGACTCTGAAATTTTCAACTTTTTCAACAGGTGGATTAACACCTAAAAAGTTTGCAATGATAATTGCAAGTGATGAGAAAAAAGCGATAACTCTTTCAATAAAAAAATCCATAAGTTCTGACTCCTTTTATTCAGATTTTATCGTTGCATACATGTCTTCAAGTTCTTCAAAGTGGGTATAGTATTTTGCCTGAGTAAGAAGATTATCAGCATTTGTGTAAGGCTTGTTTATTCTTGCGTAAATTGAAGCTTCCTTCAGATACTGTTTCAACTCTTTCTTTACCTTCATGCTTTCGGTAAATGTGTGAGTTTCTCTGTTTATTATTTCCTCTTTTACTGTTTCATCGGGAGGAGCAATGTTATCAAGTCCGTATTTCCTGATAAGAGAGGCAGACTCTTTTTTAATACGAGCATTTTTGATTGCATCGGAACGTATTTCTTTTTCTTCTTTTGTATTTTTAGGTAATTTTTTTACTGCTTTCAATTCTTCTTTGATATTTTCATAGAAGTAAACAGGACCTCTTGAGAAATCTTCTTCGGCTTGAGAAAGTCTTGCTTTACCTGCTTGTGTAGTAAACTTATTAAGGTCTTCCATGATTATCGCAGCTCTTTCAATGGCAAGGTTTGTTTCTTTTGCTTCTTTGCGAGCTTCTTTATCGGCGTTTTTTTCTACGGAAACTTTTTCTTTTCCGAAAAGATATTTTGCCTGAATAATGATTTCCATTACGTCAGAAAGTTCTTCTTTTTCAAGAACACCCAAAGCATGGTTCTCAAACATTGCACGGATTTTCAGAACGTCAACATAAGCTCTGTGTTTGTTTTCAGTAAGGTCGTAGAAACAGAAGGGGATAAGATTGAGTAATGCACCGAAAGCAGAGCATATAATTAAAACTTCAAAAAGGTTGTTTCGCAGAGCGTCATTGTAAAGAACATCGTAGTTATCCTGCAATCCCATTTTTTCATAAATTGCAGGGTATACCATACCCGTGAAGAAACCGATAATTGTACCGATTATTCCCAAAGGTCCGAAAAGTCCGTCAACCCTTACACCCGTTTTCCATTGGTGATAGTCTCGCATATCAGCGCTTATATTGTGTTGAACAATATTCCAGAAAGTGTTTATGAATGTATTGATATACCAAAGAACACAGATTAGAATAAGATTCTGATATGTAAAATAAAGAATAATAAGAATAACAATGTTGGTAGCATTTGCAGCAATAAGAAGATTTCGTTTACCCATCCATTTGATAGCGAGCGGGCAAAGAAGCATGGACCACAATGCGGCGTTACCGATAATTGTGTTTGCAAGACCGAGTGAAGCCTGATATTCTCCGCCATGACCGTAAACAAAGGACCAACCGAGAATAACACCATAACCTGACTCAAGGAAAACAACCCATGCTGCAACCTGAATAATCCAGTAATATTTGTTTTTGGCAACTTCACGTATTGCATCAAACATTCTGACAGGTTCAGGTTTCTTTTTGGGGAGAATAAGTCTTTCCTTGACTTTGCGGAAGAAGATTGTGCCGATTATAAGACCTGCAACGGTAAAAAAGGGATAAATAATTCTGTAAGTCCAGATGTTATTAAGCCCCCAAGTAAGACCGGCAACAAGGGGAATAACAAGTCCTGTTATAGTGGGGGCAAGGGAGTAAATAACCTGAGAAATGCTCATTACATTTGCGCGTTCCTGAGCGTTGGGGGTAATAATCTGTTGAAAATAGGTATAACTTTCATTATAGAAACAGAGAAAAACATTAAGGAGCATATACATAAACCAGACAACAACAGCCTTGGTTATGTATTGCATGTTTTCATAGGGTAACCACACGAAAGCGGTAGTGATAAGTACAATGGGAAGGCCTGTCTTTTTTATAAAAGGCAGAAATTTACCGCCTTTCAGATTGTGGTTGTCATAGTACCAACCTCTGAAAATACCGAGGGGAATTCCCACAAGGTTTGCTACAATGAGCATAACGTAAAGATCCATGGGTTTCAGGCCAATACTTGCACCAACAAGGAAGTTTGAGGCATCAAGACCTATTGTTGAAGCAAGGAGTATAGTCCAGTAAACACCGAAACCTGCACCGCTGAGGCTTGCAACCTCTTTATAAGGAATATAATTTCCTTTTGGCGGAGTGGTCCAATATTCCTTTATTGTACCAATTGCGTTTCTGGCTTTTGATAAGAGGTTTGTTTTAGTTTCATTTTCCATAAAATAAAATCACCCGTTTCAGAGAAAATGTAAAGAGAAAATACAATTTATTTACATCAGTTAGTATAACATAAGTTTTACGGTAATACAAGGCTAAAATCAGCCGCTCGATAAGCAGGTTCAAAGTCCTGATGGAGTATAAATAAAAAATAAAAGCCTTATAACCATAAGTTATAAGACCTTAAATTAATACGGGTGTTTACGAGTGATTTAAATAGCAAGATAAAAATCTCAAAAAATAAGAGTCTCAACTACGCGAATTGCGTGTCGAGGCTCTCGACTGGTGCGGATAACAGGACTTGACGGGCGACGCTACGCTTTGCCGTCAACGGCAACAATTGAAATCGGCTTTGCCGATAAGCAGGTTCAAAGTCCTGATGGAGTACAAAAGAAAAATAAAAAACCTTATAACCATAAGTTATAAGGCTTTAAAATTGGTGCGGATAACAGGACTTGAACCTGCACAGCCTTGCAACTATTAGAACCTGAATCTAACGCGTCTGCCAATTCCGCCATATCCGCATATGTGTTTCATTTAATTTTTACACGGAGTGAAACATCTCCGAGGCGGAGCACGTAGCTTAACCCGCTGATCCTTGATTTTTACACGGTGTGGTCACCGAGGTGGGGCACGTAGCCTGATCCACAACATCAATCATTTTATCACAACAAAGGAGTCTTGTCAAGAAAAACATAAAAAACAAAACTGAATATTTTAATTATTCATTTATCTTACGATGAAAAGTCGGAACAATCACCACTATTTAAACTATTATTTCTGACGGTTCGTCGGAAAGCACCATATTCTACAATATATGTTTTTATTTTGTGTCGTAGGGTTGACCCTTGCGGTCAACCGCGGATTTGCTTCTGAATTTTCGGATGCCCGCAAGGGGCATCCCTACGATGTATATTTATTACAACAGCATGTTATTATTGATTTTCAAAACAACCTGTAATATAATAAACTCAACACAAAAACACAAGCGAGGAGAACGAAATGAAAAACATATTTTTCCGTCTGGCACTTATGCTGCTGACTGTTTTTATCACCATCTTTCCGTGTTTCGATAATCTGAATATAAGCTATGACAGATTACCGATTTCGTTTGAGATAGAGAATGTCAGCGACATATATAAGCCCTCTGATGAAAATAGTACAGTTGTCAGCGAATACCCGACCATTATAAAGCTCTGTCACCAGAAAAACGAAGAAGATAACGGTAAGCTTCTTGCTGCGTTCGAGCATTGGGGAAGCACATATCCTGTATACGAAAGTACTGATGATGCTGAAACATGGCACTATGTCAGCACTGTAGTGGACAATCTGAATGAGGGCTACTGGAACGAATGGATGCCTTTTTTGTATGAACTTCCTGCAGATATGGGTGATTTCGAAAAAGGCACGATTATACTTGCTGCAACATCCATATATGGCGAAGGTCCTACAGACAGCACAATAACTCTCTA
>JAZOAY010000173.1:0-13169 GCA_045595725.1 Acutalibacteraceae bacterium | reverse complement strand
AGTCATCAATAGACTCGCTTAAGCAAAGGATAGCCATAATCTCGCTGGCAACGGTAATCATAAAGTGGTCCTCTCTGGGAACACCGTCAGTCTTAGTGCCAAGGCCTACAACTACGTTACGAAGTGCTCTGTCATTCATATCAAGCACACGTGGGAAAAGAATTCTTCTCTGGTCAATGCCAAGTTCATTGCCCTGCTGAAGGTGGTTGTCAATTGCAGCACAAAGAAGGTTGTTTGCAGCTGTGATTGCATGCATGTCGCCTGTGAAATGAAGGTTGATGTCTTCCATGGGAACAACCTGAGCATAACCGCCGCCTGCGGCACCGCCTTTAACACCGAAAACGGGACCAAGTGAAGGTTCTCTCAAAGCAAGAACTGCGTTTTTGCCGATTTTGTGCATTGCCTGACCGAGACCGATGCTTGTTGTTGTTTTGCCTTCACCTGCAGGTGTAGGATTGATTGCAGTAACAAGGATGAGTTTACCGTCCTCGTTGTCTTTTACTTTTTCAAAAAGTTCTTTGGGGAGTTTCGCCTTATATTTGCCGTAAGGTTCAATAAGGTCTGTATCAAGTCCCATTTTTTCTGCAATTTTTGTAATGGGGAGCATTTTCGCTCCCTGAGCGATTTCAATGTCTGAAAGCATTTTGATTTCCTCCGTTTGAAAATTAATTTTATCTGTTATTAAGTTCTGCATATTGCAAAACATTTCTGCTTATGAAAAGTGTAAGAATGCCTGAAAGAGTATTCACAATTGCGGAAATTACACAAATTAACCATATTTCCGTATATGTGAACTGATAAAGGAAAAATGCGGTGATAATTGCAGGGACTGTGAAAATCATCACAAAAAGGAAATAAAGTATAAGTGTTAATGCCTTAATTGAAATTCCGCCGAAAAATCTGTCGCAGAATAAATTTACTCCCGTAAAAAGAATACCGCATGAAATTCTGATAAGTATACATCCTAAAATTTCCAAAGGCTCAAGTTTCATGATAAATCCTACGATAACGAAAAGCACAACGGCTTCAGTTATGATTTTTACAAAACTTTCTTTGAGACAGTTAAAAAGCTTTTTCATTGGTTTTTCGGGGATAAGATAAACATAGGGAAGGAGAAGTTCTTTAACCCATCTTCCTAATGCGACTGAGAACATCTGCAAGTAAATTGCAAGAATAAGCACCGGCAGAATGCCCTCGTTTTTCATAACAAAAGCAAAAACCGAGATTACCGCAATGTAAACAAGCGTCTGTACGTCAAAGATAAATGCTTTTGCACGGCGTGATTCAACTTTGTGTTTGTAATAGAAAACATCTGAACCGTTTCCGCCGTCAAGACCTGTCTTGCCTACTTTTACATTCTGAGGAACAACTTCGTTAAGTTTGCCCTCTTTTTTTGCGGTAATTGCACTAAATGAAACTTCTGTGGCTTTCAGTACGTCTTCATAATAGTCTGTCTGTTTCACTTTTACAAGAAGTACCATTACAATGATGTAAGCAATCATCAGCAGAGAGCCGAGTGTAACATAAAGAATATTGACTGTTTTACCTGCAAATAGTCCTGTTAAAATCATCTTTGACCAACCGATTACAGGGAAAAACATAACAGGTAAAGATGAAGCGGAAGCAACAACATTTTCTATCATATTTTCCTGACCCAGAGAAAGTGCATGAAGGAAAATTCCTGCAACACCTGCTGCAATGATTCCGATAAATGAATATTTAGCAGTGTTTCTCTTTCTTTCATCAGAACTTGTAAGAATGTAAATTACCATTGCTGTCAACTGTCCGCAGAAGCTGACTAAAGCATAAAGCAAAAAAACTGCAACGATAAACTTAATATCAACTCCGTAAAAGTTATGAATGGTTGTGTACTGAAAGAGAATGAAGAAACCGAGAAGTAAACTTGTACCCATCTGTTGGATAAGTCCGTAAATAAGAATAGGAATGGGCTTGACAGGGGAGGAAAAAAGCAAGTTTACGTCACTCATTGAGAACATACTTGCACCTTTCGAGATTCCGCTGAAAGATGTCAGGGAATATGATACCCCGAAAAGAACAAGGCAGATGGAGAGCAGCTCATTAAAGTCACGGTAATTGTAAAACAAACCGCCTGATTGATTTCCTGCAAAAACAGAAAAGAAAAACATCGCCGCAAAAATCAGAATAAAAATCATCTGCCCCGGCTTTTTCACAATTGAAAGAAGTTTGTTTTTGAAACGAGTCGCAAGAACGTAAACAAGAGGGTTATTCATCAGATTTTCCCTCCGTGATTTCAAAGAACATTTCTTCAAGGCTCTTTGAGGAGTCAAGGGAATCATTTGTTTTTGTTGCGGCGAAAGTGCCGTTTACCATAATGTTTGCAACGTCCCAGTAATCTTCAACGCTGTCAAGCATGTGTGTACTGATAAGAACACTTGCACCGTTATTTTTAAGTTCAACAAAAATTTCTTTAAGTTCTTTTATCGCATGGGGATCAAGTCCTACCATGGGCTCATCAAAAATCACACATTTTGGTTTATGTGCAAGAGCACAAATGATAGAAAGCTTCTGTTGCATGCCCTTTGAAAGTTCTTTGCCCAGCTTGTCTTTTTTATCAGACATTTCAAATCTTTCAAGGAGTTTTTCAGCGTAATCTTTATCGTCGCACTTGTACGCACGTAAGATGAACTCTATATGCTCAGATACGGTGAGCATGTCGTAAACTGCGGGCATTTCAGGAATATATCCTAAAAGTTTTTTTGCCTCAATTGATTTGTTATTGTGCCCGTCAATTTCAATAAGTCCTTCAAATCTGAGAAGTCCTGTAATACATTTGATAAGAGTGGATTTGCCTGCACCGTTGGGGCCGAGGAGAACGGCAATCTGACCGTCCTGTACGGTAAAATCAATATCGTCATTTGCTTTGAATTTGCCGTATTTTTTAGTAACGCCCTGAATAGAAATCATTTATTTTACCTCTTTTCCGTCATAGAAAACACGTGTGTTTTCGTTTGCGTTTTCAAGACGGTAGTTTTTAAGCTTTCCGTTTTCCCATTCAATGTCAACGGTTACATTGCCTTTTGCTTTAAGACCTTTAACTGAGCCTGTTTCCCATGATGAGGGAAGTGCGGGAAGAAGATAAATATCGTTCTTTATACTTCTCAGGAGCATTTCGGCAATACCGCTTGATGCGCCGAAGTTACCGTCAATCTGGAAAGGAGGATGAGCGTCAAAGAGGTTTGCGTAAGTACCGCCGCCTCTGTAAACTGTTTTTGTATCATCCTTGAATCTGAGCTGATTGTTAAGGAGAATAAGTGCGTGGTCACCGTCGAGAAGTCTTGCCCAGAAGTTGATTTTCCACCCGAGACTCCAACCTGTGCCGTCGTCACCTCTGATTTCAAGGCTCTTTTTACAAGCTTCGAAAAGGTCGGGAGTTTCTTCCTTTGTAATAAGGTTTGCAGGGTGAAGAGCGTAAAGGTGAGAAGTATGTCTGTGGTGGGGGTCACAATCCTTTTCTTCAAGATACCATTCAAGAAGCTGACCTTTGCTTCCGATTCTGAAAGGAAGCATGTTTTCCAGCTTTGACTTAAGGAGTTCTGCAAATTCTTTATCTTCACCGAGAATTTCGCAGGATTCAATGCAGTTGGTGAAAAGTTCTTTTACAATTGACATTGTCATTGTAGTTGTTTCGCTGACAGAACATTTATGACCACCGAAATGATATTCGTTTTCGGGAGATGTTGAAGGAGCGATAATAAGGTATCCTTCGTCGTCTGTTACAAGAATATCAAGATAGAATTCTGCGGCAGCTTTCATGATAGGATAAACTTTTTCTTTAAGGAAATTTTTATCTCCTGTATATTCATAATGGTCAAAGAGGTGACGGCAGAACCAACCTGAACTCAAGGGCCAGAAAGACCATTGTGAGTTACCGGGAACAGGATGAGCCATTCTCCAGATATCTGTGTTATGGTGACATGTGAAACCTTTTGCATGGTAGAAGTCCTGTGCTATTTTAATGCCTGTTTCTGACAAATCTTCAACAAGACCGATAAGCGGACTGTGCATTTCTTCAAGATTGCACATGAGAGTCGGCCAATAGTTCATTTCCGTATTGATGTTGATTGTATAGTTTGAGTTCCAGGGAGGACAGGCTCTGTCGTTCCAGATTCCCTGAAGGTTTGTTGGCTGAGTTCCGGGTCTTGAAGCAGCAATTGTGAGATATCTTCCGTAGTTGAAAAGGAGAGTGTAAAGGTTTTTGTCGTTTTTGTCCTTTTCAAAGTTTTCAAGTCTGTCTTTTGTTGAAATATCTGTTTTGTCATCGCCGTTTAAATCGAGAGAAACTCTGTCATAATATTTCTGATGGTCTTTTATATGCTCATCTTTCAGTTCCTCATAGGTCAGACCTTCACAAGCATTTATGTAAGAAAGACATGCATTTTTATATTCCTTGCCTTCTCTTTCGGGATGTTTGTCATAACCGTTGAAGCTTGTTTCACACGAAAAGACAATAGTAGTATCTTTTGACCCTTTAACAATAATTCCGTTTTTGCTTTCTTCTACAGTTGCATTGTCATCAAGAATTTTAACAATTGAACGGGAAAGAATACCTTTTTCCGTGTCGGAATAAATATAGAATTTGTCAACTGTTTCACCGGCATCGTTGTCCGTTTTTACAGGGCACTCTGCATCAACAATAAAGTAAGAATTTTCAAAACGTGTTGTGTGTTTCAGGTAAGAAGAATATTTAAGTTCGAAATCAATGCCGTTTTCAGCATCGTTTTTTATGCTCATTATAATTGCGTTTTTCGGGAATGATGCAATATATTCTCTTTCGATTTTTACTTTGCCGATTTTGTAAGAAACTGAGGCGACAGCATTCTGCAAATTAAGTTCACGTCTGAACTCTGTAACTTTTCCGTCAAGGAGGAAATCCAGGTCAATGTCACCGAGAGGCAGATATGCCTGTGACCATGAGCCGTTAAAATTATCCTGAAGAAGTTCCTGAGCCTCATATTTTTTGCCGTCAAGAGCAAGTTCTCTTGCTTTGAAGAAAAATTCGCTTCTGTCTTCTTTCTGTTTTTCATTACGTAAATAATTGCAATGGGGTGTACCACTCCAGATTTCATCGTGGTTAAGTGAAATTTTTTCTTTTTTATCTCCGCCGTATATCATAGCCCCAAGATGACCGTTGCCGATGGGTAAAGCGTAAGTCCATGTGGGTGCAGGTTTTGAATACCATAAAACGTGGCTGTCATTTCTTATCATGTGCTTTTTCTCCTAACGTGTATATTTATCTAATGATAGCACATTAAGTTGTTTTTTACAATAAAATTGTTAAATTTTATATTTAAATTTTAATGAATATTGACAAAAGTCATTTTAATATAGTAAACTAAGATTGCAAATAATTTGCACTTTCCAATTACAAAAGAGAAAGGATGTACAATTATGTCAAAGCCCAAAAAAGCAGTAGGCGACAATCCGATTTATGATTCCTTTAAGGAACTCGGTACAGGCAAGACTTTAGTCCTCGGTTTCCAGCATACATTTGCTATGTTCGGTGCAACTGTGCTTGTTCCATTGCTGACAGGTCTTAACATTCAGACAACCCTTCTGATGGCCGGCCTCGGAACACTTTTCTTCCATCTTGTTACAAAGATGAAGGTTCCTGCATTCCTTGGTTCTTCATTTGCTTTCCTCGGCGGTTATGCCGCTGTCAAGGCGCTTGGCGGTGAAGACCCTGAAGCACAGGCAAAAATGCTTCCCTACGCATGTTTGGGTGTTGCAGTTGCAGGTCTTGTGTATCTTATTCTTGCATTGCTCTTTAAAATTTTCGATGTAAGAAAAGTTATGAAATTCTTCCCGCCTATTGTAACAGGTCCCATAATTATTGCAATAGGACTTATCCTTGCACCCTCAGCAATTAACAATGCACAGACAAACTGGTACCTGGCAATTATCGCGATTGCTGCAGTTGCAGTTTGTAACATCTGGGGCAAAGGAATGGCAAAAATTGTTCCCATCCTTATTGGTATTATCATTTCCGTTCTGGCTGCAGTTATAATGCAACTTTGCGGAATGGAAGTTTTTGAAGCTGCAAAGATTGAGGCACTTAAGGATGCAGCTTGGATAGGACTTCCTGTAATGAAAGAAAATATTGTTTTCGGTAACACCCCTGACAAAAACCTCATTATTAGTGCAATTATCATCTGTGTTCCCATTTCACTTGCAACAATGATGGAACATATCGGTGATATTTCTGCTATCAGTGCAACAACAGGTAAAAGCTTTATTGCAGACCCCGGTCTTCACAGAACGCTTATCGGTGACGGTTTAGCTACGACACTTTCATCACTTTTCGGTGGCCCTGCAAACACAACTTACGGTGAAAACACAGGCGTTCTTGCTCTTACAAAAGTTTATGACCCCAAGGTTGTAAGAATTGCAGCAGGTGTTGCGATTGTCCTTTCATTCTCACCCAAAATTGCAGCATTTATAAACCTGATTCCTACAGCAGTAATCGGCGGTATTTCACTTGTTCTTTACGGAATGATTTCTGCAATCGGTATCAGAAATCTTGTGGAAAACAAAGTTGACCTGACAAAGAGCCGTAACACAATCGTTGCAGCAGTTATTCTTGTGCTTGCTCTCGGTCTTACAGCAGGTATCACGTTCACAATCGGTTCGGTTACAGTTACTCTTTCAGCTCTTGCAGTAGCAGCAATTGCAGGTATTCTTCTCAATGCAATTTTCCCCGGTAAGGACTATGTTTTTGATGCTGGTGAATATACCAATTCTAAAAATCCAAAAGATAAAAAAGAAGAAAATAAATAATCAGATAAACAGGTAGTAGTATGAAATTTGTCTTATATGCAATAATCGGATATTTTATAGGTTGTCTTAATTTCGGAGTTATCGTTCCGAGAATTATGTACAGAAAAGACATCAGAGAATATGGTAGCGGAAACGCGGGAGCAACGAATGCCTTCCGTGTTTTCGGAAAAATAGCAGGCGTGATAGTTCTTATTCTTGACCTTTCAAAGTCGTTAGCTTATGTGCTTGTTCTCAAACATAAATTTGATGAAGAAAGCATGATTTTGCTCGCATGGGCAGGTCTGTTTGTTGTTATAGGACACATTTTTCCCGTGTTTTTCGGTTTCAAAGGCGGCAAAGGAGTTTCGGCAACAGGCGGTACAATTGCAGCAATATGCCCCTTTGCCTTTGTCCCTCTTGCACTTGTGTTTATTCTTACAATTCTCATCAAGAAAAAAGTTGGTCTCGGTTCTGTTGTGGGTGTTTCCATGATTCCTTTCGGAGTTATGCTTGTTAACTTTATCACACATCAGCCGCTCAGCACGATATTTGGCGTTTTTGCAATAAATCTTGTTATGAGTGTTATTGTTGTCCTTAAACACAAGGAAAATATTATCCAGATGAAAAAAGACGGAATTATATAAAAAGAGTGGGAGCTCGGCTCCCACTCTTTTAGTTATTCTTTATCGGGTTCTTTATATATTACATGAGTAATAATTCCGCCCAGTATTGTAAGTCCCGTATATTGACGGGCGAGTATTGCAAAGTCACGTGAGTAACTCATCATCACATAGTAGTTACCCGTTTTACCTGCACAGATATCTGTCAAGGCACAGAAAACCATGGCAATTACTGTAAGTATACTGCCAAGGATAATTATTGTTTTTGTATATTTATTTAATTTCATTTCGTTTCATTTCCTCATTTCAAAAAAAATTATACTTTTTTTGAATTTATAAAGCAATGAAAAATAATGTAAGAGGTGCAAATTTATGGCAATCGGAGCTTCAAGTTCGTGTTTTTATCCCCTTGAAACCAAAAATTCCCTTAAAGAAATAGGGAAACTGGGTATTCATACTGCAGAAATTTTCTTCAATGCTGATAGTGAACTTTCAAAGGAATATCTGAAAGAACTGAACGCTGTGAAGGATTACTACTCAATAAAAACAGATTCTCTGCATCCTTTTACATCAGCCTGTGAATCATTTTTCTTTTTTTCACGTTACAAAAAAAGATTTTATGAAATGACCGAATATTATAAAAAGTTTTTTGATGCTGCAAATGAAATAGGTGCAAAGTATCTTATAATTCATGGTGCAAGATTTCCTTGTGAAGTAAGTGAGGAAGAATATTTTGAACGTTTTTCTTATCTTGCGGAAACAGGCAAAAAGTTTGATGTCGAAACAGTTCAGGAAAATGTTTGGTCAATGTGCAGCGGTAATCCTGAATTCCTGAGAAAAATGAAAAACTATATGGGAGAAAATTTCAGGTTCAATTTTGATGTGAAACAGATGAAAAAATGTTCATTTGAAATTGAAGATTTTCTTCCTGAATTCTCAGAGTCAATTGTGAATATTCATGTCAGCGATAATAAGGCAGGGGAGACATGTCTTCCTCCCGGTAAAGGTGATTTTAATTTTGACATTCTTTTTGATGAGATGAAAAAAGTAAATTATAAAGGAAATTATATAGTTGAACTTTACAGACATAATTTTTCATCTCCCGATGAAATAAAAAAATCCTGCGAATATCTGAAGAAAAAGTTGAATATTGTTGAAAAATAATAAATATTGTGTTACAATGATTGAAAAGCCCGATATATTTTATTGTTAGGAAGTGTTTTTTGATGAAATGTCCTTTCTGCGGTTATGAAGAAAGTAAGGTTATTGATTCACGTCCCGCTGATGACGGTGAAAGAATCCGTCGCCGTCGCGAGTGTATCAAATGCGCAAAGCGTTTTACAACTTACGAAATTATCGAAAGTGTGCCGATTATCGTTGTAAAAAAAGATAAGTCGCGTCAGGTATTTGACAGACAGAAGCTTTTCAACGGTATGATTAAGGCTTGTGAAAAACGTCCCGTAACCTCTGAAACAATCGAAAGAGCAGTAAGTGATATTGAAACTCAACTTCAGAATTCACTTGACAGAGAAGTTACATCAATTCAGATAGGCGAACTTGCAATGGAAAAACTCAAGGATATTGACGATGTTGCCTATGTTCGTTTTGCATCTGTTTACAGACAGTTCCGTGATATCAATACATTCATGCAGGAACTGAATAAACTTCTTGATACAGATAAAAAATAAAAATAACTTACAGAGTAAAAGTATCAGCGTTAAGTACCTCTAAGAACGGGGAGTTGTCTTGAGGGCGAAAGATTTTAGAAATAATCTGAAATCTGCGGTTGATATTTTGCATCCCGCTGTAGAATAATAAAGACCAAACCTCCTTATTATTTCAGCGAGTTGTGATAAGGAGGATTTTTTATGTCAAAAAACAAAAATAATATGTCTTCACTTGTTATGCTGGCGACCCTTGCAATGCTTACGGCACTTGAAATTGTTCTGTCACGTCTTGTGCCTGTTGTAAGCAGTCAGCAGATTAAGGTGAGCTTTGCATTTGTACCTGTAGCAATTGCCGCATACCTCTACGGAGTAAAAGGTGGTGTGTTGGTGTCGGGTGTCAGTGATGTTTTAGGTGCAGTTATGTTCCCTGTGGGAGATTTCTTTCCCGGCTTCACTCTGACAGCAGTTCTTGTGGGTGCTGTTTTCGGTATGTTTTTAGGGAAAAAATCTGACGGAAAATTAAATCCCTTTTTCCGTTCGCTTATTCCCATTGTGATAACTCAGTTGTTTTTTAGTCTTGGACTTAATACTTTCTGGATTTATTATATGTACCATTCACCCTATCTCGGAGTACTTGCACCGAGAGTTGTGCAGACACTTGTAATGATTGGTGTTGAGGCAGTTATTATTCCGTTGTTTATTCAGGCTTTTTCAAAAATAAGAACAATAAAAATGTTGCGAAATTAAAGGATGTGTTTGAAAGTGAAAAAATTTATTTGTCTCCTCTCTGCGGCAATTATCATAATATCAACTTTTTCTGCATGTGGCGGAAACGAAGAGGTGGAAACGACAACTTCTCCCGAAACCACAACAGAAACAGTAACGGTTTCTCCAAATACTTACGTTGTAAAAACAAATGACGGTGACCCTCTCAATATGCGTGCAGGAGCCGGTTCGGATTTCAATGTTGTAACAACTGTTCCCAGCGGAACAAGACTTATTATTTCTGAGCAGAAAGACTCTTGGGGATTTACTCTTTACGGCAATTATTCAGGTTGGGTGAGCATGAATTACCTTGTGAAACTTGATGACGTACAGGGCGGTGTAACAGATGTACAGCCGGGAATGACAAATCCTGCAGCTTCTGCAACTGAGTCAGGATATGCCTATTCTTATGCAGGTTTTAATCCTACGGAAATCACCATTCCCGAAAAAGATTGGAATTTAACTCTTGTAAACAGAAACTACATCCTTAAAGAAGGATATGTTCCGAAACTTGAAGAAGCAGTAAAAGGTTCAGGAGTTTATCTTGACTACAGAGTGGCTCCTCATTATCAGAAAATGTATGATGCAGCAAAGGAAGACGGGGTTACATTAACACCCAATTCAGGCTACAGAAGTTATGAAACACAGAAGAATAATTTCAATAATAAAATTAATCTTTATGTTTCACAAGGGTACGACAAAGTAACAGCAACTCAGAATGCTGCAAGAATTATTCTTCCACCCGGAACAAGTGAACATAATGCGGGTCTTGCAATGGACATCGGTTGGGTTACGGAAGATTTTGAAAATTCAGCAGCTTATGCATGGCTTGATGAACATGCACAGGATTACGGATTTATTCTCCGTTATCCGAAATCAGAGGATAAGCAGTCAATTACTGAAATTATTTATGAGCCGTGGCATTGGAGATATGTTGGTGTCGAAGCGGCGAAGGCAATGAAAGAAACAGGACAGGTTCTCGAAGAATATTTAGGAAGAAAGTAAAAGGGAGGAGCTCCGATGAAAACAAAAAAATATCTCAGAGTTATTTCTGTAATTCTTGTGTTGGTGACAGTTTTTCAGTTTGGGACGCAAACGGTTTTTGCTGCAAGTATAACAAGGGAAGATGTTGTAAGTGAAGATAAGCTGGCAGAAACAGAGGAAGCAATAATAGATTCAGCTTTTATTGGCTTAGGTCTTGTTGCGGGACTTTTATACATCGGTAAAAATGTACCGCCGAGAGTTTTGTTGGCTACAATTATTTCAATGATTGAACATGATTTTGACAAAGGTGAGGCAGCAGGGTATATTCTTGAAATAGCAAGTTCATATATCCCTAAAGAAGATTGGGAAACAAGTGTACCTCATCCTACGTCAATAAGTGAAGAAAAAGGAAAATTCAGCGTTCATATGGATTCAAGATTTCTCGATAAAAAATTCTGCATAGAATATGCAGAGGAAATAATTGACACATATGCTGACGGAAAAACTTTCCATGGAATGGATAGCGAGAGAATTGCAATTGAAATTTATGGTCATGCATTCATTCACTATGCAATTTATTTTGTTAAAGCAACTCCTTTTTATATTTTTCTGAAAAGCACAATTGACGGGTTTTATAAAAGTTCAGACCCTATTGATGTAAACTACAATGAATCGGAAAGCAGAATGAAAATTTTCAACTTGCTCTGGGGGAAAATTTAAATGAAAAAGTTTCTTATAGTAGTAGATATGCAGAAGGATTTTGTTGACGGTGCATTAGGTACAAAAGAAGCCGAAGCAATAGTACCATCCGTGACAGAAAAAATCAAAAATTATGACGGTGAAATCATTGTAACTTACGATACACATTTTGAAGATTACATGGAAACTGCAGAGGGGAAAAATCTTCCCGTACCTCATTGTATAAAAGATACAGATGGTTGGCAACTGAACGATGAAGTTCAAAAGGCACTTGAGGGTAAAGATTACACAGTTGTTGAAAAAATAACATTTGGTTCAGTTGATTTGCCTGATTTCATTGAAGAAAAAACAGATGGCGAAAATTTTGGGGCGGAACTTGTGGGGCTTTGTACAGATATCTGTGTAGTGTCAAATGCACTTGTATTGAAAGCAAATTTCCCCGAAGCAGAAATTTCTGTTGACTCCTCATGCTGTGCAGGTGTAACTCCTGAAACCCACGAAGCAGCATTGACCACAATGAAAATGTGTCAGATTACAGTTAAATAAAAAGTAGCTGTAAAAAACTTTCGTTTTTTACAGCTACTTTTTTATTAAAGCAATGCGAGCAATTTCTGTGTGAAACCGTATTGCTCGGTAAGTTTTTTGATTTTTCCAAGATCAGGTGTTTTTTGTTTTTTTAGTTTGCACCTGAGCATAAGATTTTTTGGTGAATGAGCAAAGTCAACAAATTCAACAATGTCAACTTCATAACCGCATTCTTTGAGGATTTCCGCTCTGATGCTGTCGGTAAGTAAAGCTGAAAAACGTTCTTTGATAAGGCCGTGATTGAGAAGCAGGTCAAAGTCACCGCCTTTTTTTATACTTTGGCAAATTTCATGCTGACAGCAGGGAACAGAAAAAATGTTTGGGACACCGTTTGTGATTGCATGGTAAAGTGCAAAATCTGTTGCAATATCACATGCATGCAGAGTAATTACCATGTCAACATTTCCTTTGTAAAGTTCGTCTTTTGTAACGTCATTAACGTAGAATTTCAGGTTTTTATAACCGTAACGTTTTGCAATTTCATTACAGTTTTTAACAACATCTTCTTTAAGGTCATAGCCGATAACGTTGGCTTTGACCTTTTTGATTTCGGTGAAATAATAGTAAACAATGAAAGTAAGATAAGATTTTCCGCAACCGAAATCAAGTATTGTAATTTCATCTTTGCCAAGTTTTGAAAAAGCATCATCAATAATTTCAACAAAACGGTTTATCTGTCTGAATTTATCATATTTGCTTTTTATGATATTGAAATCTTTTGAAAAAACACCAAGGTCGACAAGTGCCGGAATGTTTTCGCCCTGTTTAAGAATGTAGCTTTTTTCTTTATTGTGACTCTGCTGAGTTGTTTTAACGGCATTTCCCGTTTCTTTTCTCTTGACTTTATCAGGGAAAACTGTGTAGTGAATTGTCAGACCTTCTGCAGTCAGACAAACCTGTCTGAAAGTATTCTTTCCGTCGTTTCCAAGCCATTCGAAAAAGGATTTTTCGTCCTTGTTTTCGTGAAAAACCTGATTGTTTTTATGTTTTTCCAATTGCCACAGAATCCCTTTTTTAGAGGAAAAAGGACGTGCTGTGATTTTAGAAAATTCAC
>JAZOAY010000172.1:0-3530 GCA_045595725.1 Acutalibacteraceae bacterium | reverse complement strand
AACATTATATGTAATTTCTATTAACAAATATTACTATATATTTAAAGTATGATGCATTTTACAAAATTTTTCAACTATTTTAAGTTAAGAAATTTTAAAAAATATTAAAGCCCTTGCTTCTGAACAGAAACAAGGGCATAACTTTACATTTTTTACAAATCAGATAGCACCGAATATAAATTTACATACAAAGAGTAATGCAATGATTGTAACGGCAATATCTTTCTTTGTGTATTTACCTGTAAACAATGTAATGACAACGTAAGAAATCGCACCGATACCGATACCGTTTGCAATTGAATAAGTCAAGGGCATCATTACAAGTGTAAGGAATGCAGGAACTGCACTTCTCATATCTTCCATATCAACTTTTGAGAAATTCTTAAGCATCAATACACCAACAAAGATAAGTGCAGGAGCAGTAGCTGCTGCGGGAATGATACTTGCCAAGGGTGACAAGAACAAACATGCAATAAAGCAAAGTGATGTAACAAGGCTTGTTAAACCTGTTCTGCCACCTGCGGCAACACCCGATGCACATTCAACAAAAGTTGTAACAGTTGAAGTACCGCAAACAGCACCTGATACAGTTGCTATTGAGTCACAAGCCATTGATTTATCAATATCAATGGGGTCACCATTTTCATCAAGCATATTTGCTTCTGATGCAGCACCGTAAAGTGTGCCGATTGTATCGAACATATCAACAAGGCAAAATGTTACTATAAGCATAATTGCAGAGAATATACCGCCAACCATTTCACCTGAGAAAGCATTTTTCCAAGATTCACCTTTGAACACAGCAGTAATACCGATGTCAGCAAAATCCTTGAAAGGTTCTGCTACAGAACTGAAATCAAAGCTGGGCATCTGCCATGTAGCAAGATAATAAATTACAGTTGTAGCAAGAATGCCGATAAGAACCGCACCTTTTACTTTGAGTTTTGAAAGAACAGCTATGATAATAAAACCAAGAAGTGCAATAATAGCAGGTGCAATATCTGCCCATGCAGCACCATTAATTTTAACAAACTGTACAAGAGTATACTGATTAGCCTGAATGATACCTACATTCTGGAAACCGATAAATGCAATAAACAGACCAATACCTGCAGGTATTGCCTTTTTAATACATTCGGGCATCGCCTTGGCAATATAACTTCTTGCACCTGTAACAGATAAAATCAGAAATACTAAACCTGAAACAAGGATAATCACAAGACCTGCCTGATAGCCCTTTATTACGTCACCACCGGAAATAATCTGCGGAAGAACAAAAGACGTAAAAAAGAAAGAGTTAAGACCCATACCGCAAGCCTGTGCAAATGGAAGTTTTGCGTAAAAAGCATATAGTAAAGTACCTATTACCGCTGCTATAATTGATGCAATATAAACTGCATTCCAGATTTTTGGTATGCCGGGCACATCAAAGCTGAATCCGACAATCTGATTGGGGTTTACAACGATAATATATGCCATTGCAAAAAACGTTGTAAGACCTGCAATGATTTCAGTTCTCACTGTGGAACCACGTTCTGAGATTTTAAAGAACTTGTCCATTTTTTCTCCTCTTTTCGTTTTAATATAGGGTTACACCCAAGTACTATAATACAACAGTTGTTTATAATTTTCAATACTTTTTAATAAATTAGTCAAAAATTATTAATATTATCCAAACAGTATTCTTTCAGTTTCAAGACACAAGTAATGGTATACCGGCAAATGAAGTTCCTGTATCTTGTATGTTTCGGTTTCAGGAACCTTAATTACGCAATCAGCAAACTTGTCAATTTCACATTGCCTTGCCCCTGTCAGACATAAACTTTTTATTCCCATTGCTTTTGCAACTTTAACAGCATTTACAACATTTTTGGAATTACCTGAAGTTGAGATACCGATAAGCAGGTCATTCTCTCTCGCCGAAGCGTAAAGAAGCTGTGCATACACAAGCTCCGCATTCACATCATTATTATACGCAGTCATAACGCCACTTTGCGAACAAAGAGAAAAAGCAGGTATACCTCTCTGGAGATTTTTCTTGAATAAATCCGCTTCACAACCAAGAAGATTTTCAAGTTTTTCTGCATCTGACTGAGGAATATTTCTTGGCAGAACAAAACTTTTCATCAACTCACCCACGATATGTTCACTGTCAGCGCAACTGCCGCCATTTCCGCAAACAAGGATTTTACCGCCTTTATGATATGTTTCACACATCATACGGACAGCTTGTTCCATTTCTTCACGACAGACTTGTAATTTGTTATATCTTTCAAAAATATCATTCATAGAATCATCTCCATCTTCAATATGAAATAATTGTATCAAATTCATGATAAAAATACAACAAAAAGCGGTTATTTAAGTGAAACTTTCTTCATTCACCCAAATAACCGCTTCATAATTAAAACTTAAAAACCACCATTCAATGTAACACCATAGTCAATAACTGCACCAGCATCATTAACAGTAATGCCTTCAATGTAAAGATTATTGACAACCGGAGTACAGACATAGGTCCATGTACCTTTTTCTATCACACCATCACTATTTATCTTCACTTTAAGTTTTGCATCTGTATAATAGATTTTGATATCAGCTTCTTTATACCTTACATCAAACTGTGAAAACTGCTCAGCTACTTCAGCAACACCGTCAACAACAAATATTGCATGACCGATGTGACCTTCATTTCTCTTGCCGTAAACACCGTCAACCTGATCTTTCATAGTCATTTCCACAACTATGTAATCACCGCTTTTATACGCTTTTGCAGTTTTACAATCATCAACAGTAAGATTTTCGTGACCGCCCGTAATACCTGGCACATCAACTTCATTAAGTTTCATTACACCCCTGATAATCGGTTCAGCAATACTCAAAAATGAACCGAGACCGCCAGCAGCTTTAAGTGAATCTTTTCTCATGTGCATTGTCTGCTTTGAAGTAACATGCGAAGAATTAGCACAAGCCTGCTTGTAAAAATCAACAACCTGCTCCTTTGTCCACTCAGAAGGATTTTTACTTGCCTCAGAATCATGTTTTTTTGTTGTCGTTTCAGTTTCATTTTCAGTTGAAGAATCTTCTTTATCAGTTACTTCAACAATTTCCGTAAATAATTCTGTGGACCCATCTTCGTTGACTACAACCTTTGTGACAAGCTCGGTTTCATGTTCAGTTTTTTCAGTTGAGATAAAATCATCAGTTTTAGCTGTGGTTGTTGTTTCTTTGTTTTCTGAATTTCCGCCACAGGATACCAAAACAAATACCATTGTCACAGAAATAAGTATAGCAATAATTTTTTTCATATCTTACTCCTAAAATAATAATTACAGTTACACTTTACTATATTCGACCATAAATGTCAATTTAAAAAAAATTAAAAATTATTTGTCATCAACACCACAAATAATATCAAGATAAGCATCCTTGATTTTCTCAAAGAATTCAGCTTTATCCTCTTTTTCCAGAAGTCTGTAATAATTAATAATCATATCTTCGTCGCCTGAAAGTTTTTTAGGCTCTTTTTT
>JAZOAY010000171.1:0-4619 GCA_045595725.1 Acutalibacteraceae bacterium | reverse complement strand
GTTTTACCGCATTTTTTATGCTTTTCTTCTCCGTAAAAAGAGGGAGTGATATCACTTCCGCCTGTCAAAAGAATTCCGTCACATTTTAGTGCATTTGTAATGTTTTTTACAAATCTTACTTCTGCACCACATTTTTTCAGTGCAAGAATATACTCAATTTCACCGCAAAGATGATAAACTATATTTGAACTTTTTACTATTCCGATAACAGGTTTCATTTTTTTTCCTCGTTATAAGTGTTTTAGTAAATTATAATTTTCAATGACTGATTAAAGTATATTTTATCAAATCTCTCAAGTCAAGAAAAATTGACTTTTTTATTTTGCGCTGATATACTTAAAGTATCAAATCAAAGGTGAGGTGAGTTTTATGCCATACTTGTTTGCACATTTTAAAGAAAAAATAACTCCCGACGGAGAGCAGGTTTATTTCAGTATAAGCCATGACGGGTTTAATTGGGAGAAGGTAAATGACGGAAAGTGTGTTCTCACCGCTGAAAAAGGTGAAAAGGGTTGTCGTGACATTGAAGTTATAAGGCTTCACACAGGCGGTTTTATGATTATTACAACTGATTTGTGCGTTGCAAATCGTTATGACGAAAATCTTCATCTTGATTGGTCCGATATAAACAGAACAGGCAGTAAGCATCTCAGAATGTGGAAAACAGATGACCTTGTGAATTTTTCGGAAGAAAGGTTAGTTCATTTCGGCAGAGATGATTTCGGTTGCATGTGGGCGCCTGAAGTTTTTTTTGATGAAGAAAATAAAGAATATCTCATTCATTGGGGTTCAACCGTCGAAGAGACTGACTATAAACACATGTCAATTTATTGTTCGGTTACAAAAGATTTTGAAACATTTTCAGAACCAAAACTTTATTTTACAAAAGATAATGAGATTCTCGATTCACATATTGTGAAAGTGGGAAATACATACCACCTTTTTTATAAAAATGCTCAAAATCCCTCAATGAACATGCATGCT
This sequence comes from Acutalibacteraceae bacterium, assembly GCA_045595725.1. Classification (GTDB taxonomy): domain Bacteria; phylum Bacillota; class Clostridia; order Oscillospirales; family Acutalibacteraceae; genus SIG575. The sequence goes on along the minus strand of JAZOAY010000171.1, from coordinate 3,635 downwards.
ACATCAGAAAATCTTTACGGACCTTTTATTCACGATGAGCAGTTTGAGAAATATATGGAAAATGAAGTGCCGAACCCCGGTTCTTATGAAGGACCCACAACTTATGTTTTGCCTGACGGCAGATGGTGTCTTATGCTTGATTTCTTCGGTTGCGAAAAAGAAAAAATGGGATATGTTCCCTTTGTGTCACCAAAAGAAGGAAATATGAATTTTGAAAGAATGACAGAGTTTTTTTCCTTCCCTTACGGATTTAAACACGGCAAGGTAATTGAAATTACAGAAGATGAATACGAAAAATTAAGGACAATATAATTACCAATTTTTAGATGCTTCTTTCCGGTACAGAGAGAACATTTTATTGACAGTAAAAATTTCTGTTTGTGTAGCGGAAAAATAATAGGGGGATCAAATCTTATGAGTAAATTTGAAAGTTTCTGGGTGAAAGCAATAACTTCAATTGTTGTTTGTTTTATGACGCTTTTCAATCTTGCGGGAACAGGTGAAACGAAAGATGTTAAGGCAGATGTGAATGGTTCTTTGTCATGTACTGACAGTCTCGGAAGAAATGTCACATCTTCTTACGGTGACAGTAAAAAATTGGTTGGTGTTTTCTATTTTTTATGGCATGGACAACACGGCAGTACAAGAATAATTGACAATTCAGAAATTCTCAGAGAAAGCCCAAACGCAATACTCTCGGAGGAAGCATGGATTTCGGCAGGCGGAGGGGTTCAGCAAGAGTTTCATTTCTGGGGAGAACCTCTGCTCGGTTACTATTCTGCAGAGGATGAATGGGTTTTCAGAAAACATGTTCAGATGCTTACTGATGCTGATGTGGACTTTATAGTTTTTGATACAACAAATGCCTTTACATATTCAGAACCTGCAAAAAAACTTATTGATGTCTGGTATGAGTATTATCTCAAAGGTTGGGATGTTCCGAAAATTGCATATTATACAAACACAGCCTCAGGCGATACAATGAACAGAATTTATGATGAAATATACAACAATAAAGAACTGAAAGAAAAATATCCCAAACTTGATGAACTGTGGTTTCACCTTGACGGAAAACCTATGATAATAGGTGACCCGAATGACCGGGTTCTGAGAGACGATGTTAAAAACTATTTCAGAATAAAAGCAAATCAATGGCCTAATGAAAACAAGAAAAATGACGGTTTCCCGTGGATGGAATTTGACCGTTCACTTACATACAAGTCAGTTTACAAAAATGACGGAATAAAAATTATGAATGTGTCGGTGGCACAGCATGCCAATACAATATGTTTCAGTAAAACTGCATGGTACGGTGCAAACGATTGTACACGCTCATGGCATGACGGCAAAAACGATACATCGGAAAATGCACTTCTTTACGGATATAACTTTGCAGAACAATGGGAGTTTGCAATTAAGATGAACCCTGATATTGTTTTTGTAACAGGCTTCAATGAATGGGTTGCACAAAGACAGGCAGTTGAAGAAAAATCTCCGATTATCTTTGTTGACTGTGCCGATGAAAACTGTTCACGTGATATTGAACCGTCAGCAGGGATAATGAAAGACAATTATTATCTTCAGCTGGTGGATTACATAGCAAAATTCAAAGGAAAAACAGGCAAAGTTTCAAAAGGTGAAAATGTGACAATTGACATTGACGGCAGTTTCACTCAGTGGAAAACAGACAGAATCACCGCAGTTTATAAAGATTACGATAACGATATCGCAGACAGAAACTGTAAAGATTTCGGTTCAGGTTTCCTTACAGACACATCAGGCAGAAACGATATTGTTAACATGAAAGTCTGTCAGGATAATGAAAAATTATATTTCTATGTAGAAACTGCAGAAAACCTTACACAATCAACAGATGAAAACTGGATGACACTTTTTGTAAACGAAGAATTTGTGATTAATGGCAATTCACCCGATAAAAATAAAACGGATGTTGAAAAAATAACAGACAATGGTAATGAAATAATCGGTGAAGCGGATATTCGTTTTGAGGAGAATAAACTTATGCTGTCAATTGACAAATCTCTGATTTCTTTTGATGATAGTATTACTTTTAAGTGGGCAGATAATTATACGGAAAATGATGTGCTTTCTTTCTACACGAAAGGTGACTCGGCACCTTACGGAAGATTATGCTATGCTTTTTAAGGAGAACTGACTATGAAAGAATTTTTTGTGGCAATTTTTTATTTGCTCTCAAGCTTTTTTACCGCACTTTTTACAGATGTGGATTTTATTCCCCAGATTCCCTATAATCAGGTAATAAACTTTGAAAATGTTTCGGCAGAAGAAATTCCTTTGACTGACAGCGAAAAACTCACTTGCCGTGAATGGTATGACAACAACATTCTTCTTAAAAGTGATGTTAAAGAATTACCTTTTGACTTTAAAGCGGACGGCAAAAAACTGAGCAAAAATATTGATGACTGGACTTTTTCGGTTTCAGAAGAAAGTGAAGAAGGTGCAGTTTACAGAAACGGTAAAACGTCTTACATTACGCTTACACATAAACTGAGCGGTCTTGTTGCAACTGTTGAAGCTACAATTTACGAAGCAAACGCAACTTGTGAATGGACTGTATTTATTGAAAACAAAGCACAGGAAAACTCTCCCGTAATCAGTGATTTTTATGCTGCTGATGTGAGTTTTGAAACAGGTGACACAACAGTTTTCTGTTCAAAAGGAAGTCGTGACGAACCGTATGACTTTGCTTTGATGAAAAAACATCTTAGTGCATGTCCTTCAATTTTTGACAGTATCGACGGCAGGTCGACAGATAATTATCTTCCTTATTTCAATATTTCAGGTGAAAAATGCGACCTCGTTCTCGGTATTGGTTGGTCAGGTTTCTGGAAAACTTCCATGAAAGAAATTCAGGGTGAAACTTCCTTTAAAGCGGGACAGGAAACTTTTAAAGCATATCTTATTTCCGGTGAAGAAGTCCGCTCACCATTAGTTTCACTTTCTTTTTATAACAGCGATAATCCCCTCAAGGGTTTCAACGTTTTCAGAAAATGGATAACAGATTCGGTTTATCCTGAGAATATTCCAGATACAATGACTATGATGGAGGTTGCGGGTCCTCTTTCAACAAATACCGCAAGTCAGATTATTGACACAATGAACACCTTTGATAAGAAAGTTTTTGAAGAAGTTGACTATTTCTGGATGGATGCAGGTTGGTATAAATTCAACGACGGTTGGCATGACGGAGTAGGAACATGGATTCCCGATGAAATCAGATACCCCAACGGTATCGGTGAACTTTCCGATTACGGTAAAGAACGCGGTTGCGGTCTTGTTCTCTGGTATGAGCCTGAGAGAGTAAGAGTAGGTTCTCAACTTTACATTTCACATATAGAAAAGCCTCAATGGCTTCTTGATATAGGAGATGACGAAAACCTGCTTTACAACCTTGCAAATGAAGATGCTTTCAATTATCTCTGTGAATTGATTGTATCATCTCTCAAGGAAAATAAAGTTTCAGTTTACCGTCAGGATTTCAATATAGCACCGGAAGATTTCTGGGAGAAATGTGATAAAGAATACTATGACGGCAGAAAAGGCATTACAGAAAACCACTATATCACAAACGAATACAGATACCTTGATTATCT
>JAZOAY010000170.1:0-11912 GCA_045595725.1 Acutalibacteraceae bacterium | reverse complement strand
AAAAGTCCGCCTGAACCGATGGCATACAAAGACTGATTTGTCTGCCACCTGTGTCCGAGAGGGTCAAAATCTCTGTCAAGCCATCCTTTAAGACGTGCCTGTACATAGTCGGGAAAAATATCCATATTTACAATTAAAAATATAATCCCTAAAACTGCAACAGAAATACCAAGAACGAAAACCCATTGCTTTCCTCCGCCAAGATACATCATTGCAACACCGATTGCAAAGACGAGGAATGTTGCCGAAAAATGGTTTTCCGCAATTATAAGTGCCGCAACCACAACTACTACAAACATAAGAGGAATAAGGAATTTCCAATCATTTTCGAGACGTTTTCTGTTGTTATCCATAAGCGTTGCAAGAAAGACAACAAGCGCAAATTTCGCAAAGTCAGACGGCTGAAAAGTTATGGGTCCAATGGGAATCCATCTCTTGTACTGGTCACCGCCTGCACTTTGAACATCGGTATGATAAAATAATACCACAACAAGCAATATAAGAGAAACGGTAAATATTGTCAGAGAATATCTTTTGAGGAAATCCAATTTTATTTTTGACAAAACAAGCATACCGGGTATACCGATAGCAAGATAAAGAATCTGTCTTTTCAGGAAATAATAAGGGTCACCAAAATCGTTTTCCGCTTTCACGTAACCTGCTGAAAACATCATTATAGTTCCGATTACTACCATATACATAACAAGAACAAGGAAAATTATATCAACAGCACCGCGTTGATTGAACTGCTTTATTCCCTTGCCTGTTTTTTCGCCAAAGAAAAGGACTTTCACACCGCCCAAAAAACTATTCTGAGTATCCAATAACTTCTCCTCCTTTTCTTAAATAGTTAATTTATCAAAATATATTATTGCAACTGCCACAAGCCCTCCGAGTAAATTCACAATACTGAAAACTGTGACAATTTTATTTTCACTCCAGCCTGACATTTCAAAATGATGGTGTATAGGCGCCATTTTGAAAATTCTCTTGCCGTGTGTAAGTTTGAAATAGCCTATCTGTATTACATCGCTCATTGCTTCAATAACATAAACAATGCCCGTAAGAAGTATAATCAAAGGACATTCGAGGGTGTATGCAACAGCAACAACCATGCCTCCGAGAAACATAGAGCCTGTATCGCCCATAAAAACCTTTGCAGGATTTTTATTCCACACGAGAAATCCGGCACATCCTCCAAGCAATGCACTTGAAAGAATGCCTGCTCCCATATTTTTTCTCAGAAATGCAATTACAATTAAAGATACCGCAGCTGTAAGAGTAACAGATGAACACAGTCCGTCAATTCCGTCTGTGAAATTAACTGCATTGACTGAACAGTAAATTACACCAATTCCGAAAATCCAGTAAAACCAATCCATAGGTACATTTCCGAAAAAAGGAACATACATTATCTGTTCACCTGAAATTCTCATACTTATGAGGTATGCAAGTATTATAAGAAACTGAGCAACCGTTTTTTCAACAGGAGTCAGCCCCAGGTTTCTTTTTTTGACAACTTTAATATAATCATCAATAAACCCGATAAAAGCAAAGCTGAGTGCCATTATAAGACCTGCGAAGAAGCGGGTATAATAAGCATCACTTACGATACTGCCACCGCCGATTAAATCTCCGCCGAGGATTTTATCTGTGGCAAAAGTAACAATAACTGCACCTGTAATTGCAAAAATGAACATAATACCGCCCATTGTGGGAGTACCCTGCTTATTTTTGTGCCACCTCGGTCCGATATCAAGAATTGTCTGACCAAATTTCAGCTTATGAAGCCATGGAATAAGAACATAACCTGACAAAGCAGTTAAAGCAAATGCAGTTACACACCCTAAGACCACCGCTGAAATACTGTTCATCCCTTAATTCATTCCTTCATAAATCATTCTGATTACTTCTTCAAGTTTCATTCCGCGACTTGCTTTGAATGAAACAACATCACCTTCACAGAGAAGTCCGAGAAGTTTTTCTGCAAGTTTTTGCTTTTCATCAAAAGAGAATACATTTTCAAGACCTGATTTTTTGGCACTATCTGCCGAAAACATTGACTGTACACCATAAGTAAAAAGGTAATCAACTTTTTTCTCCGCGGCATACTCACCTACATCACGGTGTGCTTTTTCACTGTAAGAACCAAGCTCAAGCATATCACCGATTACTGCAATATGACGTTTGCCTTCAATTAACATAAGTGCATTCATTGATGCTTTCTGTGAATCAGGACTTGCATTATAACAGTCCTCGATAAATATTATATCATTCTTTTTGACAATTTTCTGTCGCATTCCTGAGGGAACATATCCCGAAAGCGCTTCTGCACATTTTTGGGGAGAAATACCGTGGTGAAGACCTACGGCAAATGCACAAAGAGCATTGTAAACATTATGTATACCAACCGTAGGAAGAACAATTTTCTGCTTTTTGCCGTCAAAGATAATTTGAAATTCAGTTTTTTCACCGTCCGTACTTATATCTGTTGCCGTAAATCTGAGATTTTTTTCATTAATACCGTATTTTACAATATTAAAATCATCATTTTCAACATCTGATAACATATCATTGTCGCCGTTAATGAAAAGTGTTGAGCCTTTTTCCATTCCCTCAAGAATTTCAAGTTTTGCTTTAAGAATATTTTCCCTTGAACCTAAATTTTCAATATGTGAAACTCCGATATTGCTGATAACTGAACATGTGGGTTTCACGGCTTTCGTAAGAAGTGAAATTTCACCCAAGTTGCTCATTCCCATTTCAAGAACTGCACCTGTATAACTTTCATCAAGTCTGAAAATCATCCTTGGAACACCGATATCATTATTGAAATTACCCTCTGTTTTAAGAGTTTTGTATTTTTCTTCCATAACACAGGAAATCATTTCTTTTGTTGTGGTTTTGCCAACACTTCCTGTAATACCTACAACGGGAATTGAAAATTTTTCTCTGTAAAAACGTGCCAAATCAAGTTGAGCCCGACGTGTGGAAGAAACATAAATTACAGAACATGAACAATCTACTTCTTCCTCAGCCATAACACAAACAGCACCATTTTCACATGCTTTTCCGGCAAAAAGATGAGCGTTGAAATTTTCGCCTTTTATGCATACAAAAAGCGAGTCTTTTTCAATTGTGCGTGTGTCTGTACTGACAGATGAGATTTCTTTATCTTCACCTTTAAGAGTGCCTGATACAGCTTTTGCAATTTCGCTCAATAACATTTTCTGCATAACGATCTTCCTTTTTATTTTGAGAGGATTGCTTTTACAATCTCTCTTTCATCATAGTGGATTTTACCTGTGTTCAGAATCTGATAAGTTTCGTGACCTTTACCTGCAAGAAGAACTACATCGTCCTTTTTTGCAATTGACAAGGCTTTTTCAATCGCCTTTGTTCTGTCACATTCAACATAAATCTTTGCTTTGCATTTTTCCATACCTGCAAGAATATCATCAATAATCATCTGCGGATCTTCACTTCTGGGATTATCAGAAGTTACAACTGCAATATCTGACATATTTCCTGCAATTTCACCCATAATGGGTCGCTTGGTTTTATCTCTGTCACCACCGCAACCGAATACGGTAATAATTTTTCTTGTGTAAACTTTTCTCAGCGACTGCAAAACATTTATAAGTCCGTCAGGTGAATGAGCATAGTCAATAATTACGGTATATGAGGTATCAACATCTACCGTTTCCATTCTTCCTTTTACACCTTTTGATGTGGAAAGTGCTTTCTTTGCAACCTCAATATCAACACCCAGTTCTTTTGCAGCAACTGCCGCTGACATTGAATTGTAAACTGAGAATTCACCGGGAATGTTAAGTTTAATCCTTGAAATCATTGCGTTTCCCACAAGTTCGTATGCTACGGCCCTATCGGTAAGAACAGGATTTTTTGCAGTATAATCTGAACTGTTATTTCTTATTGAATATGTTACAACTTCAGCCGGAATATCTGATTTCATGTAATCTGCTGCATTATCATCATCGTTGATTATAACTTTTTTAGAATTCTCAAAAAGCATATGTTTTGCTTCTTTATAGTTTTCCATCGTACCGTGATAGTCAAGATGGTCCTGAGTGAGATTTGTAAAGAGACCCAGATCAAACGTAACGGGAGCAACTCTCTGCTGACTGAGAGCCTGAGAAGATACTTCCATAATGCAATATCTGCAGCCCTTATCTGCCATTTCTCTGAAAAGTTTATTCATCTCAAAGGGATCGGGAGTTGTAAGAGATGAAGGTCTTTCCTCATCACCTATAAGATTGATAACTGTACCGAGAAGACCGCATTTTTCCCCAGCTTCTTCAAGGATATGTTTGAGAAGAAATGAAACAGTTGTTTTACCGTTTGTACCTGTAATACCAATCATTTTAAGGCTTTCTGTCGGTCTTCCGAAATACTCCCAGCAAAGGAAAGAATAGGCGCGTCTTGTGTTTTCAACAATAACTTCGTTTTTTGCACCTGTTTCGTGTTCTACGATAACAGCTGCCGCACCTTTCTCTTCAATTGCACGGACAGCAACTGTATGTGCATCAAAGCGGTTACCTTTGATACATACAAATACATCGCCTTTCTGTATACTGTCAAATTTATCAGTAACGGATGTAATTTCACAATCCTGATAGTTACCGTTTGTTTTAAGTTTTGTTAAAAGCTGTGATAACTTCATGCTTTTCACCTCTTAATTATTCTGCATCTGATGAAGTTGATTTAAAGTACACTGTAATAGTATCGCCGTAATAAACTTTTGTATTCGCTTCTTTATCCTGTTTATAGGAAATGAAACTGCTTGAAGCAGCATTTCCGACGATAGAAACATTTACTCCGGCACTATTGGCTGCATAATAAACCTGATTAACTGTCATTCCCACAAAGTTCGGAACTGTCGTTACCTGTTTTTCAGCATTCTTTTCTGTGTAAAGAATAACCGTTCCGTTAGCGGAAATTGTCTGGTTTGAAGAAGGAACCTGTTCAACGACTTTCTCACCGCTGCCCACAACCTTAACATTGAATCCTGATGAAGTAAGGGTCTGTTTAGCTTCTTCAACATTCTTGCCGATAACATTGTCGGCATTTCTGTCAACATGTTTGATTTCTTCTTCTGTATATCTGGGCTCAACATTGAGATAAACCATAACTTTCTGCATAATGTCAGCCGCAACAGGTGCTGCAATCTGGCTTCCGTAATACTCACCTACAGGTTTCTTTACTGCAATGAGCATTGCAACCTGTGGGTCGTCTGCAGGTGCAAAGCAAGCAAATGAAGCGGTGTAGAAACCGGGTTCTTCAAGAATTTCAGATGTACCTGTTTTACCTGCAACACGATAACCTGCGACATAAGCATTTTTACCTGTACCTGTTGCAACAACGTCTTCCATCATTCCTGTTATAATTTCTGCTGTCTTTTCTGATATCACTTGTCTTTTCACAACAGGCTCTGCTTCAGAAATAACATTTCCTTCAGGGTCAACCGTTTTTGCAACAACGTAAGGCTGAAGAAGTTTTCCACCGTTTGCAATTGCTGAAACTGCCGTAATTGTCTGTATTGGCGTTACCGTAAATGACTGACCGAAAGCGCTTGATGCAAGTTGCACTTTAGTCTTTTTCATAGAATCTGCACTATGATAGTTACCTATTTCCTCAGATGGCAGGTCAATACCTGTTTTTTCGGTAAAGCCGAATGCTTCAAAATACTTGTAAAAATTATCTACACCCATGTCAAGACCCAACTGAATGAAGAACGGGTTACATGAATTCGCAAATGCCTGAGAGAATGTCTGAGTACCGTGACCTTCTCTATGGGAACAGTGCATTCTTCTGTCATCAACCTGAATTGCACCGCCGCAGACATAACTTCTTGACATATCCCAGATATTTTCTTCGAGTGCTGCAGCAGCGGTAATAATTTTGAACACTGAACCCGGCTCATACGTATCGGAAATTGTTCTGTTTTTCCATTGATTGAACCATGCAGTTGTTTCTGCTTCTTCTTTAAGCCTTTCGTCCATAATTTCATCAAGATGTTCACGGACTGTCTGACTTGTTATTTCGTAGGGGTTGTTCAGATTATAGTCAGGTTTACTTGACATAGCAAGAATTGCGCCTGTGTTTACATCCATAACAAGACCGTATGCATATTCTGCCTGTGTATCTTTGATTGACTGGTCGAGACCTTCTTCAAGATAACGCTGAATAGTTTCGTCAATTGTTGTGTAAACGCTTGTTCCCTGAACTGCATCCGTAATTGTTTCGTATTCTGAGGGCATTGAATCACCCTGACCTGAAACAGCAGTTATTTTTCTTCCGGGTGTACCTGTAAGAATTGAGTTATACTGAAGTTCAAGTCCGCCAGTACCCACATCATTTGTCCCTGTAAATCCGAGAACAGTTGAAGCGAAGGAATTGTACGGATAATAGCGTTTAACATCGTTTTCAACACCGATATATCTTGAAAATTTACGTTCAATCGCACTTCCGTCTTCTGCTTTTACGGTTTCGCATGTTTCCTTAAGCAAAGTCAGAATTTCATCTCTCACATCTTTTTCAACGCGGTATTTCACAACCATGTTGCCGTACTGAGAAAGCTCTGCTTTTGCACGGACCGTATCTTCTTCCATTTCAAGAATATCTGCAAGTTTCTTTATAACAATTTCTCTTGCGTTATTGCTTTCGCTGAGTTTGTTAGGATAAATTACAATTTTCCATGCAGAAGCACTTTTAGCGAGTTCTTTACCGTTTCGGTCGTAAATCACACCTCGTTCTGCTGAAATTTCCGAGTCTCTTAACTGATTATCTTCCGCTTTTGCCCGATACTCTTCTCCGAGACCCAATTGAACATATCCAAGGAAAATTGCACATGCACCAAATCCGAGTACCACTATAAAAATGAGCACATGTAATGCTCTTTTTACCAATGTATTTTCGTTTGCCTGAGGTAATGACATACCAATTTTCCTCCTTTATAACTACTCTTAAATAACAATTAATGCGGCAAAGGAATTTTCCTGTTCATAAGGCTCTTTTGCCTTATAAATAGTTATTCCGTGCCGCTGACATTATGACTTTCAATTAATCTTTGGGATTGACCACACCGTAATCATCCTGTGACAGTTCAAAATATGTTACCTGATATCTGTCACGCTGTATCATTCCTTTTTCTTCTGCGCTTTGTCTTACAGAATCGAATGACACCATGGAGTCTTTTTTGATGTTGAGGATTATGTTCTGACTTTCTGCAATATCAAGTTCTGCCTGCAAAGCCGCGGTTTTGTGGTCGTAGTTGTTTATGTATGCACCGAGACACACAAAGGAACTTGCTACGGCAGTAAGTACAAGTGCAACACAAACAATTGCTACTGCTGAAAGATTACTGCGTCTTTCCTTAATAATCAGTTTTTCTTTCCTGATATGAGGTGTATCTTCAAGAACTCTGATTCTTTGTCTTTGTTCCGGTTTTTTATTTGGTACAGGTTTGGGTGCTGATGTACCCTCGTCGAACAAATCGAGGTCAAACATTATTTCAGCCATTATACCCATCCTTTCTCTTTAACTTATTTAACTTCTCTATTCTTGTACTCTTTCAACTGCTCTGAGTTTAGCACTTCTTGAGCGGGAGTTTTCTTCCACTTCTTTTTCTGTTGGTTCTTTCACTTTAAAAGGAAGTTTTCCTTTAGGAGTTTTTCCGCAAACACAAACAGGAAATTCAGGCGGACAAGTACAGCCTGAACAGAAATCATTGAACTTGACTTTTACAATTCTGTCTTCGAGAGAGTGGAATGTGATTATTACCACTCTGCCTCCGACATTGATTGATTGGAACATATCATCAAGTGTATTCTTCAATTCATCCAATTCTGAATTTACTTCAATTCTTATTGCCTGAAAAGTTTTTTTAGCAGGATGTCCTGATTTTCTTCTTACAGAAGGCGGATAAGATTCTTTTATGATTTCTGCAAGTTCGAGAGTTGTTTCTATTTCTTTTGTTTCTCTGTATTTAACAATGTTATTTGCAATAACACGTGCAAATTTTTCCTCACCGTAAGATGAAATAACTTTTGCAAGTTCCTGTGCAGAATATGAATTCACAATATCTTTTGCAGAAACGCCCTCTTTACTCATACGCATATCAAGAGGTGCATCTGAATGAAAAGAAAATCCTCTTTCACCTGTATCAAGCTGATATGAAGAAACGCCTAAATCGGCAAGTATTCCGTCAACTTTTTCTACACCGTTTTCCCGGAGAATTTCTTTTAGTCTTGAAAATCTGCTGTTGACTATTGTCACCTTTTCATTGCCGTCAAAACGAGCTTTCAAGACTTTGATTGCATCGGGATCGCGGTCTATCGTATAAAGATGTCCGGTTGTCAGTTTTTCGGCTATCATTGAGGAATGTCCCCCACCGCCACCTGTACAATCAACATAAATTCCGTCAGGTTTTATATCAAGTGCTTCGATTGCTTCCTTATAAAAAACAGGAACATGGGAAAAATTAATACTGGTTTCCATTTTCACTTACCTCAGAAAAATCAGAATCTTACAAGTGATTCATCAAAATCAAATTCGTCATCATCTTCGTTCTGGAGTTTCAGCCATGTTTCTTCATCCCAGATTTCGATTTTTCTACCTGAGCCGAGAATTACAATATTTTTTGTAATTCCCGCATATTCTCTGAAAGGTTCTTTCAGAAGCACACGGCTCTGAGGGTCCATGTTACAGTCATCAATCCTCGAAAAGACTTTTCTGTAATATTTTCTGTATTTTTCACCTGCAGGAAGATTATCAAGTTCTTCCTTTACCTTTGCCCACTCATCAAGAGGATAAAGAGTAAGGCATTTATCATCGGGAAGGGTTTTCATAATAACAAATTTCTGACCAAGCTCTTCTCTGTAAGCAGAAGGTACAACCATTCTTGATTTCGCATCAAGTGAATGGAAATACGTTCCTTTGAAATCTGCCATTGTTACCCCTCCTTTACATTAAAAAGTTGAAAACTTCCATTTTCGTGTGGAAAACTCTGTGGAAAATGTGGAAAACTCCCACTTTGTCACCATTTTAAACAACATTCTCCCACTTCGTACCACTATTATAATTCCAAACCCCCTTTTTGTCAATAGGTTTTCAGCTTAAATACTTAAAAAATCAAGGATTTTTCCGTGGTGGGAGGAAATCCCAAAATTATAATTTGCACGGCAAATTATAATTCAGTGCAGAATGTCGGGTCTGCGACGCAAAAACACAACGAAAACCTACAGCTACAACGTAGGGGACGGGTTTCCCGTCCCAATAAGCATCCTAAAAACATTTTAGACGACCTATGGGCGTCCCTACGATACAAACGTCAGTTTTAATATAAAAAAACCGCTTTTCCCAAACGAGAAAAACGGTTTTAAATAATATTTGTTTTTATTCTGATAAGTATTCTGTTATCTTTTTACTGATTATAACATCAGGATTATGTTCTCTTGCTTTCTTACATATTTCAGAAAACAAGTCTTTATGGTCTTTCATGGTAGCGTCAACTAATATATCTTTTTTATGCGCTGTTGTCCTGATAGACAAGGCAGAACCTTTTATATTAAAAGAAAAGCATTTTCCTATCCTTGTCACAGACGAAAAATCTATTTCTGCATTACGATAAGCATTATCAATATGATAGGACTTGAATTCAATCGTATGAGGTTTTAAAATTATCTGACGTTTAAAATGTTTTCTCAGTATAACAAAATCCATAATTATCCCGAGCAAAACAAACTTAATAATACCTGACCAGATGTCTTGTTTCGTAATCAAAGCAAACAGATAACCCATAAATATAGTAAGCAAAAAGCCAATAACCCAATCAATAAAATTAGCTGTTTTACTTGCTTTGTATTCTTTCACATCTATCACTTCTTACTTTATCATATCTTTAAATTCTTCTTCACTGATGATTGTAATGCCGAGGGTCTGTGCTTTTGTAAGTTTTGAACCTGCATCCTCACCTGCTAAAACATATGTTGTTTTCTTTGAAACAGAGGAAGAAGTTTTACCTGAAAAGCCTTCAATAATTTCAGAGGCTTCTGCACGTGACATTGTGGGAAGTGTACCTGTAAGAACAAATGTCTGTCCTTGGAAACGCGTATCTTTCACCTCTGCAAGAGAATTCATATTCACTCCTGCATTCTTCAGTTCTTCCACCATTTTCTTTGTAGGTTCAAGTGAAAAGAACTGAACAACACTTTCAGCCATTATTTCACCGAATCCGTCAATGAGAAGAATTTCTTCTTTTGTGGCTTTCATGATTTTTTCAAGCGTTCCGAAATTAACCGCAAGCAGTTTTCCCGCTTTTGCACCGATGTGTCTTATACCGAATGCAAAGAGGAGTTTTGCAAGGTCATTTTCTTTTGATTTTTCAATTGCATCTATAAGGTTCTGTGCTGATTTTTCTGCAAATCTTTCAAGAGACAAAATCTGCTCAGTTTTCAGATAGTATATATTCGCTGCATTTTTAACAAGTCCTTCATTTACAAGAACTTCTGAAACTGATTCACCGAGACCTTCAATATCCATTGCATCCCTTGAACAGAAATGAATAATATTTCTGAGAAGTTGTGCCGGACACCCAGGATTTGAACATCTGATTGCCGCTTCATCTTCTTCACGTGAAACAGGAGAAGAACAGGATGGACAGATTTTCGGCATTTCATATATTTCGTGATTTTCACCTTTCTTTGAAACAGCCACAATTTCAGGAATAATATCTCCTGCTTTTCTTACAATAACTGTATCACCGATGCTTATTCCCTTTTCTTTTATAAAATCTTCATTGTGCATTGTGGCTCTGCCAACTGTAGAACCTGCAAGAAGAACAGGTTCAAGAACTGCCACGGGAGTAAGCACGCCTGTTCTGCCAACATTTACTTCAACATCAAGGAGTTTTGTTTCTTTTTCCTCGGGAGGATATTTATAAGCCACAGCCCATTTGGGAAATTTGGAAGTTGAACCGAGTTGTTTTCTTTTTTCAAAATCATTGACTTTAATAACCGCACCGTCAATATCAAAAGGAAGATTTCCTCTTTCGCTTCCTATGCGTTCAATTTCAGAGAGAACATCATCAAAATTTCCGTATTCATTATAAAAAGGAACTGTTCTGAAGCCAAGCGTTTTCAGATAATCAAGGGATTCTTTGTGAGACTTGATTTCTTTGCCCTCAATCTGTTGGATGTTAAAAACAAATATACTGAGATTTCTTTCTGCTGCAATTTTTGAACTTTTCTGTCTCAGAGAACCTGCAGCCGCATTACGTGGATTTTTAAAAGGTTTTTCACCGTTTATTTCCTGTTTCTCCACAAGAGAAAGAAAAACTTCACGAGGCATGTACACTTCACCTCTTACTTCAAGGAAAGGAACGCTTTCTTCAAGTTTCAGAGGAATCGTTTTAATAGTACGCAGGTTTGCAGTAACATCTTCACCTACCTGACCGTCGCCTCTTGTTGAACCTCTGACAAAAACACCGTCACGGTATTCAAGAGAAACAGAAAGTCCGTCAATTTTCGGTTCTACAACATAAGTGACATCACCGTCAATTTTGCTTTCAAAACTTCTCAGTTCATCAAAACTGAAAGCGTCCTGCAGACTTTCCATAGGAACAGCATGAACAACTTCTTCAAAACGGTTATCGGCCATACCACCCACTCTCTGTGTGGGAGAATCAGGAGTTAAAACTGAGGGAAAATCATTTTCGATATTTTCGAGTTCTCTGAGTGCTTTATCATATTCAAAGTCAGAAATCTGAGGATCATCATCAACATAATACTTTTTACTGTGGTAGTTAAGAAAATCTCTCAGTTCACGTGCTTTAATTTCCGCTTCTTTTATATTCATAGAAATCTCACCTTTTAAAATTTAAATCCGTTTAT
>JAZOAY010000169.1:0-2254 GCA_045595725.1 Acutalibacteraceae bacterium | reverse complement strand
CAGGATTTTCCGCATGTGGCGGGAAAATATCAAGTATACCGCCTCTGACAGCAAACTGACCTGAGCCGTCAACCTGAGGGCTTCTCACATAACCGGCTTTAATAAGAATTGAAACTGCATCATCAAGAGAAAAATCTTCACCACTGACTAATTTAAAGGTTCTTTCAGACAATTCTTCGGGAGGCATTGTATACTGAACAAAGGCTTCTATACTACAGGTAACAATATCAAAATTACCGCTCAGCATTCTTGAAAGTGTACCAAGCCTTACATGCTCATATTCCCTTGACTGTCCCTCAGATGAACTGAAAGAAAAATCTCTTGCAGGGTAAAAAAGCACATCGCTTCCCATGGCTTTCATATCTTCCGCAAGCCGTCTTGCAGAAGTTTCATCAGGCGTGAGCACAATACACTTTTTTCCTTCTTCCGCGAGAGCATGTACAACATGAGCCTTGTTTACGGGAGAAAGACCAAGTGCTCCCATAGGTACTCTGTTTTTTGACAGAGCATGGGAGAGTTTAACATATTCTTCATTTACAAGCATGATTCGGGAAAATGCTGTCATACCTTACCTCCAACAGCGAAATCCGCAATATCCTCTCATGGGGAGGGTATTGCGGTAAAACCACAGTTATTTTAACACTAATCTGTATTTTCGTCAAGAAATTTTTACGCCTTTTGCACGAAGATCAGCCTTCAGAATTTCAAGTTTGCCATGGGAATAACAGTGACCATCCATGCCTGTCGCTATCGCACCGTCAATATTCTTCTGAACATCGTCAATGAAGATACATTCTTCTGGTTTCAAAGAAAACTTCTCATACAATATATTATATATCTCTTTTTCAGGCTTTATAACATTATAGTCAGATGATGCCACAAAACCGTCAAAAAGAGACAAAACAGGAATATCTTTTTTCACCGTATGGAATTCTTTACCCACATTTGAAAGAAGATAAACTCCGTATCCGTTTTGCTTGAGTTCTTCCACAAAGCCATACATTTCCTCAAATGGTGGCATGTATGGAAAAAAGTTCATAACCATTTCGGAAACCTTATCATAAATTTTTTCAGGTATTATGTCCTTTTTCATTTCAAGGATTTCCTCGGAAGTTATCGCACCTCTGTCACGCTCCAGCCAAAGCTGATTTCTGAAAATCTCTTTAAGGATAATATCTGCATCCTCTTTACTGAAATGTGCATAAAGAGTTTTCTCGGGATTGTGGTCAATGAGAACTCCGCCTAAATCAAAAATAATATTTTTAATCATCTTCTTCCCCTCTTTCATCCAACATAATAACACTTTTCAGATAAAAAAACAACTGCCTGTGTCGGCAGGCAGTTGTCTGAACTCAGGAATCTATATTTTATTCTGCTTCTTCCTGTCTCTTTGCGTGGCAAGCACTGCAATAAACAGGACGACCATCCTTGGGCTCGAAGGGGATACGTGCGGGACCTCCGCACTCTGCACATACTGCATCGTAATATGTACGTTCGGGATTTCTTGCACGTTTACGTGCTGCGCGGCATTCTTTGCAGCGGATAGGATCGTTTTCGAATCCTTTTTCTGCATAGAATTCCTGTTCACCTGCTGAGAAAATGAATTCATTTCCGCATTCTTTGCAGATGAGAGTTTTGTCTTCAAACATTTTAATAACCTCTCTTGATAAATATTAGTCCTGACAAGGGACTTATTTAAACGGATCTCTCCGTTTATTACAGAATTGTTTTAAGTTTCTTTCTTATTCTCTGAAGTGTACCGTCTACACCCTTTACACTCTGACCTGTCTGCTCAGAGATTTCAGCATAGCTCATACCCTGAGTGAAGAGACTAAGGACAGTATACTCTGTTTCGGAAAGAATCTTTTTGAGGCTTTTGCGTAAATTCCTGTAGCTTTCAGATGAAATATATTCATCCTCTGCCGCGTTACTTCCCAAAGCTTCATCGCCAAACGGTACAAAATCAGCATCTGCCGAAAGCAGTGCATTATTTTTCTTTTTGACGAAATTCTTCAGTGCATTCTGAATACACACCGAAGCGTAGGTATTAAGTGCTGCACCTTTAGAAGAATCATAACTGAGAATTGCTCCAAAGGCAGCTACAAGCCCCTCCTGCATCAGGTCCTCACGCTCAAAGCGTTCATCCAGAAAACTGCTGACACAGTTTGCAATTACGCCCTCAAGCCTTTTAATGAGAAGTTGTAACGCTTTGTCGTCACCTTTTTTGCAAAGCTCCGTTAATTCTAAGTCGGAG
>JAZOAY010000168.1:0-1918 GCA_045595725.1 Acutalibacteraceae bacterium | reverse complement strand
AATTCCACAAACGCATATGTTATTGGTTTTTGTGACATTGAGGGGTAACATTGTAACAAAAATGTTAAACATTGTTCACCAGAGAAAGAGTAAGAGATAGAGAAAGAGACAGAGTTAGATTAAGAGAAAGAAAATGCCGCTTTTCCGAGAGTTTGGAAAAGCGGTTTTTCAACAAAAAAACATTTATTATTTTTTATGACAATCCCTCAGTCATTTTTGACAAAATGACAGTTTCTTCCAGAAACGGGAACACTTTTGTCCTTCGGACATTTCCCCTGACAGGGGAATCGCCCTTTACACAAGGGAGCCATTATTTTATTTTAGTTTTTCTGTAAAATCTGCCATCATATCTGCAATTTTTATCTGTTGCGGACAAACCGCTTCGCAGGATTTACAGCCGATACAGGCTGACGGGCGTTTATCTTCGGGAAGTGATGAAATTTCAAGTGACACAAGGAAGCTGGGTCCTCTGTAACAAATTTCGTTGTACTGAGAAATAAATCTCGGTATATTCAGTTCCATAGGACAATGTGTTGTGCAGTAACTGCACTCTGTACAGGGAAGTGAATTTCTTTCAATTATTTTTTTGCCAAGTTTCAGAAGTGCTTCTGTCTCTTCACCATTCAGAGGTTTTTCCGTTTCAAAAATTCCGATATTTTCTTCCATCTGTTCGAAGCTCGACATACCCGAAAGTATCATTTTTACATTTTCAAACTGCTGAAGGAAACGGAATGACCATTCAATGATATTTGCATCAGGTCTGAAACTTTTAAGTTCATTTATATCTTCTTCTGTCAGCTCTGCAAATTTACCGCCGCGTAATGGTTCCATAACCCATACGGGAATGTCCCACTCACGGAGAAGTTCCATTTTCGCCTTTGCATCCTGAAAGTTCCAGTCAAACCAGTTAAGTTGTATCTGACAGAACTCCATGTCTTTTCCGTACGCTTCAAGAAAACGCTTTAAAACGGGCAAATCGCCGTGTGCAGAAAAACCTAAGTGTTTTATTCTGCCATTCTCTTTCTGCTTTTTAAGGCAGTCAAAAATGCCGTATTTTGGGTCAAGGTATGCATCAATATTTACTTCGCAGACATTATGGAACATGTAGAAATCAAAATATTCCAAACCTGTTTTTTCAATCTGCTTTTCAAAAACTTCCTCAACCTTATCCCAGAGTGACGCATCATATCCGGGGAATTTGGTTGCAATGTAATAACTCTCTCTCGGATATTTACGGAGAATATTTCCCATTACAATTTCTGACTTACCCGCATGATATCCCCATGCAGTATCAAAGTAGTTTATGCCTTTTTTAAAAGCATAATCAACCATTTTACGTGTTTCAACTTCTTCAATAAAAGGATTTCCGTAGCCGTCACCGGGAAGTCTCATGCATCCCATTCCCAACGACGAAAGTTTTTTGCCTTTAAAATCTTTATATATCATATCTGCACCTTATAACATGCTTATCTGTTCTTCCGCTTCACCTGCATCTTCTGCGCTGAGAAGCATGCCGAGTGCCGGAAGATTTTTCGTTTTATATCTGTATGGTTTTGCAAATTCACCCTGCTTGTAATCTCTCACTTCGTAAAGTTTCTGACCTTTTTTGAGAGTCATTACAGAAACACCGATAGTGTCTTTTGTTGTTTTGGGAGAAATTACCCCTGTGTGAATAAGAAGATGTCTTCCCGCAGAAGAAATAAGCACAACTTCCTTATCTTCTTCAATATACTTCACACCTACCAAGGGTGATTTGTCGCTGTAAGCCTTGATAAGTTTTTTACGGTTTGTCTTTGTTTCGTAGCTCGACATAGGAACTTTTGCAATTTTTCCGTTTTCAAAAGCAAAGAGCATGTAACCTTTGTAATCAGATGTCACAACCATATAAAGTATACTCTCACAAGTCGGAGGCCAAGCG
>JAZOAY010000167.1:0-47946 GCA_045595725.1 Acutalibacteraceae bacterium | reverse complement strand
TTATCACCGCATGAACAAGTGAATGTTTTTACGCCCTCTTTTGTGCAAGTAGGTTCAGTTGTTACTTTTGAAGTGTATGAATGCTTGTGTTTTACACTATCCAACACCATTGCCGGACGAATGCCAACATCTGTAACATCTACAGAGCATACATAACTGCTCACTCCATCAGCATCGTAACAACCAGATTCACCATCATATACAAACAAAACATAATTACAGTAATCAGCAGTTCTCAATCTCCAATGAACCTCTGAATCAGCATCGTTTACATATACACCCTGACATTTTGCATAATCAGTAGCTTTCCCCTTAATTCCCTTAAGTTTATAGCTATCATTTTCAAACTCAGATAATGACAATGCAAAAACTTTATCTTCTGTATCTTTTCCGTTAAACTGCGGATCGATCACACCATCATTCTTGATGGATGTTGTAATAACATTAGATTTCTCAGCATCAGAAAATGCTGTATTATAAAAATCATTGTTTAACCATGCCCTCATTGAGCTTGTTTCATAATCACAACCCCAGTTGTTATATTGTGCATCATTAAAAAAGTAACCCTCAAAATAGTAAAGCTTATTTTGAAAAGCCTGAGAGTCAATTATTTCTTCTGAAAGCACCAAACCTGAATACGGATCAAGTATTCTCCATTTAAGAGACTCATATTTAAACCAATAAGTAATATTTGTATTATATCCGTTTTCACATTGAGGTAGATTAGAATCCCATTCATTACTTAAAGGCAGACATGTTCTGCGCGGTCTGTAATATATAAATTTTACACCACGGTATTTTGCACCCAGATATTCTACATCTGTATATTGCATCCAATCTCCGGGAGCTGTTGCATCACTATACCAACCCTCACCGCTGTAATAGTCATAAGAAATCCATGTTTTTTCCAACTTATTAAGTTCTGTTTTAAGTCTTGCGTCTGTAACTTCTGACTGAGGATATGAACCGAATTCAATAATATCTCCGACTTCATAATCTGTTGTTTTTCTTTCAGCTGCAGCACCCGATACAGTCAAGGTTAATAACATTACTAATAAAGCTAAAACCACGGACACTAATTTCATAATTTTTCTTTTCATTTTGTTTCCTCCTTTATATTAACCGATATTGGTTAATATGATTATATACCGAAATCGGTTATTATGTCAATAGGGAGGTTGAAAATTATGATTTCCTATGACAACTTATGGCAGACCATGAAAAAAAGAGGTATTACTCAATATTCACTCATAAAAAACTATAACGTCAGCCCTGCACAAATAACCCGATTAAAACGAAACGAAAGTGTCAGTACACATACTATAGAAATGTTTTGTAAGATTTTAAAGTGCAACGTTGAAGATGTTATGCAATATATAGATGATGAAGGCATATAAAAAGCTGTCCCACTATAATGTGAGACAGCTTTTTTGTTTACAATAAATTATTTTGTACAGAAATCAAGGAAGCCTTTTGCTCCGAAAAGTTTGTATGTAAGGTCGTTTGCACCTTTGAGAAGTTTGTTGAAAAATTCTTCTGTTTTATCGGGTTCTCCATCAGGAGCGTAAACACCGATTTTCACAAGCATATCATGAACTTCTTCCATAATTGCATCGTCTTTTTCAGGATCATTCTTTGTTGATTTAATCATTGCATTTGCTTTGTCAAGAAGTGCTTTTTCATCTGATGTAAGAACATAATTGTTTTCTTCGCAGTATCTTTCAAGGTCAGGAATATAACTTCTCACAAGAGGTTTCAGATTTCTTGCACCATTGAACTGAGGATAATAATATTTATCTTCTTCGGGATTATCGCAGTCTGCAACTGTTTTAACTTCGCCTGTTGCAAGATTGAGTGCAAGAGACAGAGCCGTATTGTTATATTCAAGTTCATGTTTCTGTTCGTAGAAATACCATGAAGACTCTTTAAAAAGTGCAGTTGAAATATCAAGTGAACCGTCGGGAGAAAGTTCTCTGCCCTCTGTGTCCTCAAATTTCTGACCGTAGGGAACAAATGATGTACCCGGTGCAGTTGAGTCGATGTTGATAATTTCGTCTGAGTTTGTTGTCTGTGCATTTTTCATGAAACCAAACATGCTGTAATCACTTGTACATGCGCCGAAAGGAAGTCCGTAACCTGCAATAAACGAGAATGTTACGCCTTCTTTTTCAAGGCTTCTCATTGTAGTAATAAGGTTTGCTTTTGCATTGTAGAATGCATCAACTTCCTTTTTCACAACATCAGATTTAATACACCATTTAATCTCATCATATCTATCAAGAGGAGCCATATTGAGTAGTGAAGGTGTAGGTCCGAAAAGGTCTGTTGCAAGACCTCTGAGTGCCATGTCAATAAAGTCTCTGAGCACCTGTTTCGGAAAAAGTCTGAGTGCGATATTCACAACATAACCCCAGGGTTCACCTACAAGTTCACCTATAAGTCCGTTGTAGAAAAGATCTGCAGAATTTTCAGTATACTGCTGAGTGAGCATGTCCGCGATAATTTCAGTACCGTCCCATGCACCAACAATACCTACAACTCTTCTGATGTGGTTTTCTTTAACTGTGGGATATTTATTCATATAAGCAGAAACAACCGATGCACCCATACTCATGGGAATAAGCACAACATCCTTTGCACCTACTTTGTTGTTTTTGAGGATTGTTTCGATAAATTCGTGAAGTCCTTCAACATTCTTTGACGTATAAGAGAATGCACCGTAATTGAAAACATAAAGATAATCTTCATAATTTTCACCGAATTTTTCCTTTGCAATATCTTCACAAGGAATTGCAGAAAAGAAACGTTCTCTTGCTTCGCTGCGGAGTTTTCCGTCTTCACCCTCTGCGTAAGGATATTCTGAAACGGGCATAGCATATCTGGGAGTTACAACTCTGGGATGGGGATTTCCTTCCTCATCAACAAGGTTGAATTTGAAAAGATTTTTTACAATCGTTTTAACGTCATCTTCCTTGATAACACACTTTCTGATAATACCTGACACGAGAAGACGGAGAACCGTTTTAACAATTGCAGATACGGTTTCTTTGTTTTCAAAAGCTTCATCAAAAGAATTGAAAAGGTTCCATCTTGTGGAATATTTTCCCTCTGCGATAAGAGGTGCATAGTTTTCATAATCCTGAAGCGTACCCTTTTCAAAAGCACCTTTCTCTGCGTAGCTTTCATCAAATAGATATGAATAACTCTGTCCGATACCTGTAACGAAAACAACAAGACTGTTTTCGTCCTCAGCAAATATGCTTTCCATGTTTTCTCCTGCTTTCACCTGAATTTCGCCTTCTTCCTTTGCGGACACTGGAATTGCCATAACAGAAATAAGCACTGCCAATGAAAGAAGAACGGCTATAAATTTTTTCATTTTAACTGCCTCCTTGTCTTATTTTTAATAATATACTAACATTTATTTTGCTTTATTTCAATTAACTTTCGGACTTTTGACTTTTTGAACAAATGAACGTAAGTTTTTTTAGCAGAATGACCATGGTTTACCGCTAGTAACAACAGAGATACAGAGTGCATGAAAAATAAGTATTATTTTTCATGTGATTTAAAGTTTCTTAAAATTCCTGTCACAACAAAAGTAATACCAACAAGCGACAAGAATATCAGAAAAATCAAGTAAATATTTCCGTTTACACATTGTTCCCAATTGTTAAAATCCACCTGATATTGATTTTCGTTCGCACCGAATAACAAACCTGCCACATAATTTGTAAAGTAAAAAATTACTGCAGTAAACAAAGTACAAATACCGGCCTTAAAAAAACCGTCAAAATCAAACAGACATAGAACCGCACAAAAAACAAGCGGTAAAAAACCGTAAGCGGTCATCAGTATTGCCCGGACTATACCGAATGAATTCCATACATTTACCGTCAATAACAGCAAAACAGTCAGTACAAACAGAGCTGAAAAAGAAATTACAAATTTATATCTGGATAAATTACTTTTTGATAAAATGAAGGGTAAAAACACAAGCACATACCCCATCAGAACACCGATACAGGCTGTCAGGAACCAATACATACCATTTGTATATGCCGCACACGTAAACAGCAGGAACGCAATTGACAAGTATGTTGTAACAGTAAAAGCAAGAAATTTTTTCGTCTTAAAAAGCCATGTGAAAGTAGGTATAAAAGAATATGCGCACAGCAATGATGATAACACTATAAAAAACCATGACAGTGTATGGTCTATTGCAAGATTGCAAATAAAGCAAACAATCAAGGCCACCGCATATAACACCGTGGGCCCCCAGATCCATGCGCCACGAATTCTGCGAAAAATCTTCGCCTCTTGTTTTATTTTTCTTGTTTCCGTATCAGTTGATGCAATAATAAATTCATGTTCACTTATATCAAGAGCTCTACAGATATCAGACACAAGAGTTATGTCGGGATAAGATATACCTCTTTCCCACTTGCTTACTGCACCCTCTGTAACAAACAATAATTCAGCTAACTCTTTTTGCGAATAATTTTTTTCAAGTCTTTTAGCTTTTATAAACGAACCAAAAGTTTTCTTATCAGTCAACAAAAAACACCTCCGAAATGTTGCTGAAAACATTTTACAAAACTCCCTGTTAAATGTCAATGGATAGTCAGTCCACCCCTTATTACACAAAAAAACAACCCCGAGAACCGTAAGGTTTTCGGGGTAATTTGTATAGAAGAAATTATCTCTTTGAGAACTGGGGAGCACGACGTGCGCCTTTGAGACCGTATTTCTTTCTTTCCTTCATTCTGGGGTCACGTGTAAGGAAGCCTGCCTTCTTAAGTGATGTTCTGAGTGATTCATCATACTGAAGGAGAGCACGTGAAAGACCGTGACGGATAGCACCAGCCTGACCTGTTACGCCACCACCGTTTACACGGCAAACGATGTCAAACTTCTCTGTTGTGCCTGTAAGAGCGAGAGGCTGACGAACGATGAGTTTAAGTGTTTCAAGACCGAAATAATCGTCGATATCTCTGTCGTTGATTGTGATTTTGCCTGTTCCTGCATATACACGAACTCTTGCTACTGATTTCTTTCTACGGCCTGTACCATAGAAATAAGGACTTGTTTCGTACATTCTGATTTACCTCCCTTTCTTAGAATTCCCAAGCTGTGGGCTGCTGAGCAGCATGCTTGTGTTCTGCACCTTTGTATACACGAAGTCTTGTGAGAGCCTGACGACCGAGTGATGTTGAGGGAACCATGCCCTTAACAGCAAGTTCTACTGCGAATTCAGGTTTTGTTCTCATAAGTGTGCTGTACTGTACTTTCTTCATGTTACCGATGTAACCTGTGTGATGATAGTACATTTTCTGGTTGAGTTTGTTGCCTGTAAGAACAACTTTTTCTGCATTGATGATGATAACGTGGTCACCGCAGTCTACATGCGGAGCAAATGTGGGTTTGTTCTTGCCTCTGAGAAGGTTTGCTGCTTCAACAGCTACACTACCGAGTGTTTTGCCTTCTGCATCAATCACATACCACTTACGGCTGATTTCTGCCGCTTTAGGCATATAAGTTGACATAATCTTTTCCTCCCGATTAATACAATATTTTTCTTCGTGAATTCACGGGATTAACGGGTGGTCCCGAAACTCACAGTACCCGCATATATTATCACAAAGGGGGATTTTTGTCAATACCTTTTTTGAAGTTTTTTAATTTAGCATTTACAATCTCTTGTTTCCTCGTTTTTCCTCGTTTTTTCTTCGTTTTTCTCATTTATGATTTTTAAAAATTTTTCTTATTTTTTGTACATTATGCTGTTTCCTGGTTTTATTGATTGTTTATATTGCTATCATTTCAAAAAAAAATAAGTGCCGGAGGAACTTTCCGGCACTTTCCGTCTGCTTTCGCAGTCAAATTACTTTTTCTTTGGACTCACCTATTTCGATAAGTTTTAGTGTAGTGAAATTTAAATACCTTATGGATGAAATATCATCCGTTATTTACCTGTATTTGGGACTCACCTTTTTCTGAAATAGTTTAGTTTATCCTTTTCGGAGTCATAACGATCTCCGCATGTTAACTGTTCTTGGGACTCACCCGTTTCTTTAGATTTAAGTTGTTATTTCGGTGTACTTGATTTATTTGTACATCGGAACCACCTTTTTCATAAATTTATTGGTCTGAGTTCATGTTAAGTTAATTGTTGGACTCACCTTTTTCTTAATATTATAGGTTTTGGTGTACTTACTTATTTGTACATCGGAACCACCTTTTTCATTATTTTATAGGTTTGAGTTCATGTTAAGTGAATTGTTGGACTCACCTTTTTCTTAAAGATTTTTTTAGGGTATTTTATTTAAGTGTACATCGGTACCACCTATTTCTGATTTTACTTTAACACATGTTCAGTTTTCGTTTGTGGCGTTCCACAAAGATTTTGTCGTTTTCGCCTTTTTAATTAAGCGATAAGGTTCTATTTCATCGGAACCACCTTTTTCTTATTTTTTCTGCAAATTAACTTTGCAGGTTGTTCCCATCATTCGTTTCCGCATTTGTTCTTTTCTGTTTGTCAGACCGGGTGTTCGTCATTTTTCAGTTAATGTCGTTTACCACTTCCGGATTTTTTCGGTCCCTTAATCTGAGAACTTTATTTTAAATTTCGAACAATCTTATTAAATTTTTGCCTGCCCTTTTCCTATCGGCAAACACCTGTCAGAAAGGCGTTTGCCTTAGATGAGTTCGGTTCTGTAGTGTTCATTGGAAACGCCTCCTTTGCGTTAATTTAGTATGTAAAACAACTTGGAACCATCCGGTTCGTTTGTTCGTTGTCTTATCTTCACCCTTATTATAGCAGCACATTTGTAACTTGTCAATAGTTTTTTTAAAAAAAGTTGAAAACTTTTATTAATTTTTATCAAAAGCATGAAAAATGGCTGAAAATGGGGCTTTTTCCATATATAAATATTATGTAAATCAACTTTTCTGTTGACTAATCACTCGTTTTGATGTAAAATACTAACAGAAACTTTATGATTTTTATGAGGTAAGAATTATGAATAATGATTTTGAAGAGAAAGATTTTTCAATGCCCGATGTAGTCAGCGTCATTGACGAGGAAGGCAACGAGCATTTTTTTGATGAACTTGACAGAATTGAAACCGATGACGGCAAATTTGTAGCTCTCATCCCTGTTTACGAAGATGCTCAGGATGTTATTGACGACGACGGAGAACTTATTATCCTTGAGGTTCAGGAAGAAAACGGTGAAACCTACCTCTGCCCTATTGAAAACGAAAAAGTTTTCAACGAGGTTGGAAAAATTTTTGAGGAAAGACTTTCTGAATTTTACGATTTTGAAGAGTAATAATAAATAACAACTCCCTGCCTTGTGCGATAAATTCGGTTCATATTAACCCAACACGTATTTAAAGGGAACTTTGTCTCCGCTGTATGGGAAAGCAGACCTCCCGCTTTTTAGCGGACGTTGGGAGCTCAAAGTCAGCGGGCTGTGCCCACCTGCAAAAGAGCAGGTTACTATCGGCCGACTCCGGCTTGGCGGGGAGACTTACTAAAGGTGATAATTTTGAAAAAGATTGTTGACGACAACATTATAGATATAGTACCTTTCACCTACGGTTTTGTTTATGCAAAAAAAGAAACTGATGAAAGCGGCAACACTCGTGCCGCTTTTTATTCTTACAACGCCCAGACAAAAAAAGTTGAGGCTGTAAGACGTACAGGATATCTGCACACAAAATTCGGTGAAAATTTTGAAAAAATAATATCTGAAATCGGAAATTTCATTTTTTGCGATGCAGTCTCATTACCTGTAGGAGGAGAAAACATCATTCTTTTCCCCGATTCAAAAATGGCTGTTATTGATACAGACGGTGAAATCATCTGGGAAGAAGAACTTTGTTACCGTGAGTCCCCTGTAAAAGGTCTTACGGCTGATGACGACTGTGTGTGGTTTGTTGTGCCTGAGAAAAATTCGATTGTCCGTTTTTCTCCTACAGCAAGAAAGGTTTACACCCGTATCGGCGGTAACGAAACCACCACTTTTGACGACCCGGTAGGAGTTACCAAAACAGGGAATTTTCTCTATGTCAGCTGTGCAAATTCAAAGAAGATACGAAAAATTGACCTGCAGACATATTCTATAAGAGACTACAGAGTTTTCGATGAACCTGTTTATAAATTTTTCAGAGTTCTCGGCAAAGAATATGTACTTCTCAAATCAGGTTTTTATATGCTGTAAAAATTATGACTCTCTTACTTGATACGTAAGAGAGTCATTTATTTTATTAAACAACCATATCGGTAATAAGGTCATCAATCCAGCCGAAAAACAAATCGTAGAACCAATCGCTCACCATTTCAAAGAAGTTTGTAACTTCTTCCGCGAAAGTAAGCTCGCCAACTACTTCAAAATCATAACCCAATTTTTTCAGTTCTCTGTGTGCTTTAGTATTTTTAATAACTTCAAACTTCACCTTTTCACATTCATTGAATGCATTATCTTCAATCGCCTTGATTGTTTTTGAAAGGTAAA
Source organism: Acutalibacteraceae bacterium (assembly GCA_045595725.1). GTDB lineage: Bacteria > Bacillota > Clostridia > Oscillospirales > Acutalibacteraceae > SIG575. The sequence goes on along the minus strand of JAZOAY010000167.1, from coordinate 39,425 downwards.
CTGTTTCAAGTTTGTCGCAACCAAGGAAAGTATTCATCGCAACCCAATAAATACCGTCACCGAGAGTTACTTTTCTGAGATTTTCACAATTTTTGAATACAGCTTCACCAAGCCACAAGTCCTCACCGTATATCTCAATTTCTTCAATTGCTGTATTTGCAAATGCTGCGCCGTCAACAACGCCCACACCTGAATTGATTTTTACATTTTTAAGTGATGTACAGTTTTCAAAAGCTGCAGTTGCAATGTACCATGCGTTTTCAAGATTGATTTCTTCAAGATTTTCACAGTTACGGAAAGCAGATTCATAGAAATATTCACATTTATCGGCATCAAAAACTCTGATATCAGTTCCGCTGAAAGCCTGAATACCTACAGATTCAACTGACGGTGCATGAATTTCTTCAAGATTATCACAGTAATAAAACGCATAATCGTTTATCATTGTAACATCATCTTCGATATTTACAACTTTTTTGACTTTTGACGGGAAGTAGAATTCAATTGCTTTTCCTGATTCAATCTCAGAATTTCCGTCAAAATCTTCGTATTCGTAATACCATTCCTGATAAAGTGCATTTTCATCTGCAACAAATGATTGGTTATCTTCATCAACCGTTATGTTTTTTAGTGTTTTGCAATCCATGAACGCACCTGATACCCAACTTACATTTGCAGGAAGGTGAATTGTTTCAATTGCAGTATTTGAAAAAGCCTGTGTGCCGATATTGCTTACATTTTCACCCAGTTTAACTGTTTTCAGCTTTGTGCAATCTTTAAAAGCACCTACACCTATGAAGCTGACTGTATCGGGTATTGTCACAGATTTCAGATTTCTGCAGCCCGCAAAACAAGCAGAGGGAATAGTGTCAATATTTTCATTGAATGTAATACTTTCAATACCGGAGAACATAAAGCAGTTGTTTGCAATTAAATCTATGTCCTTACTGATAACATAATCTTTTATATCACCCATGTAACCAAAAAGAACATTCTCTCCGATTACTGCTGTGTCCGTGCCGTCAAACAGTTTTTCTTCTGCCATAGCACCGAGAAATACATCATCACCGAAATATTCAAATTCACATTCTTCAGGAATTATTACTTCTCTCAGGTCCGCACAATAACTAAATGCACCCTCACCAATATCATTTATTGTTGACGGTAATGTGACTTTTGTAAAATTTGATTCAGCAAAAGCGTACATATCCACGCCAACAACCGTATATGTTTTTCCGAAAACTTTTTTAACCGTTTCGGGGATTGTCACTTCCCAATTACTGTCCTCAAAATACATAGGATTATAACCGGCAACATAGACTTCGCCTTCACCATAGTAATCGGAATAATAAATTCCATCCTTTTCAAAGGATGCAAATTCACCCCAGGCGAAAGATGTCATTGAAAAACAAGGCAACACAAGAAGCATAGCCAACAATACTGAAAGTATTTTTTTCATGGAAAATTTCTCCTTTATTATATGATAAATTAATTGTAGACTTTATAGTATAATTTGTCAACAAGATTTTTGTCAGCCGGCAAAAACGACCCCGAAAACCGCAAAATCCCATTTTCGGAGTCGTTTAAGTTATTTATACATGTATTTTAATCTGATTTTCAGGTCAAGATACCACTCCGGACCACCATAATTTTCCGCAAGTGACGGTCTTTCATTCCATTTATAATCTGCATCGAGCGAATAATCCATCCACTCTTTAACGACTTTCACATAATAAAAATCTTCACTTTTTACATAACCGTAGGGTCCTGTTTCCTGGTCATAACCGTAAACCGTCACAAGTTTTGCGTTACCGAGAATACTTTCACAGAAATAATTTCTGAGAATTTCTTCGTTATCATAGTGTGCATAACCTTCTGCATTTGCATATTCGTTTCTGCCGTATTTTGCAAGAGTCATATTGATAATTTCCAGATCATAGGGACAGGTTTTAGGGCTCATTGTCCAACCCGGTGTACAGTATTCATTTATGCAGACCCACACAGGCGGCCTCCATGTTGAAAATTCCCCCGTATGGGAAGAAAGAGAAACGATATGCGAGAAAATTTTATGTCTTTCAATTCCCGCTTCGAAGAACATTTTGCAGGTAAATTCTATATAATCGGCTAACACTCCGTACAGTAATTCCTTTGTAAAATTTTCAACGCTTATGCACTTTTTAAGCGCCTCTTTTTTCAGTTTTTCTTCGTTATAACCCAAGTTGTGAAGTGCATGCATTCCGTACTGAGTACGCTCAAAATCTTCCATTGAAGCATAGTCTGAGCCTGTGTAATCAGGAATATGAGTTTCCCAACCTGTGTTAATTCCTGCAAAGAGATATGCTTTTCCCTCATTTTTAAGCCTTGAGTAATTCTCAAGCAAGGGTTTTATAAAACCTTCTTTCACCTGATTTGAATACCATGCAAGGTATTTTTCAGAGTTGAAGCAAGGGAATCCGCCTGCTGTGGCAAATGGAACACCACTCCAGTCGCAATGCCATCTGGGTAACATTCCGTATGACTGACCGCCCCATTCTTCGCCCTCTTGGGGAAATGCAATCCATTCGCACATTTCAGGGTCGTTGTAAAATTTACTGCCCTTGTCATCTGTTGTGGCTCCGTCTCCGAAATATGTTGAATAGTTTGTGCAGTCATCCATCTGGAAGAAAACAGGAACATTGTATTTTTCTGCAAGTGAGAAAACATGGTCGACTTCTTCATTCATTTCTGCCACAGACTGAGTAAGACACATAGGACCTACCACGCCGAAAGCATACATTCTCTTCGATTCAGGATCAATTTCACCGTGAAGTTCAACCATTTCCTTAACATAAGCTTCAAGATTCAGATAGTGGACATTCGTCACCATAAAAACTACGTACTGGGGGTCGTTTTCATCTGTAATATCCTTTTCGGGCAATTCACCGAGTGACGGCACAAAAAATGTAACCACAGAAAGTAAAACACTTAATAATTTATTGAAAAAATTCATTTTGCAACTCCTATTGTTTTATCAAGAAGTGTGTTACCTTTATTATCAATCGTAACCATGCGTATTGTATCGTTCTCAAGGGTTACCATTGTCGCTGACCAGATTCCCGTACCTGTTTTTCCCCCTACAAAGAAAACGGGAATTTCGTTTTCAACTTCTTTAAATTCAGATTTGTGGTAATGACCGCCCATAATAATATCTGCTTCCAATTCTTTCAGCGGTGCAGTCCAATCCTTTCCGAAATGTTCATTCAGTACAGGACTGTGAGAAAAAGCAATTGTGTAACGACAGTTCTCAAATTCACTCTTTTCAAGTGATGCAAGCCATTCATACTGCTTATTTCTGTATTCTTCAAAATTCACAAGCCCTGAATATTCGGGGTGATTATCTTCTTTATCTTCGCCTGAATCAAGTACGATTCCTCCGAGAGAACCGAATTCAAATGTGTAATAATAACCATCTGTTTCAGTAGGCAGATATTTTTTCATCTCAGTTGAAAACTCGCCTCGTGTTTCATGATTACCGCGTGCATAAACAACAGGAATTTCGCCCTTACTCAGAAAATTAGCATACTTGAGGAAATTATCTGTAAACTGTGTTTTCAATTCCATTGTTGATGTAATGTCACCAAGCATCACAACAAAATCAGGTGTTTCATTTTTGAAGTATTCAAGAGATTTTTTCATTTCACTTTCCATCTCATGAATGTCCGAAGCTACAAGGATTTTTATGCCGTCATCTTTTGGAATTCCGCGGAAAGAATATTCTTTGCTTTCAACTGTTTTACCTGTAGCGGCACTGTAACCGTATTTAAAACCAACATACTGCGAACAGACTTTATATGTATTTCCCTGAAGCTCTGCTTTGGGAACAAGAACAGAGTGAACAGTATCGTCTGTTCTTACAATACCTGCAACAGAGTCCCAAAGAACTTTTTCTTCCCCGTTATATGTATATTTCACACAACCGCTACCCTTTGTGGAAGTTGCCCACACTACTGCATAATAATCATTTCCGCAGTCAAAAGCAATCGGCTCAACCGTAATTTTTATAAAACCTATCGGCAAAAATGACCAAAGCATCATCCACAAAGATGCAATCAATGCCCCTATTGACGTAAAGAAAGTTACCATAACAAAGCCTCCCATAATAAATAATCAGATGTTGATTTCATTATAACATTTAATGCTAAAAAGTCAATAAATTTGCAAATTAACAAACCCTCTCAGTTTTACTGACTGTAAACCTGAGAGGGAATAATTTAAATCTGTTCTATTTCAAAAAATACAACATTACTTGCATCAAGCATTATATCAAGAGAAATTTTACCCTCAAATGAAGTTACTTCATATTCTGTGGGAGTGAGAACTGCACATTTTTCGTATTTATCACGAAGCTGTGTGTAATAAATTTCTCTTGCTTCAGCGTCTCTGAGAGTTGTTCCGGAGTCAATCATGGGGTCATCAGGAGACCATGCAAAACAGTCATCTGTTATATTGAAAGTTTTTCTGTCTTCCTGCCATTCGTCAAAGTAGTTACAGTCATCATTTATTAGATACTGTGTGACTTTATACTTTTTGCCGTCCTCCGCAGGGATGTTCAGAGTAATATCAGCCTTACCCTTGTAGTCAAGGTCATTCTTGAAGTTATAGACCATTGCACGGAGGTTACCTGTTTCTTCGTCAATTGCAACAAGGTTTCCGATTTCAGTTTTAATGGAGGTTTTCACAGCCATTGTGTCGGCTGAAAGGATTTTCATTCCCTCAAACCTTGCAATGTTCTTCGCCACATGGTAACTGATTATGGGGTAGCCGTCAAGATTTCCGTTTGTAAGGAAATTCCATGATGAGAAATAGTCTCCTCCTGCACGTATAGTCTGTGCAAAAATTCTTGCATCGTAAGCTGCCTGCCATGTATAACCTACAGTTCTGTTGAGAAGCTGATTGTCGTCAGCACCGCTGACTGTACCTGTGAGAATTCTGCCCTCGTCAATGCCAAAAATCAGGTTATCAAGACCATATTTCTGAGCCTTATCTTTAAGATAACCGATTGTTTCGGGCAAAGTGTATCCTGAGGTAAATTCACCGGGACATGCATCATAGAAAGATGCCGAAAGGAAACAGATTCTCGAACCTTTTTTACCGTTTGCGTAGTTTGTACCCTCTGCAACGTGACGGATGAAAATTTCTTCATCCCACAAGCCTTCCGTTACTGTCATGCTGTGAGCACCTACGAAAACATCTTCACCGATAACATCAATAAGTGCCTGAACAGTATAGTCATAAAGCTTGCAGTAAGCCTCAGCAGCATCTTCAGGAAGTCCGCTTTTGGCCTGAAACCACTGAGCATTTTCATATTCTGTCATAACACCGAAACGCCATGTTCTGACCTCTTCAACACCGAATTCATCAACCAGTGCCTGAGCAATTGCTCTGATATAGGTGTAGTAAGCATTGAAATCATCAGGCGGATAAACGTTCATGTCAAAGTCGCCCATTTCAAAATCCTTGGTAAATTTCAGAGGCACACCACCAAGTTTCAGGTGAGGTTTCGCATCGAGAGCAAGAATACCACGGCAGTTTTCTATGAGAGGTTCAAATTTATAATCTGTAAAAGTAGTTGTGTCGTAGGGGTCTTTAAACAAATCCCTGTCAGCAGTACCGCCTGTACACTGCATAAGCTGAACGTATTTTACAAACTCAAAAACATCGTTTTCTTCATTTCTTTTTGCATTGCAAAAAGTGGTACCCATGTGCCATAAGTTGATGTTGTCAACAACGTTGGGAATAACATCTCCAACAGAAGATGTATCAATATCAATTATTGCGCTGCTTGTTTTCTGAAACAAAGCAGGAAAAGAAGAAAAGAAAAAACTTATTGCCGTCATAATTGACATAAGAAATGCTACAATTTTCATTATTTATCTCCAAAATAGTAAACACGCATTTCGTAAGGTCTTGTTTTGAAAGTGTTGTGTTTTCTCATATTCTTATCGTAGTTTGCAAGCATAAGTTTGCCTTCTTCAAGATTGTAACCCTGAGGAGCAGTAAATTCAACAGGTTTATCTGTGAATGAGCAGATGACAAGAAGTTTTTCGTTACCGAGAACACGTTCATAACAGTAAATTTTATTGCTTTCTGCGTAATACTCTTTATAAATACCGTCACGTACAACTTTGTACTGTTTTCTGAACTTGATAAGTTTACGATAGAAGTTAAGGATTGAGTTTTCATCTTTTTCCTGATCTTCAACGTTAATCTGCCAGTAGTTTTCATTGATATAGAACCAGGGCTTATCAGCAGTTGTGAAGCCTGCATTCTTTGTATTTGACCACTGAACGGGAGTTCTTGCATTGTCACGGCTACGTTTTTTGACAATGTTCATAATCTTCTCTTCAGGGAAATGAAGAACTGATTTATAAAGTCTGTGAGCATTATAAGTAGATACGTCTTCGTACATATCAAGTTTGGGAAGACGGATATCTGTCATACCTATTTCCTGTCCCTGATAAACGAAAGGAGTACCTTTCTGGAGCATATACATAGCTGCAAGCATCTTACCGCTTTCTTCACGGTATGCTTCGCTGCCGTAACGGCTGATAATACGGGGATGGTCATGGTTCTCAAGGTAAAGTGCGTTCCAACCTTTGCCTTCAAGAGCATACTGCCATCTTGAGAAAGCCTTTTTCATTCTCTTAAGACTGAAGGGAGTGGGAATGGGGTCTGTCATGAAACAGTCTGCTTCCATGTGCTGGAAGTGGAACATCATGTCAAGTTCCTGGTTTTCTCCTTCTTCAATAAAAGGAAGAGCAGCCTTAGGAGTCATCATAGGTGCTTCACCAACTACGAAACAATCGTAATTGTCAAGAACGTCACGTCTGAACTCCAGGAGATATTCATGAATATGAGGACCATGTGTATAATGTTCAAGTCCGCATGCTACAGGAATGGGGAAGCCGTTGGGAAGTCCCTCCGCCTTTGAAATCCATGTGATAACGTCTTCACGGAAACCGTCAACACCCATATCAAGCCAGAATCTCATGATATCCTTGACTTCTTCTCTTACCTTGGGGTTGTCATGGTTAAGGTCGGGCTGACCTTTTGCAAAAATGTGAAGATAATATTCGTCAAGATTTTCATTGTATTCCCATGCATCACCGTCAAAAGTTGAAAGCCAGTTGTTGGGAGGTTTCTTGTCAGACTTACCCTTTCTCCAGAAATAATAATCATGATAAGGGTTGTCATGTCCCTTCTGACTTTCAAGGAACCACTGATGCTGACGTGAAGTATGGTTTACAACAAGGTCCATAATAACCTTCATACCACGCTTATGACATTCATCAAGAACTTTCTTGAAAAGGTCAAGATCACCGTAATCGGGAGAAATGTTTCTGTAGTCAGCAATGTCATAGCCGTAGTCCTCGTTGGGAGAGGGATAGAGAGGTGAAAACCATATTACGTCAACACCGAGAGATTTGATGTAATCAAGTTTGCTGAGAACACCCCAGAGATCACCGATTCCGTCACCGTTACCGTCGCAGAAGCTTCTTGGCCAGATCTGATAAACTACCGCGTCTTTGTACCATTGTTTCTTTTCCATAATTTAAAAACCTCCGTTTAAAATTACTTTATTTTAAATTGATGAATACTTCCATCTTTAAGATGCATAAATGTTTTAAGGAGAAGTGCCTGAGTTTTGCCGTCTGTGATTTCATTATTGAGAATTTTTTCGACTGCATCATCAAGGGGCATCTTTTCCACGTTGAGGAACTCGTCTTCGTCAAGTTTCTGACCTGAGAAAGTAAGACCTGTTGCAGCATAAAGATAAATTATTTCGCTACAATAAGCAGGAGTAGGATTGAATGTGCCGAGGAAGTAGAAATTTTCAGCCTCTGCACCAACTTCTTCTTTAAGTTCTCTCTTTATTGCTTCAAAGGGTTTTTCACCTTTTTCAAGTTTACCTGCAGGTACTTCAAGAAGAATACCGCGGTTCGGATATCTGAACTGACTGACAAGAAAAACTTCGTTCTCGTCTGTCAATGCAGCAACACACACTCCGCCATGATGAATTATAACTTCACGTATGGACTCCCCTCCGTTGGGAAGACGAACATTATCCTTCACAAGATCAATGATTTTCCCTTCATAAAGGATTTCACCGCTTATACGCTTTTCTTCAAGTTCCATTAATGTCACCCCTGTTGTGTAAAATGAGTTGCATTTTACAATGAAATATTTGCTGAAACAACTATTCATTACATTGTAGCATATTATCAAAAAAAAATAAACCATAATTATTAAAAATTATAAAATTTTACGGAGGTTTTTTCATGAACAGAATTATTTTGCCTGAGAATTACGATTACGGATGTTCAGAAAGAATAAAAAAAGAATTAAAAACCAGATACCCTTTTCTCACAGTTCACTCAATAGGAAAAAGCGTCTGCGGCAGAGATATCACAGCATACAGCCTTGGAAATTATAAAAACATAGTTCTTTTTGCAGGTGGATTTCACGCACAGGAATGGCTGACAAGTCTTGTTCTTCTGAGGTTTCTTGAAAGAGTATCAGAGTGTGTAGGTTTAAGAAAAAAGCTGTCAGGAGTTGATATTTCTTCCGCTCTCATGTCGAAAGGAATTACAATCATCCCATGTATAAATCCCGACGGAGTTGAAATTGTCCTTAATGGTCCCGAGACTGCAGGAGAATACAGCAACCTTGTAAAAGAAATTTCAAAAGGAGATTTGTCCTCATGGAATGCAAACGCAAGAGGCGTTGACATCAACCATAATTTTGATGCAGGATGGGAAATTTTAAGAGAAATGGAAACAGAACAGGGAATTACGGGACCATCACCCAGAAGATACGGCGGTCATGCTCCTCACAGTGAGCCTGAAACCCGGTCTCTTGTAAAATTCTGTGAAAGAAACAACATCAGCCATGCTTTTGCAATCCATTCTCAGGGAGAAGAAATTTACTGGTCCTACGGTACGGATACTCCTGAAAACAGTTACACAATGGCTAATATTTTCAGCGTTTGCAGCGGTTACCGCCTTGTGGAAAATGATGGTCTTGCAAGTCACGGCGGTTTCAAGGACTGGTTTATTGAATACTTCAGAAAAAGTGCTTTCACAATAGAAACAGGCAAAGGAAAAAATCCTCTGCCTGTCACACAACTTGATGAAATTTATAAAAAAATTGAAGAGATGCTTGTAATAGGAACTGTCATCTGATTGTATATTACATCTCAAAGGGATTATCCTGTGCTTTGTCAAAGGGCACAACTTTGAAAGTAAGTTTAAGCTCATTGTCGTCCCAGAAACGTTCAGGCTCGTAATCTTTATAATAATCATCTTTACTGCCAAGAACATCGTGTTTCAGGTCGATGTTGACAACCGTCTGTGAAAGAGGTTCGAGCTCATCATCATGGAGAGTTTTTTCAAGCATTTCACTTGTAAAGTGCATTGCATTGAAAGAGAAACTGTCTTCTGTTGTGAAAACAAGTCCCTTTCCGTCTGTATCTGTTACCGCACCGAAGATTGCTTCGTAATGAGCAGAATTTTCAATAGGTTTAACATAAGGCACAAAGTTGTCTGTAACTGTTGACTTGAAATGAGCTTTGTAACACGCTTTGTGTCTGTCAGGATATGATTCTGTCGGACCAAAGCCGAAGTATTCCATGTTTTCAAGTCCGTCTGTGAGCATAAATTCAAGACCGAAACGTGCAAGCTGAGGTGCACTCTCGCGTTTCTTTGCATCAACTGAAATTGTAACTGCACCATCACCTGTAAAAACAAACTTCAGGTCACCTCTGATTACAGGAACAACGCTTGCACCGCCAAGTGAGAAGCTTACATCTATTACAACACTGTTGTCTGTTGAACTTACAACTGACGAATAAGTCTTCTGTCTTGCCATTTCCATTGATGCCGATTTTCTTTCATCAGCGAGACCGCCCTGATTGTAACCATGAGCTTTCCAGATCTGAATTTTTTCAGGAAGAGCCAGTAATTCCTTTCCGTTTGCAATAATTGATGAAAGTCTGCCGTAAGACTTATCGAATGTATATACTGCTTTTTCTGTTGAAATCTTAACAAAACGTCTGCCCTCTTCGTAATCAGGAGCCGAACTTGTGTTTTCTTTCATTTTTCTTTCAAAAGAAAGTTCAAACTGGCTGAAACCGATTTCATAATCTTTTTCACACCAATAAGTTTTGTTTTTCTCCTTGCAGAAAATATTGAGCATTGAAATTCCCTCAAAATCTTTTTCTTCAAAGAGATTAAATTCTTTTTCACTTCTGGGAGAAATATCTGTGTCAGAAATTTCTCCTGACATAATAATTTTGCCGTCTTTTTCAATGTTCCATGCAAAGTAAACATCCTCAAGAGTTGTGAAATATCTCTTGTTGAAAATTTTCACCTTACCGTTTTCATAAGTTACCTTGAAAGGTTCATACGCTTTTTTCATTTCAAAGTAACCGGGACGAAGAGTTCTGTCTGAGAAAACAAGTCCGTCAATACAGCAGATATTATCATTGGGAATATCACCGAAGTCACTGCCGTAACGGTAGCCGATTTCTTTATTTTTACCTTTTACTGCAACAGTATGGTCTGTCATTTCCCAGATACACATGCCACACAGTTCATCATATTTTTCCATAAGGTCAACGTGAGCGTGAATATCTCCTGTTGTCATTGAACAAACATATTCGCAGAAATAGAAGGGTTTAGGAATATTCTCCTGTTCAAGGTAATTCTTTGTATAATTAAGAGGTGCGTACATACGGCTTTCAACATCTGAAATATCCTTGAAATCTTCTCCCTCGGGAACTGCCTTGAATTCAAGGTGTGAGTTCTCGTAGTGGATAATTGCACGGGGTTCTCTTGACTTAATATACTTATTCATTGCTCTGTGGTTTTTACCGCAACCCGATTCATTACCGAGAGACCACATAACAACACATCCGTGGTTTTTGTCTCTTTCAAAAAGACGTTTTGCACGGTCAACATACGCTTTTTCCCATTCATCAACAGTTGAAAGCATTGACCATCTCATCCAGTCCCAATCGTTGCGGTATTCAAAGCCCATACCGTGAGTTTCAATATCAGCCTCGTCAACTACCATAAATCCCATTTCATCGCAGTATTCAAGAAAACGGGGATCATTGGGGTAGTGAGAAGTTCTGATACAGTTACAGCTTGCACGTTTGAGAATGTAAAGGTCCTCTTTCATGTGTTCTACAGGAGTTGCATGTCCGAGAACGGGGTGAGAATCATGACGGTTGATACCGTAAAGTTTTATTTTTTCATTATTGAGGTACATTACCGCGCCTTTGATTTCAAGTCTTTTAAGGCCTACTGCAAAGGGGATAATTTCATCTCCGTCAATGAGAAGGAGTTTGTAAAGCTGCGGATTCTCAGCATTCCAAAGAACAGGATTTTCAAGGGTGATTGTTTCATTGGAAGTGCCTGAAAGAATTTCTTCACCGCAGGGTGAAAGAAGAATAAAATCAACAGTTTTTTCTGTTTCAATTTTAATTTCTGCAGTTTTAAGGTCTTCTGAAACATCGCTTCTGAGATATACATCCTTGATATGATTTTCCTGACGGGCAAGGAGATAAACTTCTCTGAAAATACCTGAAAGACGGAAATAGTCCTGGTCTTCAAGGTAACTTCCGTCACACCATTTGACAACAAGAACGTCAAATTTATTTTTGCCCGCTTTGAGATAATTTGTTATGTCAATTTCACTTGTGCAGTGGCTTACCTGACTATACGCTGCAAATTCACCGTTTACAAACAGGTAGAAGCATGAGTCAACGCCTTCAAAATTTATGTAAACTTTTCTGCCCTCAAAGTTTTCAGGAACAATTACGTCTCTTGAATAAAGAGCGCAAGGGTTTTCATCGGGAACATGAGGCATATCAAGAGGATAAGGATAGTTTGAGTTAAGATACTGAGGAGCATCGTACCCTTTTTCCGTTGAATTCTGCCAGTTTGAGGGGACAAGCATTTTTTCTTTGAAAGGAAGAGAAAGGAAATCATCCTCTAAATCCTCAAAACTTTCATAAAATCTGAAATTCCAGTCACCGCAGAGATTGAAAAGATATTTTGACTCATCTCTTTCACCTGCAAGTGCTTTTTCTTTTGTTTCATAAGGAATAAAATATGCTCTCGGCTCTTCACAGCCTACATGCAGAAAATCATGGTCCTTGTGATAACTTTTAAATTCCATTTTTATCACCTTCATCTGTTAATATTGTTAAAACAAAATTTATCAAACTCACCTGTGTCACCAAAGCCGAAACAACTTTCCGTGATTTTGTCAATGAGTTCTTCTAAATCGGAAAAAGTATTGATTTTTCCGATTTCCGCCCTGTATTTTGCCGCACCTCTTATTCCTTTTACGTACCATGCAGCGTGTTTGCGTGCTTCACGCATTGCGATAAATTCGCCTTTGTATTCTATAAGTTTTGAAATATGTTTTTTCAGCACATCCATTCTCTCATCAATAGATGGTTGCGGAAGAATTTCTCCCGTTTTAAAATAGTGATTGATTTCCCTGAAAACCCATGGTTTTCCAAGAGCACCTCTGCCCACCATAACTCCGTCACAGCCTGTTTTTTCAATCATTTCTTTTGCGGTAACGGCATCTGTCACATCTCCGTTACCGATAACAGGGATTTTTACCGCGTCTTTGACCTGTTTTATAATATCGTAATTAATTCCCGGTGAATACATCTGTACCTTAGTTCTGCCGTGAACAGTAATCATTGAAGCGCCGTTTTCTTCACATATTTTCGCAAGTTCAGGAGCATTAAGGCAAGTTTCATCCCATCCCGTTCTCATTTTGACTGTTACCGGAACTGTTGATGCTTCAACTACTGCCTTGACAATTTTACCTGCAAGACATGGATTTTTCATCAATGCACTCCCGCATCCGTTTGAAGAAACTTTCGGTGCAGGACAACCCATGTTGATATCAATAAAATCAGGTTTATATGTAAGTGCTTCTTCTGCCGCTTTTGCCATAACAAGAGGATTATCACCGAAAAGCTGTGACGCAGCGGGTCTTTCTTCTTCGGAAACAGAAAGCAGCTGACCTGATTTTCTGTCACCCATACTGACACCTTTTGAAGAGGTAAGTTCACCCACAACAAATGCTGCACCGTAAGAGGTACAGAGTTCACGGAAAGCCCTGTCAGCAGCACCTGCCATAGGTGCAAGAGATGCTTTTTTATTTATTTCAATATTGCCTATTTTCATCTAAGGTATCTCCGTAATAATAATTTATTTAATCATATCATAAATCACCAAAAAAATATACTGTTTTTCACAAAAATTTTGATTTGACATAGTATTTTTATTGTGATAAACTTCATAATAGAAAAGATAAGGAGGTTCACACATGAATATTGAGGCACTTTTTAAAATAGGCTACGGACTTTATGTCCTTTCAGCAAATGAAGATGGCTTTGACAACGGTTGTATTATCAACACAGTAACTCAGGTTACAAATTCACCAAACAGAATTGCAATCGTTGTAAACAAGCAGAATAAAACTCACGATATGATTATGGCAACAGCAAAGTTCAATATTTCCGTACTTTCAACGGACGTACCCTTTGAAGAATTCAAACATTTCGGTTTTCAAAGCGGTAAGGATGTAAATAAATTTGCAGAAACCCACAAATACAGAAGAACTGAAAACGGACTTCTTATTGCGCAGGAATATGCAAATGCATATATTTCAGGTTCTGTGTTCCATTCAGTTGACCTTGGAACACATACAATGTTTATTGCAGACATAACAGATGCCGAAATTCTCAACAACAAAGAGTCTGTAACTTACGATTATTACCACAAAAATATCAAACCCAAACCTGAGAAAAAGGCTGAGGGCAAAGTTGCTTACAGATGTAAAATATGCGGATATATACACGAGGGAGAACTGCCCGATGACTTTATCTGTCCTCTGTGCAAACATCCTGCATCGGATTTTGAAAAGATCGGAGAATGATAAAAATGGGTAAAATAGTAGCATCAGGCGGTATCAGTTTCAATGACGAAGAAGGACTTAAAGTTTTTGAGAAAATTGTGGAACTCTGTTCTGCAAAAGAACCGAAAGTTCTTTATGTTCCTACTGCAGGACATGATAATTACGACGATTTTGATGAGCTGAAAAAACAGTTTTCAGACCTCGGCTGTAAAGAATATGACGTGCTTATTCTTACAGACGAGTCACTTACATATGAAGAAATCCAGAACAAAATCTTTTCATCAGATATTATCTTTGTAGGCGGTGGTAACCTTAAATTTCTTATGGATGTATGGAACAGAACGGGTGCAACTGAACTTTTTAAAAAGGCTTATGAAAAAGGTATCGTTCTTTCAGGCTCATCTTCAGGAGGAATGTGTTGGTTTGAACGTGGTTACGACGACTGCGGAGAAAATGCTGAGTTCATGTTCATTGACTGTCTCGGACTTATCCCCGGTTGTAACTGTCCTCACTACAACAGCGAATACTGGCAAAGTTTTGACAACGTTGTAGCTTCCCAGGACCTTGACGGAATTGCTGTTGATAACGATGCAGCACTTGTAGTGAATGACGGGAAATTAAGCGGTGTTCTCGGCGTCCCCGAAAGAGGCATTTTCAAGCTTTCAAAAGAAAACAATTATACAAGAGAAAAAATCTTTTGATTTTCAGAATTTACAATGATAAAAAGGCGTTGTATCCGCAAAGATACAACGCCTTTTGAGTTATTTTCTCTTGTAAGTACAGAATTTGAATTTTATTCCGTTTTCTTCTTTGACTTCGCTTTCTTCTGCAAGGTACCAGTTTTCATCCTTATCAAGGTTCGGGAAGAATTTGTCACTTACAGTTGCTTCTGCATCAATTTTTGTAACGACAGCAGTATCACAAAGATGAAGCATCTGTCTGTAAATTGACTCACCGCCGATAACAACCACGTTATCGGTATTTTCATTTTTAAGAAGTTCTGTCACTTCTTCAATGCTTCCGGCCACCTCTGCACCTTCCACCGAGTAACTTTTATCTCTTGAAAGAATTATGTTTCTTCTGTTTTTAAGAGGTGCTGCTTTCGGGAAAGTCTGCAGAGTTTTTCTTCCCAGAATTACTGTTTTACCCTCAGTAAGTCTGCGGAAATTTTTCAGGTCTTCGGAAATATGAAAAAGAAGATTGCCGTCATTTCCTATACCCCAATTTTTATCAACTGCTACTACCTGAAACATCAGATTGCCACCTCAATCTTTTCATTGAAATCGTTTGCCTGATAACCTTCGAGGCTGAAACTGTCTACTGTAAAATCGTAAAAATTCTTGATACTTTTATCAATTTTGAAAACAGGAGCATCAAACTGCGGATTTTCAATAAGTTTCTTTACAAGGGGAATATGTCTGTCATAGATGTGAGCATCTGCTACCACGTGAACAAATTCACCAACCTCAAGTCCGCTTACCTGAGCAAACATATGAACGAGGACTGCATACTGGCAAACGTTCCAGTTATTTGCGGTAAGCATGTCCTGTGAACGCTGATTGAGAATTGCATTGAGTTTATTGCCTGTGACATTCAGTGTAAGACCGTAAGCACAGGGTGCAAGTCCCATTTCATTAAGGTCATGGTGATTATAAAGGTTCGTCATAATTCTTCTGCTTGCAGGGTTGTTTTTAAGGTCAAAAAGAACTCTGTCAACCTGGTCAAATTCACCCTCGGGATATTTGTGTTTTACGCCTAACTGATAACCGTAAGCCTTACCGATTGTACCGTTTTCATCAGCCCATGAATCCCATATGTGAGAGTCAAGTTCTGAAATTTTATTTGATTTTTTCTGCCATATCCAGAGCAGTTCTTTAATACAGCTTTTGAAAAAGGTTTTTCTTACCGTAATAATGGGGAATTCTTTACTTAAATCGTATCTGTTCACCATACAGAATTTTTTAACTGTATGCGCAGGTGTGCCGTCTTCCCATTTGGGACGGACATTCAGTTCTTCGTCTGAATAACCGTTTTCAAGAATATCTTTTATGTTTTCAACAAAAACTTTATCTGCGTAACTCATAAGCTTTCTCCTTAAAATTCAATTTCTGCCGTAACAGGAAAATGGTCAGAGGGGTATTCGCCACCGAGTAATTCATTTACAACAGTATATTTCTTCACGCTGATTTCAGGAGAAACCATAATGAAGTCAATAATCGCACCTTCATATTCACCGAAAGCATTGTATGTAACACCATCATCAGAAACTTCTGCCGCAAACTTTGAGTCACGGAGTTTGCCTGAAACAAGACCTTCGTAAAAGTCTGAACCCTGGTCAAAGTTAAAGTCTCCTGTAACAATTGTGGGAACGGAGAAACTTTCCGCTTTATCAAAGATAAGTTTCATCCCCTCTTTTCTAGCCTCAACTCCTATGTGGTCAAGGTGAGTGTTTAAATGAATAAATCTTTTGCCTGTTTCCTTATCTTCAAGAAGTACCCATGAACAGATTCTCACGCACTTTGCATCCCAACCAAGGCCGGGTTTTTCCGGAGTTTCAGACAACCAGAAGTTACCTTTGTCTAAAGTTTTGTATTTATCTTTTTTATAGAAAACTGCAGAATATTCTCCTTTGTTATTTCCGTCATCTCTGCCCACACCTACATAATCGTAATCTGTAAGACTTTTTTTGAGGAAAGACATCCATTCCGGAGTTGCCTCCTGAACGCCTAATGTATCAGGGTTGTTTTTATTGATTATTTCAAGAACAAGAGGTTCTCTTTTCTCTCTCTCGTGACCTTCCTTGCCCCAACAGAGAATATTGTAACTCATGGTTTTCATATTTTTCAACTCCTCAGAAATTCATATCTGAATAAACAGGATAATGGTCAGAAGTATATTTACCGTCGTACATATCTCTTATGATTTTATAAGTTTTAACGTCAGTAATCTGACTGTTAACACATATAAAATCAATGGGATCACCCTCGCTACCGCCTTTGTAGCCGTGATAAGTTTTACCTGTCATTGTGTATTCTGCCATATCCTGAGTGTCTGTCAGACCGCCTGTTACAAGTGAGTTATAAAGCTCGCATCCCTTTGCAAAATTAAAGTCACCTGTTACAACTGTGGGAACATCAAAACTGAGTGCCTTTTCTTTGACAAGTTCGACGCCGTTCATACGTGCAAGAGGTCCTTCATGGTCAAGGTGAGTGTTTACATGAGCGTATTTTTCACCTGTTTCTTTATTTTCAAGCAGAACCCATGTGCAGACTCTTCTGCAAGCAGCATCCCAACCGAAAGATACTTCATCAGGAGTTTCCGAAAGCCAGAACGTTCCGCTGTCAACAAGGTTATATTTATCTTTTCTGTAAAGAACAAGAGACATTTCACCACATTTTATGCTTCTGTCACCTGTATCTCTGCCTACACCTACAAAGTCATAATCTTTGTGAAGAAAAAGACGAAGATAATTAAACCAGTCGTAAGTACATTCCTGAAGTCCCAGAGAATCGGGATGATAATCAGCAATAAGACGGGGAACAATTTCCCCTCTGTCGGGAAACTCTCCGCAACGGATGTTAAAGGACATCACTCTCACCGTACCGGGTTCTGCTTCTGAAACTGCACCCATATTAAGGTTTGCACAACCAAACAGCGCCACAATTGCAGAAACAATCAATGCAATGTAATTTCTTACGACAGTCAATGCTTCGTTCATGCCTTACACTCCTTTATTTTATCACCATGTCTGAATAAATGGGATAGTGGTCTGATGTGAATGTACCTTCATATTTTTCTCTGAGAATTTTATAAACTCTCACATCAGTAATTTTTTCATTAACACAGATAAAATCAATAGGTTTACCTGCTTTACCGCCCGAATAACCGTGATAAGTTTTACCTGTCATTGTATCGGGAGCTATATCCTGAGTATCGCGAAGTCCACCTGTTACAAGCTGATTATAAAGGTCTGTTCCTTTATCAAAGTTGAAGTCGCCTGTTACAACTGTGGGAATATCGTATGAAAGTGCTTTTTCTTTGACGAGTTCTACACCATTTGTACGTGCATTTTTGCCCATGTGATCAAGGTGAGTGTTAACGTGAGCATATCTCACTCCTGTTTGCTTTTCTTCAAGAACTACCCATGTGCAGATTCTGTTACATGCGCCATCCCAACCGCGGGATACTTCATCGGGAGTTTCTGAAAGCCAGAATGTTCCGCTGTCAATAAGATTGAATTTATCTTTTCTGTAAATAACTGCTGAAATTTCACCGCAGTCTTTATCCAGAGTGCCTGTATCTCTTCCAACGCCTACAAAAGCGTAATCTTCAAGTTCTTCTGTAAGACGGACATACCACTGATAAGTGCATTCCTGCAGACCTGCTGAATCAGGAGCATAAGCCTCAATAAGTGCCGGAACAACATTTTTTCTTGCTTCATATTCATTACATCTTATATTGAAAGACATAATTCTTGTTACATCCGCTGAGGGTGCCATTGAATTTTTTTCGGGAACAGCACCAAATCCGAAGAAAGCAATTACCGCTGCAATAAATGCTGCAATTGCTGACTTAATTGTATCTAAAAAACTCATTCTTTATCGCCGTCCTTTGTAGTTTTTCCATCTGCGACATCCTTGCTTGCAAGGACAACCCAGACAGTTTTTAACATAATTTTAATATCCATTAAAATTGAATGATTTTCAACATATTCTTTGTCAAGGAGAGCTTTTTGTTCATCAGAAATAAAATCTCTGCCGTTGACCTGAGCCCAACCTGTAATACCGGGGCGTACTGAATAAACATTGTATTTTTCTCTTAAATTTCTTATCTCTTCTTCCTGAGGAATAAGAGGTCGGGGACCAACAAAACTCATATCCCCTTTTAAAATATTGAGTAACTGAGGTAGCTCGTCAAGACTCAGTTTTCTGAGAATTCTGCCGATAAGAGTGATATCTTTTTCCACTTCTTCATCGGTAAGGTCTTCTGTTTTTGTCTGCCTCATTCCGTTTTTCATCGTACGGAATTTGTAAATTGTGAAAAGTTGGTTTTTGTAACCCACTCTCTCCTGTTTAAATATTACAGGACGTCCGCTTGAAATAAGAACAAGCAGGTAAAGTACAAGTATTACGGGAGACAGTATTATAAGTGCAAGGAGGCTGAACAGAAAATCAAAAAATCTTTTCATTTTACCCTCCTTTAAGAATTCCAATGGAAATCGCCTTTTATGAGAAGTGCTCTCACGGGAGCAGCTTCCATGCCTTCAAGTTTTACAGGCTGTGCAAGGAGAAAATAATTTCCTGTGTCAACACCTGTAAGGTCAAGACCTTCAAGAACTGCAATTTCTTTGTTTAAAAATGCCTTGTGAGGTGCAATCTGGTTGCCGCTTGTTCCGACAGAAAGAGCATCTGTACCGATAAGAAGTAACCCAAGATTTGCTGCTGCCTGTGCACCATGGTCAAGGAAATACGCTTCGCCCTGAGACTTCAGAAGAAGTCTTCTGCAACCTCTCGGGAAAGAATTTTCTACATACTCCCCTGTTATCGGTCCGGGAGGAACATCAAGAACTTTACAGGGTCCGATAAATGGCACCATACTCATTTTGTCAATTGACTTTCCGTCCTGAACAAAATGAAGTGGTGCATCTGCATGTGTTCCTGCATGGCAACAGGCAAAATAACCACTAAGATTACATCCGTCGCCGTTTTCAATGCTCTGGAAATTCTGTTTTTCAGGTTCAGGGTCACCGGGATAAACCTCGGAGTCAAAAATACCTTTTGTGATATCAATAATTTCCATTTTTACACCTCGGTAAATTGAAGTAAAAAGTAATAGTGAAGAAGTTCGGGTCTGCGACACAAATTTATAATGATATTAATTGGTTATTGTAGGGAATGGTGCTTGCGACATTCTGTGAAATTACATAAAAACCACGGAACGTCAGAAACTGCCGTTCCCTACAAAAGTTAAAATGAACACACAGATAAATTATTAATTTATCGCTGAGCTTTGGTTTCATTCTCCCCTTGAAAATGCAAGGGGAGGTGTCAAAAACAACGTTTTTGACAGAGGGGATTTTTCATTGAAAATTAAATGTTTTCAAGTGACTGTGCTTTGAGGAATGCGTTGATGAAACCGTCAATGTCTCCGTCCATAACAGCATTGATGTTACCCATTTCGTAACCTGTACGGTGGTCTTTTACAAGTGTATAGGGCATGAAAACATATGAACGGATCTGGCTTCCCCAGCCGATTTCTTTCTGGTCGCCTTTAATATCCTCGATTTTGTCAAGATGTTCTCTTTCCTTAATCTCGATAAGCTTTGATTTGAGCATTCTCATTGCAACTTCTCTGTTCTGATGCTGACTTCTTTCAACCTGACATGAAACAATAATTCCGGTTGGAATATGAGTAAGACGCACAGCAGATGAAGTTTTATTAACTTTCTGACCGCCTGCACCTGATGCACGATAAACGTCCATCTTAATATCTTCAGGGCTGATTTCAACCTGAATTGTATCGTCAATTTCAGGCATAACTTCAAGAGATGCAAAAGATGTGTGTCTTCTGCCCGATGCATCAAAGGGAGAAACTCGTACAAGTCTGTGAACGCCTGACTCACTCTTCATAAAACCGTAAGCATTTTCGCCTTCAATGAGAAGTGTAGCACTTTTGAGACCCGCTTCGTCACCGTCAAGGAAATCAAGCATACTTACTTTGTAGCCGTGTGCTTCACCCCAGTGCTGATACATTCTCACCAGCATCTGTGCCCAGTCCTGAGCCTCTGTGCCGCCTGCACCTGCATGGAAAGTAAGAAGTGCATTCTTTCCGTCATATTCACCTGTAAGAAGTGTACCGAGAGTCTGTTTTTCAAGTTCTTTTTCTACTGCTTTTACACTTTCTGTACATTCCTCAAGAAGTTCGAGGTCTTCTGCTTCATCTGCAAGTTCAATCATAACAAGTGCATCATCAAAGTCGCCTTTAAGTTTTGAATAAGCGTTCACTTTATTCTTGAGACTGCTTGTTCTCTGAAGAACTTTCTGTGAATTTTCAATATCATCCCAGAAACCGTCCTGAGTCTGCTGAAGTTCCAGTTTTTCAATTTCTTCGTTTATCTTTTCGACCCCGATAGCCTCATAAAGGCTATCGAGTTCGTCCTGATGTTCTAAAAGTTCTAATCTTAACTGTTCAAACTGAATCATAAAATATATTACTCCAATAAATTAGTCTTGCTCTCTTTTTTTCTTACCTTTGCATGCTGCGAAAGCAACAAGTCCTGCAACGGGAAGAATGATAAATGCAATGTAGGGAACTGCATCTCCCGTTTCAACCATTTCTGAAACGACAGTGTCAACCTTTACTTTGAAACCTTCGGGGAGGAAACGGTTGTCATCGTATTTGCTCTCTGCAGGAACAAACTCTTCAAGGTCAGTTTTGACAATTGCAAAGTTATCTATTCTCACAGCTTTGTCACCGTCTACATTGTATGCATCGAAGTAGAGTGTGTCACCCTGAATTTTAATTGATGCAAATGCAGGAAGTACGCTGTCTACAATTGCTTCTGCTCTTGGGAAGAGTTCATCTGTAAGAGCGTTGTCCTTAGAAAGGTAGTATTTTACACCTGCACAACCTGTGATTGTGTAAATAGGACCTGCAGGGTCAAGTTTTGCTGTGTAAGTTTTGCCGTCAAATGTGATTTCTGTTTCTTCAGGTTCAACAACCTTGTTGTTTACCATTGCATCTGTTCTGAGGTAAACATGGTCATGACCCTGGAATACTATGTCGATATCAAGCTCGGGCATGAGTTTTGAAAGCTGTGCACGGATTGCAACAACATCATCATCGTCATAGTGTGAGCCGTTTGAATAGGGTGCTTTGTGAACTGCAACAAACTTCCATTCAGCACTACTTCCGTTCATATCAGCCTTGAGCCATTCAATCTGCTCATCGCTGAGACCTTCGTCTTCGTTAAGGGCATTTGAATTTAAAATTGCAAAGTGTGCGTTATTGTAATCAAATGAATAATAAACGCCTTCTGTTGTATCCTGTTCGGGAACATTTGAAAGAACAAAGTTGTTGTCAAGTGCGAATTCGCTGCCTGACATTGCTTCATGGTTACCTGCTGTAGGCATGAAAGGTGTACTCATAAGAGTATCTGATGCAGTATTTGCAAAGTATGTCCAGAGCTTGAAGTTTGAACCCATATCAACCTGGTCACCTGTTGAAAGGAGGAAGTCGAAATCTGTTGTCTTTCTTGCAACTCTGAGAAGATCTGCCCATACGTTGAACTGACGTTCATTCTGAGCCTGAGTATCTGTTACATGAAGGAATTCAACTTCTCTTGAATTATCTGCAGTTTCAAGAACACCTGCTTCACTCCACCAGCCTCTTTCAGCATCACCTATACGGTAGCAGTATCTTGTGCCGGGTTCAAGGTTTGTAAGTTTAACAATATGTCTTGTCATAACCTGTTCGTAAGGCATGATACCGATAATACCGAAGTCAATTGCAGGAGTTTCTCTGATAACTCCTTCTTCTGTGATACATTCAATATCTGCTGAAACTGTGGGTTTGCCTGTAAATTCAGGATTTTTGCTGTAGGGAAGAAGTTCAATATCTGTACCCTTTACTGAATCCTTTGTATACCAACTGATGTTGAAAGATGAAGATGAATCTTCACCGTAAGTTACTGTAATAACAGAGGGTGCTCTGTAGTTATTTGCCGTAACTTCAGGTTCAACTTTACCGTTGTATGAGTAAGTTACGTTTCTGTCTCCCTGAGGCTTGGGATTTTTGTCATCAATGAAAGCACCGATAACTGTTGCGAATTCAATACCGATTGCCTGATACTGGCTTTCTGTAAAATATTCACCGAGAAGCTCTTCTTTTGTTGCTTCAAGTGAATCCCAGGGAAGAACACCAAGGTCAAATACGAATGAAACGATGTTTGTAAGTGACTTGTCACCACCGAGGATAACTGTAAGAAGTGCATCAACAATTTTACCGAGAAGGAAACCTACTCTGCCGATTGGGAAAGCTGAGTCAACATTCAGTTCCATATTAGCGAGAAGTTCATCAAGGAGAAGGTCATAGAGAATAATATCGAGAAGCTCGTTGAAGAGAGTTTCTGCAAATACTGTGTCTTCTGACATCTGATAGAAGCAATCCTTCATGAATGCATCATCTGAGAAGTCTTCGTTACCACCGTACATGTAAGCAAGGAAAGAAAGAACAAGGTCACCAAAATTACCGGGTCTTGACGCATCACCAAAGCCGAGAGTGTCGATAAACTTTGTACAGGGAACTTCTGAAATCTGGATATCTCTTACTTTGTTAATAACTCTTTCCATTAAATCGTAAAGAACATCAACGTCTGTAAGATATGTATCATAAAGCTGGTCACAGAGGTCATCTGCAAGGAACATAATATTTTTTGCTGTGAAAATTTCAACAGGACCAACTGAAAGACCTGCAAAAGCATCTGTAAGGATTGCTTCAAGGTCAATACCTTCAAGAGCAAGGTATTCAAGGATACCACCTGCTTCGCCGATACCTGTGAAAATTGAACCTAGGTTATATTTGATGATGTTCATTGCAAGAGTTGTAACGTCACCGTTACCGTAAGCTTTACCGAATGCAATGTTTTTGAAGGGTTTGGGCTGTTCTACACCGTAGAGAACAACGGGAGTTTCATCATCAATATCATAATAATTGTATGTAGCAGAAACTTTACCTTTACCGTCTGCTTCAAAATCTGTAACATACATACCGCAGGGGAATGTACCTACGGGAGGTGTTTCACATTCGTAAATTGTTTCACCGCTGTCTGTTACATAGCTTGAAATATCGTTAAGGTGCTGATGTCCGCAGAAATTGAAGTGCATGCCTGCTTCAGCAAACTTTGTTGCTCTGTCTTCCCAGCCTTCTACGATGAAAGCCTTAAGGATTTTTTCCTGATATGAACCGATGTGGTCAATAAGACTTGCATGTGATACACCGATGATTTCGTCACCGCATTTTTTAGCGTCTGCACATTCTTTAAGTGCCCACTCAAGAAGGTCATCGCTGATAGCCTGTGCTGTATCGTGTTCGTCTGTGCCTGTCTTTGTGCAGTCAGCAGTATACTTGTTTGTATCGAGAAGGATAAATCTGTATCCGCCGAATCTTACTGAATAAGAAAGACCACCCTGTTTTACGCCTTTTGGAGGTGTATATGTATGGTAAGCAAGGTCATAACCGAGATTCTTGTAGATTTCACGGAACTGCTCGGGAGTTGTTGTGGGGTGTTTTTCTTTCACATCATTTTCATATGTATAAGATTTTGCGTTGTTGATATCATGGTTACCGTTGATAACAATAACATTGATACCTGTTTCTTTTTCCCACTTTTCAAGCTTTGCAGCAACCTCTACGTTTGACTGATATTCACCCTGATATGTAAGGTCACCGGGGATAACAAGAATGGGGTTACTTGCTTTCTTGAGTTTCTTTGCCATTGTAATAAGGGCTGTGTCAAGACAAGCTGATGTCAGGTCAAATGTAGTTGTTGAGCCTGAAACTGTTGCCTGATAGTCTTCTGTTCTGTTGCCCTTGAGAGCATCTGCATAGTAATGGATGTCAGAAAGTGTTGCAACCTGAATGTCGCTGTCTGACGCAAAAACTGAGAAAGGAACTACAGTCATAATCATTACTGCTGCCATAATTAATGAAATGATTTTGATTCTGGCTTTTTTCATTTTTTCGTACCACCTTTTTTTAATTTTCATCATCTTCCGAAGAAGCTTCAATACCGAGGATTTGCTCGGAACTGCCAAAGTCCAGCATTTCAACGTTTTTCAGTTTCTTTGAGATGATGTCGTTTCTGCTTTGAGCATCTCCCAGAACTTTACCCGCTTCGTCAACCTTTTTCCTTGCTTTTTCAAGGAGAAGACCAAACTTGTCATACTGAGTTCTTGCCGCAGCAAGAAGTTTTCTTACTTCCGCTGCTTTTTCATTTATTGCCACGGCTCTGAAGCCGACTGACAAGGAGTTAAGGAGTGCCGTAACGGTTGAAGGTCCTGCCACCATGATGTTGAAATCGTTGTGGAGTTTTTCAATAAGTCCGGTTTTTGATGAGGCAACCTCTGCATAAAGTCCCTCTGTTGCAAGGTACATAATTGCAAAAGGTGTGGTGTTCGGCACATTTATGTATTTTGTGATTTCCTTTGCTTTGAGAGTTACACTCACTTCAAAGGCTTTTCTTGCCTGAGCGACTAAAACTGCGTCTCCGCTGTCTGCAGCAGATGTAAGTCGTATATAACTCTCAACAGGGAATTTTGAGTCTATTGGAAGCCATATTGGCTCATCCTTTGAGTCACTTGAAGGAATTCTCACCGCAAATTCAACTTTCTCGGAATTTGCCTTTGTAGAAACGTTCCTGTCATACATTCCGGGAATTGTCTCTTCAAGTATCCTTTCAAGCTGAACCTCTGCCCATGTACCTCTTGCCTTGACGTTTGTAAGAACACGGTTAAGGTCTGTAACACCTGCTGAAAGATTTTTCATCTCACCAAGAGACTTGTAAACATTTTCAAGTTGTTCCGAAACCGTCTTGAATGAACTGTCAAGTCTTGTTGCCAGAGTGCGTGTCAGTTTTTCGTCAACTGTTTCACGCATCTTTTCAAGTTTCTGTTCATTTGACTTCTGCATGTCTTCAATTGATTTTCTGATAACCTCATTTTGCTTTGAAGTCTGCTCAGAATTTTCTTTTCTCATAAGGCCAAGAGACTGAGAAATCATCTCGTTCATTTTCAGATTATAGTCATAAGTGTCTTTTCTCATTTTCAGAAGTTCATCTGACATTTTCTGCATGGAAGAAGCCATTTCTTCACGCATAAACTTCTGCGAAGTTACCATATCCTGACGGTTTCTGTGCAATTCTTCTGCAACATTTCTGCTGTCAAAGGAAAGTGAAGACATTTTTTCTTTAAGTTCTTTAATCTGAACCTCATCTTCTTTTGCTTTCTTTTTACCCGACAGAACTGACGCAAGCAGAACAAGGGAAATTACAACATTCACCGCAAGAATTATTAAAATCAGATATTCCTGCATTTTTACCTCCGTATGAAAATGGCAATATTTCATCCATTATATTTGATAAATACATTATAATATATCACAAATTTCCAAAAATGTATATACATTTTTAAAAAATAAAAAAGTTTTTACAAAACTGTGGAAAGTGAGGAAAATATTTGGTATAATATTTTCGATTATTTTTTCAGGGAGAAAACAGAAATGACAAAAAAACTTCTTGCATTACTTATAGTTTTCGCAATTTTTACATGTCTCTTCGCATCCTGCTCTGACGGAGCGGATGAAGACCTATACTATCCTATTTACGCTGACCCTGTAAGTTTTGACCCTCAGATTGCCGCAGATAACGCATCAAAAATCGTTGTTTTTAACTGTTTTGAAGGTCTTGTCAGAACTGATAAAGACGGCAGAATTGTTCCCGGTGTTGCCAAAAGCTGGCAAGTAAGTCCCGATGGACTGACTTACACTTTTTATCTCAGGGAAAATTCAGAATGGTACATGAGTGACTACGCAAAAGAACTCCTTGATGAAGAAAGTGCGGAAAAATTTAACTACCAAGTAATTGCAGAAGATTTCGTTTACGGATTCAAACGTGCTTTCAACCCTGAAATGGGTTCAACAGCAGACTCACGTCTTTACTCAATAAAAAACTCACGTGAAGTTTATGACGGAGAGAAAACTCCCGACGAATTAGGTGTTACTGCAATTAACTCAACTACGCTTAAAATTGAACTGAGCGAACCTGACGAAAATTTCCTCAGCGCCCTTACACAGTCTGCCGCAATGCCCTGCAGAGAAGAATTTTTTGAAGCAACCAAAGGAAGATACGGTCTTGACCCTGAAAAAGTTATTTATAACGGTCCGTTCTACCTTTATTCATGGAGCACAGGTTCTCATCTTACTCTATTCAGAAATGAAAAATATTCAGGCGAAAGTAATGTTTCTCCCGGAGCCGTTTATCTTTACATCAATGAAAACCTTTCCACAAGAACAGATAAGCTTTCTGACGGAGTTTACAGTGCATGTCCTGTTTCCGTAAGACAAAAAAACTTGATTGAAAACGATGATGTCACATATATCAGCTATGAAAACTCCACATGGGGCTTCTGCTTTAACTGCTCAGGAGAAATTACAGGGGACTACAACATCCGTTCAGCGCTTGCTGCCTCTCTTGACGTTACACAGCTTCCCCTTCCTGCCCATTGTGAAAAATATGCGGAAGGCATTATCCCTGAAATATGTACCGTTGGCAACACATCCTACCGTGCACTTGCAGGTAAAACCACTCCATATGCAGTAAACAGAAAAAATGCAGTAAAATCCCTTGAACAGGCTTTTGATAATTTAGGGACAGACAACATTACTTTGAACATTGTGTGCCATGAAAGTTTTGAAAACATTGTAAAAATTGCGGTGCAATCCTGGCAGAGCATTCTGGGAGTGCATGTCAACTTTGTGATTGAACCTCTTGACGATATTTCCCTTGAAAGAAAAATAAAAAGCAAAGAATTTGATATCGCATTCACCGGACTTACCGCTTCAAACGAAAGTGCTGTAAGTTTTCTCGGAATGTTCTCAGGAGATGACCAATCAAATATTTTCGGTTTCAATTCAAAAAAGTTTGATTTGCTCCTCGGACAGACTGACAATACCTCTTCTCAGAACTCATATCTTGAAAATTGCAAAAAAGCAGAACAGCATCTGACAGACATGTGTGCGGTCATTCCAGTATGGGGCGAAAGTTCTTACCTTGCCCTTGCTGAAAAAGTCACCGATATTTACTGTATTGAGGCTGGAACGGTGCCGATTTTCATTAGCGGCTTGAAAAAATAATAACAAAATGTATAAATTTTGCACAAATTATAAAAAATTTACTAAAAAGTGTTGCAAATTTTTCAAAAATAGTGCATAATTATCGTTAGCATATAAAAATGTGCACCGAAAGGAGATGGTGTCAGAAATGTCTCAGGACACAGAAGTAAAAACAGTACAAACAGGCGGTGATGTTGTACCCGAAGCAGCCGGCGGAAGCGTTTTCGGAAAAAGATACGTAGGTGCTAAGGAACTTATCACACTGTTCGTCACAGGTGAAGTCAACAAATTTAACCTTGAAGGTTATTTGTCATACTTTATGCTTAATGTTTTTGGTCTTGACTCAAGAATTATTGCTGCATTCGCAGTTGCTACTCTTGCATGGGACCTTATCAACGACTCAATTTTCGCTTACATAGTTGACAGAACAAGAACACGTTTCGGTAAGTTCAAACCTTGGGCTTTTGCAACTATCGGACCTTACGCTGTAGCATGTATCGCTTTGTGGGTAACGCCCTTGTTCATCGGCGACCAGAACTGGGGTCCTCTTTCATGGCAGAAAATTGTTATCTATTGTGTAATTTCAGTTCTTAAAGAAACCATTGGTACTCTTTACACCTGTGCTATCAACGGTCTTAACTCCACTTACACACCCAGTATCGACGACAAGGCAGCCCTTATTGCCCTTGACAACATCGGTGACTTTGAAAAAGTTCCCAGTTATGCAATGGTTCTTCTTCTCGACCTTGCTGCAGTAGGTGCTATCGGTATCTCAGTAGAAAACGTTTATATTTTCATGGGTGCAGGTACAGTCCTTGTTTCCATGATTGGTATGTTCGTACGTATTTGTGTCATCAAAGAACGTATTGTTCAGGTTGAAGAGAAACCCAAGCTTATTGACGGTCTGAGAAACTTCTTCGGAAACAAGCTTCAGGTACTTCTTACACTTTCCGATATTCTTTCAGCATTCGGTAACGTTGGCGGTCCTTTCTCAAATATGTTCTGGCTTGACGTTATGGGTTCAGCTTCACTTCAGGTTATCTGCGGTGTTCCCGCTTCACCCCTTACTTACGTTTCATACATGTATCTCCCTAAACTCCGTAAGAGATTCTCAACAAAAACTCTTTGGATTATGTCTCGTTTAGTGCCTGAAATCGGTTGGATTGTTGCATTCGTGATAGGCTTCAACAACCTTGATAATCTTTGGATTATGATTCCGGCACTTATGTTCCGTGAAATGTGTATTTCAGCCGTTTACTCAATCGGTAAGGTTATTCCCCAGCTTATGCAGCAGGAAATCATCGACTATGGTGAATGGAAAACAGGTAAGCGTACTGAGGCTATGACAAGCTTCATTTCAGGTCTTGCAACAAAGATTGTTAACCAGGTTCAGAATGCTATTTCAACTGCAGTTGTTTCCTTCATCGGTTACGAAGCAGGTGTAGGCACAGTTCAGACAATGAAAACAAAGCAGGCTATCTTTGCTATGTATTCAGTTATTCCCATTGTACTTGGTATCTTCGCTTACATCCCTATGTTCATGTACAAACTTGATGACAAAACAAAGACTGTTATGTATCACGAACTTACAGAACGTCGTAACAACATCATCAAGAAATCACAGGAAAATGCTATTGAAGGTGCTGCTAAAGCAACTGAAGAAGCTTAAAACACAAAAAAAGAATCTTAAATCCTCCGTTCATTGCGGAGGATTTTTTCTTGCATGTTACGCTAAATCAAAAAAACTATTGCAAAAATTTTAAAAAAGGTGCATAATATAGTTCTACACATAAAACCGAGAAAGGAGATTAGATACATTTATGTCTCAGAATACAGAAGAAAAAGTTGTTGACGCTTCAGTGAGTGAAGTTCCTGTTGCAACCTCTACCAGCGTTTACGGCAAAAGGTATGTTGGTGCTAAAGAACTTATCACTTTGTTCGTAACAGGTGAAGTAAATAAATTCAACCTTGAAGGTTACCTCTCCTATTTCATGCTCAATGTTTTCGGTCTTGACTCAAGAATTATTGCTGCATTCGCACTTGCTACTCTTGCATGGGACCTTATCAACGACTCGATTTTTGCTTACATAGTTGACCGAACAAGAACACGTTTCGGCAAATTCAAGCCATGGGCTTTTGCAACCATAGGTCCATATGCAGTTACATGTATCGCCCTCTGGGTTACACCTTTATTTATCGGTAGCCAAAACTGGGGACCACTTTCATGGCAAAAAATTTCAATTTACTGCGTAATATCTTTGCTGAAGGAAACTATCGGCACGCTCTATACTTGTGCAGTAAACGGTCTTAACTCCACTTATACACCCAGTATTGATGACAAGGCGGCACTTATCGCTCTTGATAACATTGGTGACTTCCAGAAAGTTCCCAGTTATATAATGGTTGTTATGCTTGACCTGGCAGCAGTCGGTGCTATCGGCATGTCTGTGGAAAATGTTTACATATTTATGGGTACAAGCACGCTCCTCGTTTCATTCATCGGTATGTTCATCAGACTGTTGGTTATTAAAGAACGTGTTGTTCAGGTTGAAGAAAAACCGAAAATCACAGATGGTCTCCGCAACTTCTTCGGCAACAGACTTCAGGTTATTCTTACTCTTACTCAGATTCTCGGTGCATTCGGCAACGTTGGCGGTCCTTTCTCAAACATGTTCTGGCTTGACGTTATGGGTTCAGCTTCACTTCAGGTTATCTGTGGTGTCCCTGCAGCTCCTCTGACCTATATTTCATACATGTATCTTCCCAAACTGAGAAAAAGATTTTCAATGAAACAGCTGTGGTTTATTGCTCATGCTGTTCCTGAAATCGGATGGATTGTTGCTTTCATTATAGGCTTCAATAACCTTGACAATATGTGGATTATGATTCCAGCACTTATGTTCCATGAAATCTGTTTCTCATCCGTTTACTCAATTGAAAAAACTATTCCTCAGCTTATGGAACAGGAAATTATTGACTACGGTGAATGGAAAACAGGTAAACGTACTGAAGCAATGACAAGCTTTATTTCAAGTCTTGCAACAAAAATCGTTTCTCAGATACAGAATGCTGTTTCGACTGCAGTTGTTTCATTCATCGGCTACGAGGCAGGCGTTGCTTCTGTTCAGTCAATGAAAACAAAGCAGGCTATCTTTGCAATGTATTCAGTTGTTCCGATCATCTGCGGTGCATTAGGATATATCCCCATGCTTTTCTACAATCTTGATGATAAGACAAGAACAATTATGTATCACGAGCTTACGGAACGTCGTAATAGTATCATCAAAAAATCACAGGAAAATACTATTGAAGGTGCTGTGAAAGTAAACGAAGAAGCTTAATTCCATAAAGAAAACAATATTTATTCCCGATAAATCAAAGGATTTATCGGGATTTTTCATTTATAAATTACAATTCGGTAAAAATTTTCCACAAACTATTGCAATTTTTGTGAAAAAAGTACATAATGTATACATATTATAATAAAAAGCAGAAGGGAGATATGTGTTACAATGTCTACAGAAACTGAAAAAAACAACATTGAGGTGACAGGTAACGATATTCCGCAGGCGGTCAGTACCAGCGTTTACGGCAAAAGATATGTAGGTGCAAAGGAGCTTATTACCCTCTTTGTTACAGGTGAAGTCAATAAATTTAACCTTGACAGTTACCTTTCCTACTTTATGCTCAATGTTTTCGGTCTTGACTCGAGAATTATTGCTGCATTTGCCCTTGCAACCCTTGCATGGGACATTATCAATGACTCCATATTTGCTTACATAGTTGACAGAACAAGAACTCGTTTCGGTAAATTCAAACCGTGGGCTTTTGCCACAATCGGACCTTATGCCGTTGCATGTATGGCCCTGTGGCTTACACCTCTGTTCATAGGAGATCAAAACTGGGGGCCTCTTTCGTGGCAGAAAATTGTTATCTACTGCGTAATATCTGTACTGAAAGAAACTATCGGTACTCTTTACGGATGTGCTATCGGTGGACTCAACTCAACTTACACTCCAAGTATTGACGACAAATCAGCGCTTATTGCCCTTGATAACATAGGTGACTTTGAAAAAGTTCCAAGTTATGTAATGGTTGTTCTCCTTGACCTTGCTGCAGCAGGTGCTATCGGCATTTCCGTTGAAAATGTTTACATTTTCATGGGTGCAGGTACACTTCTTGTTTCATTCACAGGCATGTTTGTCAGAATCTGTGTTATCAAAGAACGTATTGTTCAGGTTGAAGAAAAACCCAAACTTATTGACGGTCTGAGAAACTTCTTCGGCAACAGACTTCAGGTTCTCCTTACACTTTCAAACATTCTTTCAGCATTCGGAAATGTCAGCGGTCCTTTCTCAAACATGTTCTGGCTTGACGTTATGGGTTCAGCTTCACTTAAAGTTATTACAGGTATTCCCGCATCTCCCCTTACATACATTTCTTACATGTATCTTCCCAAACTGAGAAAAAAATTCAACATGAAACAATTGTGGTACATCTCCCGTGCAGTACCTCAGCTTGGTTGGATTATCGTTTTCGCAATCGGTTTCAATAACCTTGATAATCTCTGGATTATGATTCCCGGTATCATGTTCCACGAGATGTGCATTTCATCTGTTTATTCAATCGGTAAGGTTATCCCTGAACTTATGGGACAGGAAATCATTGACTACGGTGAATGGAAAACAGGTAAACGTACCGAGGCTATGACAGGCTTTATTTCAAGCCTTGCAACAAAAATCGTTTCCGAAATCCAGAACGCAGTTTCAACTGCAGTTGTTTCCTTTATCGGTTATGAGGCCGGTATCGGCACAGTTCAGTCAATGAAAACAAAACAGGCAATTTTTGCAATGTATTCTGTTGTACCAATTATTCTCGGTGCTTTCTCCTACATCCCCATGCTTTTCTATAACCTTGACGATAAAACAAAGACAATCATGTATCACGAGCTTACAGAACGTCGTAAGAACATCGTCATCAAATCTCAGGAACATGTTTTTGAGGATGCAGTAAAAGTAAACCAGGAAACAAACTGATTTTAAAAAAGAACATAAAAGTGGCTTGTATTCAACCGAATACAAGCCACTTTATATATTACTTTTTACGTTTACCGAAAAAGCCTTTCTTTTCTTCAGGTTGTTCACCGTAAACCTCTGCTTTTTTAGCATCGGGGCCGAATTCATCCTGGAACTGTTTAATCAGTTCTTTCTGATGTGCCGTAAGGTTTTTTGGAACATCAATGTTTATTCTTATCATCTGGTCACCCTTACCTCTGCCGTTGAGAACAGGAATACCTCTACCCTTGAGAACAAAGACTTTGCCCGGCTGAGTACCTGCGGGAAGGTCGTATTTCACCTTACCGTCAAGTGTCTGCACAAGAAGAGTATCACCAAGAACTGCCTGTGCAAAGGAAACAGTTATGTTACACCAGACATTAAAACCTTCTCTTTCAAAGAAAGGATGGGGACGTACAAAAACTGCAACCTTAAGGTCACCTGCAGGACCGCCGTTTGCACCTTTATTACCCTCGCCTCTTATGTTTATTACCTGTCTGTCATCAATACCTGCAGGAACATTCACTTCGATCGTAGTACGTTTCGAAACTCTGCCTGCCCCATGACATTTATCACATGGTGAAGAAATAATTTTACCTTTACCGCCACAACGTGAACACTGTCTTGTGGTTGACATCACGCCGAAAGGTGTTCTCTGCTGAACATTTACCTGACCTCTGCCGCCACATTCGGGGCATGTTGTGGGATTTGTGCCTTTCTTTGCACCTGAGCCGCCACATTCAGTACATGTCTCTATACGGCCAACTTCAACAGTTCTCTTGCAACCTTTTGCAGCCTCTTCAAAAGATACGGTAACTCTTGACTGCAGGTCTTCCCCTCGTCTCGGTGCATTGGGGTTTGTTTGTCTTCCGCCACCGAATCCGCCACCGAAGAAACTGCCGAAAATGTCGCCAAGGTCAAAGTCCATATCTCCGCCAAAACCGCCACCGAATCCGCCGCCGGGACCGCCTGCGCCGTAGTTGGGGTCAACACCTGCATGTCCGAACTGGTCGTAACGTGCTTTCTTTGTACTGTCCGAAAGAACCTCGTAAGCTTCGTTAACTTCCTTGAAGTTTTCCTCAGCCGTTTTGTCACCGGGATTCAGGTCAGGATGGTACTTTTTCGCCATCTTTCTGTATGCTTTTTTTATTTCATCGTCTGAAGCACCTTTCTGAACGCCAAGCACCTCATAATAATCGCGTTTATCTGCCAAATATATCGGCTCCTTCTTGTAACACAATAAGCGGCGAATCAAATTAAATCTGATTCGTCACTCATTGATTATAACTGATAGTTATGAATAAATTATTACAGAATTATTCAACGTCTGTATAATTTGCCTCTGTATATTCTTCACCGGGGTTCTGAGCACCGGCAGCAGCATTGGGATCAAAGCCTTCAGCACCCTGAGGATTTGCTGCCTTATAAATCTTCTCTGAGATTTCATAGAACTTAGCCTGAAGTTCGTCCTGTCTTGATTTGATAAGATTTGTGTCTTCACCCTTGAGAGATTCTTTAAGAGCTTCAATTTTTTCTGTAAGAGCTGCTTTATCTTCTTCAGGGAATTTGTCGCCTTCTTCTGAAAGAAGTTTTTCACACTGGTAAACCATCTGGTCTGCACCGTTTCTGAGGTCTACTTCTTCACGGCGTTTCTTATCTTCTTCTGCAAACTGTTCTGCTTCGTGAACTGCCTTTTCAATATCTTCTTTTGACATATTTGTTGAAGATGTGATTGAAATTGACTGTTCTTTCTGTGTGCCAAGGTCCTTAGCAGAAACGTGAACGATACCGTTAGCGTCAATATCAAATGTTACTTCAATCTGAGGAACACCGCGTCTTGCAGGCATAATGCCGTCAAGATGGAATACACCGAGAGTTTTGTTATCTTTTGCAAACCCACGTTCACCCTGAAGAACATGAACTTCAACTGAGGGCTGATTGTCAACAGCAGTTGAGAAAATCTGGCTCTTCTTAACGGGGATTGTTGTATTTCTTTCAATGATTTTTGTGTTGATGTTACCCATTGTTTCAATACCGAGTGAAAGAGGAGTAACGTCAAGGAGAAGAAGTCCTTTAACTTCACCGCCAAGAACACCTGCCTGAATTGCAGCACCCATTGCTACACATTCATCGGGGTTGATTCCTTTAAAGGGTTCTTTGCCAAGGTATTTCTGAACAGCTTCCTGAACAGCGGGAATTCTTGAAGAACCACCTACCATAAGGATTTTGTCGATTTCTGATGTTTTAAGACCTGAGTCTGAAATTGCCTGACGTACGGGACCCATTGTTGCTTCAACAAGTGATGCTGTCATTTCGTTGAACTTTGCTCTTGTAAGAGTCATTTCAAGATGTTTGGGGCCTGTAGCATCTGCTGTGATGAAAGGAAGGCTGATCTGAGATGTTGTAACACCTGAAAGTTCAATCTTTGCTTTTTCTGCAGCTTCTTTAAGTCTCTGCATAGCCATTTTGTCGCCACGAAGGTCAACACCCTGTTCTTTCTTGAATTCATCTGCAAGCCAGTCAATAATTTTCTGGTCAAAGTCATCACCGCCGAGACGGTTGTTACCTGCAGTTGCAAGAACTTCCTGAACACCGTCGCCCATTTCGATAATCGAAACGTCGAATGTACCGCCGCCAAGGTCATAAACCATAACTTTCTGGTCGTTTTCTTTATCAATACCATAAGCAAGTGCTGCTGCTGTAGGTTCATTGATAATTCTCTTTACTTCAAGACCTGCAATTTTACCTGCGTCTTTTGTAGCCTGACGCTGTGAGTCTGTAAAATATGCAGGAACTGTAATAACTGCTTCTG
This sequence comes from Acutalibacteraceae bacterium, assembly GCA_045595725.1. Classification (GTDB taxonomy): domain Bacteria; phylum Bacillota; class Clostridia; order Oscillospirales; family Acutalibacteraceae; genus SIG575. The sequence goes on along the minus strand of JAZOAY010000167.1, from coordinate 3,686 downwards.
TTACTTTTTCACCGATGTAGCTTTCAGCATCGTTTTTAAGTTTCTGAAGGATGATTGCTGAAATTTCCTGAGGTGTGTATTTTTTGTCGTCGATTGCTACTTTATAATCTGTACCCATCTGACGTTTGATTGAAGCGATTGTTCTGTCGGGGTTTGTGATTGCCTGTCTTTTTGCAACCTGACCTACCATTCTTTCACCGTTTTTACCGAAGCCTACAACTGAGGGAGTTGTTCTTGCGCCTTCTGCATTTGCAATAACAACAGGCTCACCGCCTTCAATAACTGATACACATGAGTTTGTTGTACCAAGGTCGATACCGATAACTTTTGACATAATATTTCTTCCTCCTAAGGATTGTTTACTTTTTTATAAAATATTTTAGTTTGCTACTTTTACTACTGCGTGACGGATTATTCTGTCACCCATTCTGTAACCACGGCTGAAAACTTCCGCAATTGTGTTTTCACCGAGAGTTTCATCGTCAACGTGCATTACGCCGCTGTGTATGTTGGGGTCAAAGTCTTCGCCTTTTTCTCCGAATTTCTCAACGGAATTTTTAGCAAGAATATCATCAAACTGTTTTGAAATCATTTCAAAGCCTTTGCGAAGGTCTTCTGCTGAGCCGTTTTCATTTGCGAGTGCTCTTTCAAAATTATCTGCAACTGCAAGTAATTCTCCGATAAGCTGCGCTTTTGTTTCGCCGTAGATTGCATCTTTCTCACGCTGAGAGCGTTTTCTGAAATTGTCATATTCTGCAGCAAGACGAAGCATCTGATTAGTTTTTTCTTCAAGTTCTTTTTCTAACTTTTCAACTTTGTCAGCTTTTTTTGCTTTTGCTTCTTTTTTTGACTCTTTCTTTTCTTCCTTGAGTTCTTCTTTCTTTTCTTCTGCCACTTTACTCATCCCTTTCTGCACTGATAATTTCACCGACAAGTTTTGTAAGATATTTTACGCTGGGTACAAGCCTTGCATAATCCATTCTCGTAGGTCCGATAATTCCAAGCACCCCGCCCATTGAATCTGACACGTTGTAAGTGGAAATTATCATACTTGAATTTGCAAGAGGTGTACACGGATTTTCCTTGCCGATATAAACATTCAGTCCGTTATTGGTAGTGGAGAGTACGTTCAGAAGAGTGTCTCTTTTTGAAAGCAATTCCATAATACCGAAAACATCCGAACTGATTTCGCTGTTGTTAAAAAGATTATGTTCTCCGCCGAGAACAATATCTGCCCTCATGGCTTCTTTTGCCAGGTCGGAAAGAGTCACAACAATAGGACTCATTGCAAGGGCATATTCACCGAGAGAAACAACAAGACTCTGAAGCATGATATCTGCCATACTACCGAGATGCTTGCCGATAAATTCTGACGATGCCATTTTATAAAACACACGGACAATATCGTCTGTGATGTCAGCATCCGTTCTGCATACCTTGTCCTTAAGTATTCCCGAAGATGTGAGAAGAACAACAATTGCCGTTCTCCTGCTTACAGGAACAAGTTCAACCTTTCTGATAGTTGCACCTTCACTTGTGGGGGTTGTTGTAACTACCGCACAATCGGTAATATCAGCAAGAATTAGTGACGCTTCCTTGAGAAGCTTTTCCGGGTCTCCGAAATGAGTCCCCAGCATCATGTCAATTCTTCTTCTCAGTTCTTCGTCAAGACTTCTTTCACACATCAGTTCGTCAACATAATACCTGTAACCTTTCTGTGTAGGTATTCTGCCTGATGAAGTGTGAGGTTGTTCAAGAAAGCCTTGTTCGGACAATTCTGCCATTTCATTACGCACGGTTGCGGAAGATACGGAAACAGAAAGACTTTCAAGCAAGACTTTTGAACCTACAGGCTCTCCTGTCTTTATATATCTCTCAATAATTGCTGCAAGAATAAGTTTCTTACGTTCTGTCATTTCCATCTTCTCACCACCCATCATTTTGATAGTTTAGCACTCTTGACACCAGAGTGCTAAACTATACATATAATATACAACTGATGGGAAATAATGTCAATATTTCAAATGTAAACCTTTTGTTAATTAAGTTCAAAAATGAACTGATTATCGCTGTTTACATTGCAGATATAACTGTTACCGGCTTTTACTGAACCGTCAAGCATAAGTTCTGAAAGCGTGTCTTCAATTTTTGACTGAATTGCACGTCTCAAAGGTCTTGCACCGTAAACAGGGTCAAAACCTGCATCAGCAATTTTCTTCACCGCTTCATCCGAAAATTCAACTTCAATATCAAGCTTTGCAACTCTCTTGCTGAGAGAAGAAAGCATCCTTTTTGCAATTTCTTCAATATCAGGCTGAGTCAACTGACGGAAAACTATAATATCGTCAATTCTGTTAAGAAATTCGGGTCTGAAACACTGTTTCAGTTCACCCATAACAGACTCTTTGATTTTTTCATGGGAAACTACATTGTTACTTTCTGCCGAAAAACCGAATGACGATTTTTTATCGGTAATAAGTTTTGCACCCACATTTGAAGTCATGATAATAACGGAATTTTTGAAGTCAACCTTTCTTCCCTGTGAATCTGTGAGAATACCATCTTCAAGTATCTGTAAAAGAATATTGAAAACATCAGGGTGTGCCTTTTCGATTTCATCAAACAACACAACGGAATAAGGTTTTCTGCGAATAGCCTCTGTCAGCTGACCTCCCTCGTCATATCCTACGTATCCGGGAGGCGATCCGACAAGACGTGATACTGTGTGTTTTTCCATATATTCTGACATATCAAATCTGAGCATTGCATTTTCCGAGCCGAACATGGACTCTGCAAGAGTTTTGCAAAGTTCGGTTTTACCTACACCTGTAGGGCCAAGGAAAATGAATGAACCTGTAGGCCTTTTCGGGTCTTTAAGACCTGCTCTGCCACGTCTGATTGCCTTGGCAACTGCGGTTACCGCTTCATCCTGTCCCACAATTCTTTCGTGGAGAACATCTTCCATTCTGAGAAGCCGCTGACTTTCCTCTTCTGTCAGCTGAGTTACGGGAATACCTGTCCAGTCTGCTACAATTTCTGCAATTTCCTCCGATGTCACTTCGCCTTTCATCTCTGACATAGATTTATGCCATTCATCTTTTTTATCATGAAGAAGGGTCGTCAGTTTCTTTTCTTCGTCACGAAGAGTTGCAGCACGTTCAAAATCCTGCTGACTGACCGCGTTTTCCTTTTCGCCTTTGAGAGTTTTTATTCTGTCCTCAATTTCCTTCAGGTCTGTTGGGGTTGTATATGCTCGGAGTCTCACTTTACTTGAGGCTTCGTCCACAAGGTCAATTGCCTTGTCCGGTAAAAATCTGTCACCGATATATCTTGATGAAAGTTTTACCGCAGCCTCAATCGACTCATCTGTGATTTTAATTTTGTGATGTGCCTCGTATTTATCTTTAAGACCTTTGAGAATTTCGATTGCTTCTTCTTCGGTCGGTTCACCCACCATTACAGGCTGAAAACGTCTTTCCAAAGCAGCATCTTTTTCAATGTTTTTTCTGTATTCATCAATTGTAGTTGCACCGATAAGCTGAATCTCACCTCGTGCCAGTGATGGTTTCAGTATATTTGCCGCATCAACTGCACCTTCTGCAGAACCGGCACCGATGAGAGTGTGTATTTCGTCTATGAAAAGAATTATATCTCCGGCTTTTTTCACTTCATCCATTGCTGTTTTG
>JAZOAY010000166.1:0-4644 GCA_045595725.1 Acutalibacteraceae bacterium | reverse complement strand
AAATAAACTAATAATAAAAAGCTCCCCTTGAAAATGCAAGGGGAGATGTAGGAAAACAACGTTTTTGACTGAGGGGATTTTTCGCTTAAAGTGTTTCAATAATGTCAGGATTTGCAAAAACTTCGTCAACCTTTTTCATAAATGGAGCGACGTCACCGAAGTCAAGTGCCCTATGGTCAAACTGCAAAAGGAAAGGGGCGTAAGAGCGAACTTTTATTTCACCGTCAACAACACCGGGAGCTTCATAAACAGGACCGATTCCGATTGCACCGATCTGCGGAGGAATAACCTCTATAAGAGTTGCTTTGCAAGTTGAACCACCGCGATAAACTGAGCCGAGGTTTGAAATTGTAATTGTGCCCTGTTCAATGTCAGTTTTCACAATTCTGTCACTTTCGGGGATTTTCTTATATTCTTTCTTTGCTTTACCGCTTAAAGTTTTAACTCTGTATTTACCAAGTTTCGCACCTGCAAGTCTGCCGAAGACAGTACCGATTTTAAACTTTTTGAGAGCATTTATTGTGTTGTCCATTGAAACGGAGAACATGGCTTCAGTAATGTTTGTGTTTTCAAGCTTTCTGCGGACGTCGTCAATATATTCCTGCATATTTGCCATAGAACGGCTTTCAAAATTATGCAAGTTAATTGTCATCATGCTCTCATCGGGCATAATCATAGGCATTGAAATATTAATATCTTTATAATATTCAATTTTACCTTTAAGAAAAAGACGGTTAAACTGAATGTGACCGTTGAGAGAGGGACAGAATTTAAGCCCTTCAACAATAACTCTGAGCATGAGAGTGTTGATGCTGATGCCCTGAAGCTTTCCCTGGCTTTTCAGTTCCTTGAAACGTGCCATGAATTCTGTAACGTCAGGTTCGTAAATTACGCCTGCATGGGGGATTGTCTCCCATGATTCGGAAGTCATGTTAGCAACAATTTTTCTCTGTAAGTCAAAGTGTGTCGACTTCACAGCCTCAAAATATTTTTTACCTCTGTATTCTTTCTGACTCATAATTATCTCCTGTAGAAAAGTATATTAGAACCATTGTACACGATATCGGAAAAATTTGCAAATAATATTTATTGTGATTTGCTCATTATACCCCATAAAAATTACTTTCCCATGCAGGGATGTATTTATGTTGTCTGAAGTAGAATTTATAATCAGGTCTTATTTCGCTTATTGTAAGGGGAATGGAAAACATGTCTTCATTTCTGTGATATGCACAGATATACAGTTTCGGTTTGTGAACTTTTATTGTGTTCTCAGCACCTTTTATGGCATCAAGTTCACTTCCCTCAATATCCATTTTAAGAAGTGTGATTTTTTTATCAGTCAGGCTGTCAACTGTGATAGTCTGAATTTTTTCACCTTCATCAGAAATTTTAGATTGTCTTCCTGCAGATTTCTTAAAATTAAGGAATGTGTTTTCTTTATATGCAGCACAGTTTTTTGTCTCAACGAAAGACAAATGAGAAGTGTTTCTCTCAAGTTTTGTAAAGTTTTTTCTGTCAGGCTCAAGTGCGAAAATTTTCTCAGCTTTGCCATTTGTAAAACTTAAAAATTCCTCAACAGTGTCACCGTTATATGCACCTAAATCTGCGATCACTTCGTTTTCGCTGAGTTTCAGAATGTTAGTGTAAACTTCACTTTTTTCACTGAAGCAGGGGAGAAGGTAGTCAAGCTTTCCGCTGATTTTAAAGTTAATCAGGTTTATATATGTTTCTCTTGATTTTTCATCTGCAAGCATTGAATAAACGCGGTTAAATTTTTCTTCATTTTCTTCAACAAATTCTCTTGTGAAAAGTCCGTCGCCTGCAACGGGAACTGTCAGAGAGTAAAAATTGTGTTTCCTTGACATCTGCCACACTTTTTCAATTGTTGTATCATCTTTTACGGCAAATGTCATAAGTGCAGTAAAGTTGCCGTATTTTTCCTCAGCTTCAGAATATTTAAGCACTTTTTTGCCATGGAAAGAATGACCTCTTACAAATTCATCACTTGCAAAAACGTCGTCGTATTCTATGCCGAATTCATTAAGACGCTTAATTATCATATCAGCGCCGTTTCCCATTCCGTAAAGCAGAATCGGTCCGGACTCTTTCTGCAGTTTGAGCCAGACCGTTTCTTCGTTTATAAATTCAAGCATATTAATATTTGTCCATGCTGTCAACGCTGAGAACGAAGACAGTTGCACCGCCCACATTTACTTCTTTTGCCTTATCAAGTTCACTCATATGAGTACCGAATGTTGCAGTTGAAGCAGCGGTGTGAGTACGTGTCTGAGAATATTTTGCAATGATGCTTTTTGCTCTTTCAACATCCTTGTCCTCTGAACCGATGAGGAGAGTAGTATTACCTACCATAAGAAAACCGCCGGTTGTTGAAAGTTTTGTTACTGTGAATTTTTCTTTTGTAAGTGCTGATGATACGACAGCACTGTCGTCATTGTTTACAATTGCAAGAATAAGTTTCATCTTTCTTCTCCTTTAAATTAAATGTCGGGAAGCATCATTTTTATGCTTCGTTTGTCGAGCTTATAAAGGTCGGGGATTTCATATCTGTTGTCACTGCCGTCCTTGATAAGAATTCTGCCGTCATAAAGGGTTTTGATTGCTGTAAGACTGTTCCTGACTTCAAATGTGTAAATGCCTCTGTCTGTTTCAACTGTCCACATCCATATGCTGAATTTTTCATAACGCTTGATAAATTTAGTGATTTTCGGAATCATGTAATATTCATCAAGTGCACTCTGGAGTGCTGCTTTGCTTTCGGGAAGGAGATTGTCAATATTTCTGATAATCGCACATTCGTTACCTTCACTGTCAAGCAGGGAAATGTACTTGTTGAGACCGCTTATAGGGAAAAGTCTGTGAGGTTCAAGTCCGCACAACTTTTCATCAGAGCCGTAAAATTCAGCGTCAATAAAGATTTTGTCATTGACTGTAAGTTTAACTTCAGGGCCTTCAATATATTTTAACATACTTAACACTCCCTTTCAATATCATTCAAAGTTTTCAGATTCTTTCTGTTCTCTGATTTTCTGAGACATTGACTGAATCTGAATAAGTTTGTAATATTTGCCTTGGAGAGCCATAAGTTCATCGTGAGAACCGTTTTCAATGATTCTGCCTTTGTCAACAACGAGAATTCTGTTTGCTTTTCTCAGAGTTGAAAGACGGTGAGCAATCATAAGGGTAGTTCTTCCGCGGATAAGTCTTTCGATAGCCTGCTGAATAAGTTCTTCTGTTTCAGAGTCAACAGCAGCAGTTGCTTCGTCAAAGATAAGAATGCTGGGGTTTTTCATAACTGCTCTTGCAATTGAAAGACGCTGTTTTTCACCGCCTGAAAGACCGATACCTCTTTCGCCAAGGTATGTGTCGTATGAGTCAGGCAGACGTGAAATAAATCCGTGAGCGTTCGCAACGTCTGCAGCGTAGATAACCTGCTCAACATGAGCGTTAGGTGTACCGTAAGCGATGTTGTTGAAAACGGTGTCTTTGAACATCAAGGGTTCCTGCTGAACGTAACCGATCTGATTTCTGTAATACTTCATGTCAATATCTTTGATATTAACATCGTCTATGAGAATTTCACCCTCATAGTCATCATAGAAACGCATGAGAAGATTGATAAGCGTTGATTTACCTGAACCTGTTGTACCGACAATACCTACAATGTCACCGGGGTTAATGGTGAAACTTACGTTATCAACAACTTTTTTTGAACGGTCAAAAGCGAAGTTAACGTTTCTGAATTCGATTTTACCATCCATTCTTTCAAGTTCATTGCCTTTTGCAAAGTCGTGTTCAGGTTCTGCATCAATAATATCAAAAATCTTTTCTGCAGAAGCAAGTGCGTTCTGATAAGAGTCGCTGATGTTTGCAAAGAAGCTTACAGGGGCATAGAACATGCTTGTGTAAGAAATGAATGAAACAAGAAGACCGATTGAAATTTCATTATTGTTTGGGTCAATAATCCATTTGCCGCCAACAAGCCAGATGATAACTGAACCGCAAGTGATAAGGAAAGTCATAACGTTGGGAAAAACAGAAGCAATTACACTTGCTTTTTTATCTTCTTTGAACCAGTCGTCACAGTATGCTTTGAACTTTCCGATAATTGAATCTTCGTTAGTGAAAGATTTAATAACTCTTACACCGGGGATTGTATCGGCAAGAAGTGTAGAAATGTGAGAACTTCTTATCCACAGTCTGCGGTAACGGGGACCGATTTTCTTACCGAACATTCTGCCACCGAGAACTACAAGAGGAACGGGCAGGAGAGAAAGCAATGTAAGTTTCCAGTTCATAATGAGCATTATAACCGCAATACCTACAAGCAGGAAACCCTGAGTAATACCTTCCTGGGAAATTCTCATAATGAAGTTCTGGAGAATAACTGAGTCTGAATTGACTCTGTTGATAACAGAACCTGTTGAAGTTTTATCATAATAACTCAAAGGAAGATACTGTGCCTTGGCGTAAATATCTTTTTTCAGGTCGATGATAATTTTGTCGCCTGCAATTCTGAGAAAATATGTACGTATAAATGAAACAAGATACTGGACTACATAAACACCGAGAAGGAACAATATTATTTTAATAAGTCCTGATGCGTCCTTGTTGGGGATGATG
>JAZOAY010000165.1:0-7779 GCA_045595725.1 Acutalibacteraceae bacterium | reverse complement strand
TAATATTTTTGGTTGTGTTACAATATAAATGGCTAATTTTGATTGTATATATTGGAGGAATTGCCATGAAAAAGAAGATTTTAGCAATTATTCTTTCCCTTGTTATGATTCTGACAGCTTTCCCGCTGGGGGCTTTTGCCGAAGAGGCGCAGACAGAGGCGAAATTAATCCTGTATGTAACTCCTGACAAAACAGGAGATGTTGCACCGGGAGATGAAATTACATACACCGTTTCAGTATGGTGGAAAGGCGATATTACCTGTTTTGAGTACGATATCCATCTTCCTGAAGGGCTTGAGCTTATTGAAGCATCCGGTTCGGTTTTTCCTGATGCAAAAGCTTTATTGGAACTTGAGGACTTTGCATGGACTGAAAAAAGTTTTGACGGCGGTATGAGAACAACAGGTTACAAATCTGTACCTTTTGCTATGCCGGAAGGGTATGAGAGTGTTGATTTCACAACATTCAAGGCACGTGTTTCAGATGATGCGACAGAAGAAAATGACCTCACAGTCGGCGCAGGTCATTATGCTATGGGTGACGAAAACTTTGAAGAAATCACTGCAATTGAAGTGGTGAATACAGCTGTTCCTACCATTCCACACAAATGTAAACTTAAATATTTTACTTTTGTTGACAGAACAGAAGCAGATTGCGTAAATGACGGTAACGTTGCTTACTATGAATGTAAATGCGGCCTTTTGTACCTTGATGAAAATGCTGAAAATATCACAACTGCAGAGGATGTGGTAATTCCCGCTTCAGGACACTCAGAGGTTACAGATGAAGCAGTTGAGCCTGATTGTGAAAACACAGGTCTTACAGAGGGTAAACATTGTTCAGTCTGCGGTGAAATTTTCATTGCACAGGAAGTTATTTCCGCACTGGGACATACAGAAGTAACAGACGAAGCAGTTGAACCTGATTGTGAAAATACAGGTCTTACAGAGGGTAAGCATTGTGAGACCTGCGGTGAAATTCTCATTGCACAGGAAGTAATTCCTGCCCTCGGACATACAGAAGTGATTGATGAAGCAGTTGAACCAGATTGTGAAAACACGGGTTTAACAGAGGGTAAACATTGTGAGACCTGCGGTGAAATTCTTGTTGCACAGGAAGTAATTCCTGCCCTCGGACATACAGAAGTGATTGATGAAGCTGTTGAACCTGATTGTGAAAATACAGGTTTAACAGAGGGTAAGCATTGTGAGACCTGCGGTGAAGTTCTCATTGCACAGGAAGTAATTCCTGCCCTCGGACATACAGAAGTAATTGATGAAGCAGTTTCTCCCGATTGTGAAAATACAGGCCTTACAGAGGGAAAACATTGCGGAGTCTGCGGTGAAATTCTCATTGCACAGGAAATTGTTCCTGCTCTCGGTCATGAAGACGTAAGCGAAAAAGAATGGACAATTGATGATGAGAAGCATTCAAAATCATGTTCAGCATGCGGTGAAGTGTTGGTTGCTGAAATTCACACTTTCCAATGGAAAGTTGATGCAGGTTCAACCTGTACAGAAGGCGGTACAATGCACGAAGAGTGTACAGTCTGTGGTTTGGTAAGAAATGAAAACACACCTATTGAAACTCTTGCACATAATATCAGTTTTGTTGAGAATAAAGAACCCACACATACAGAAAACGGTAATGCAGCGTACTACATCTGTCTTGTCTGTGACAAGGTATTTACAGATGAAGAAGCAACAGATGAAACTACACTTGCAGAAACAGTTATTCCTGCGACAGGACATGATGATCTGACAGAAAATGAATGGGAAACAGATGAAGAATCTCATTTCAAAACCTGCTCATGCGGTGAAGTTATCATAACGGAAGAACATGATGTTGTAATTGACGAAGCAGTCGCAGCCGATTGTGAAAACACAGGTCTGACAGAAGGTAAACATTGTTCGGTATGTGAAAAAGTTATTATTGCACAAGAAATTATTCCTGCCCTCGGACATACAGACGGTGAATGGGTTGTAACAGAAAAAGCTACATGTACATACGGCGGTGAAGAAACGCTTTATTGCGCAGTCTGCGGTGAAGAACTTGATGTAAGAGATACAGAAAAGCTTCCCCACAATTACGGTGAATGGATTGTTCTTGTTGATCCTATCTGTGACCATGAAGGTTCAGGTTACAGAGTATGTAAAGACTGTGATGCTAAAGAAGTAGGTGCTATTCCGGCAACAGGTCACACAGAAGGCGATGCAGTAATTGAAAATGAAAAAGAAACTTCATGTGCAGCGGCAGGCTCTTATGACACCGTAATATACTGTACAGTCTGCGGTGATGAAGTAAGCCGTGTGACAACTATTGTTCCTGCACTTCCGCATACAGAAGTAACAGACGAAGGCAAGGATGCAAATTGTACAGATGACGGCATGACAGAAGGTGTACATTGTTCAGTCTGCGGTGAAGTTATTGTTGCACAGGAAGTTATCCCGGCATGGGGACACAGCTACGAGACAGTTGTTACTCCTCCTACAATGACAGAGGATGGTTACACAACTTACACATGTACAATCTGCGGTGACAGTTATACAGATGATTACACAGACCGTCTTGCTTCTGTAATCACAGGTACAGTAACGAGCTTTAACAATGAAACAGACGAAATTAAAATTGAACTTGTAAGAGAAGGTCAGCTTGTTGCATCTCATACAGTTTATGTTACAGGTAATAATACAGAATATTCACTTGAAGGTGTTGAAGCGGGAAAATATATTCTTTATGTTTCAAAGAAAGACCATACAACAAGAATGTATGATGTTACAGTATCGGAAGAGGATATGCTTCTTGATCTTAAAATACATCTTGTAGGTGATGTTACAGGCGACGGCAGAGTAAATACAGTTGACGTTTCCATGGCTAATGCCCATGCAAGAAGAATTAAAATTCTTGAAGATTATGAGTTCCTTTGTGCTGACGTAACAGGCGACAGAACAGTAAACACAGTTGACGTTTCAAGAATGAACGCCCATGCAAGAGATATAAACAGACTCTGGTAACAAATTATAAATAATTTAGTATTCCCAACTTTACATAAAGTTTTCAAAAAATACTTGATTTTTGAAAAATATGTGATAGAATAGGTTTATAAATGAAAAGGGAGGTTACGAACAATGGCTTATATCATCAATGACGAATGCATTTCTTGTGGCGCATGTGCAGGTGAATGTCCCGTAGAGGCTATCTCTGAAGGCGCAGATAAGTATGTTATCGACGCAGACGCTTGCATCGATTGCGGCAGCTGTGCAGATGCTTGTCCCGTAGGCGCTCCTGAACAGGCATAATTGAAAATTTAAATGAAAAAAACGGATTGCTCGTATGAGCAATCCGTTTTTTATTTTGTTATGTTACTTTACTGCATAGAATACATAGGTATAACCCAGTTCATTAAGAACAGGATAAACATTACCTGCTTTGTATGAAGTTCCGTTGTGAACTTTAAAGCCGTTTGTTGTGCATTCTACTGCACTTGAAGAGTTGCCCAGAATCGAATAACCGAAATATGCCTTTGCCTCTTTGTTTTCAAAGTCAATTGCCACGGGGCCACCGCCAAGTATAAAGGCAAAAACAAATTTCGGTGAAAACCCTATATTAAAAGACCTTGTTGCATTACCGTTTCCTACATAAGTTCCTGTAGTACATGGGTTAAGAAGAAGTTCTCTTTCACCACTTCTGAAATGAAGGTCGGTATCATCTGTGTGATGTTTGCAGAAAAAAGTCTCTGCGGAAAATGACTCAAAGTTAAGTCCTGTTTCATCAGCAGGACAAAACTCGGCTTTCAGATGGATGTCAGCATCCATAACAAGGCTTTCCGTGTTTCTGTCTGAAGTAACGTGACCGCATGTGGAGGAAACAATATCAAGGTCAGAGGAGAAAGTCATATAGTCAACGATTTTTGAAAAAACGTCGTGACACATGCTGCCACCCAGAGAATCAGGAACATGAATACCCAGAACAATGTGAATTTCAGCCTGTCGGCAATATTCTTCACGGACAAGTTCGCCGTCTTCGTTTTCTTTAAAAAGATCAGAAATTTTAACTTCTGCAAGTCCTACGGAAACAATGGAATTTCTCAAAGGAACGGCCTTTGCCTGAGGAGGATATTCAGTCATGAAAGTAATATGTTTAAGGTCGGAAATTTTACTCAGCCAGTTTACAATTGACTGAGGCATTACGCTTATTTTACTGCTCATTTTTTACACCTCAACAATAGTTTTGATAATTGCCCAGACGTAAAGCACTTCGTTACCGAAGTAAACTTTTTCACTTCTGTCAACTTTGAATTTTATCCCGTCTGAACTTATCCATGTGCTTGAGTCTGTAACTCCTGAAAGGTCATGTTTTGCCGGCCCGATGTAAAGATAATGTCCTTGACTGTTGTAACCGATAGGGGTATTTATTCCGTCCAGATACATTTTGTTTTTATATCTGAGAGGCTGAATGAAACAATGGTAAATTTCGCTGTTCCAACCGTCTTCTGAATGAAGTTGTGCTTCTCTGCCGTAGAGGGAAAATAGTTTTTCGAGATTCATTTTTTCCTCCTTTAAATATTAAGAAAAACAAAATTTGTATCCTTCATCAGAGGAGTAAGTTCAAGTAATGCATTCTTTTTCATTTTTTCGGCATTTTCCGTAAGTGATGAAGTAGTTTTGCTGACGGTAATATCACCTGCTTTGAAACTTGTCACGTCGTCAGTTTCAGAGGAAAGTCTGATGGCGTAATCGTAATAAGTAAGACATGCGGCAGCCTCCTGAATACGGACATCATCCGGGTTTACATCATCTCGGAGTTGCGCCTGTATCCTGCGTAAGTTTACTACGCACAGAGGCAGTTGTTTTTCTGCCTCTGTGTCATCAATGTTGACAAACTGTCTGAAACGTGCCAGAACATTCCAACTTGTAGTCATATCTTAAACCTCAAGAACTTTTGATGCGTCTGTAAAGATTTTTGAGAAACCTGCAATTGAAGTGATTGCTGCACGTTCAAGCTGTCTGTCAATAAGCTTGTCGTACTCTGTCATAACCTCACCTGCGGTTACCATTTCAAGGGCACAGTTCTTATCAAGACCGATAAGTGTACCGCTGTCTACCGCAGTTGATTTGACAAGACTTGCACCGATAGGAGTGATAAGCTTGCCTGTTGCATGGAAATCAAGTGAAGCAGTTGCATCTCTGAATTCAGGAAGTTTAAGCATTTTTGCAGTAACGTCGGCACTTGCGATGACAGTATTCATTTCATATGGTGAAAACTTATTCCAGAAATCAATAAGGTCTGAATATGTAAGTGTGCCTGATTCTTCTGCTGAGAAAACTTCTGCAGGATTTTCGTTGCCGTCACCTGAAACGAGAGTCTGGATTGCATCTTTAAGCTGTGCTCTTGCAATGTAAGCACCAATCTGTTTGAGTGTTACTGTAAACACATCAAGATGCTGGAAACGGATAGCTTCGTAAGATGCAACAAGCATTCTGCCTCTCTTTTTGAGAGTTACGAGATTTTCCTGAGTTTTGATTGTTGTTTCAGGAATATAAGCACCTTCGCCTACACGGACAAGAGCTTTATCCTCATCAGAAAGAGAAGAAGTAATTGCTCTGTAGTCAAGAGCGTTGATGTTTGTTGTAGCGGCAATAATTGAGGGAAGAACGTCTGCTTCCTGCATGCCCTGTCTTACTGCACGTGACACATATTCGGGGAAAAGTGCAGAAGAATCAGATGTGCGGAAGAATTTTTCGATTGTGTCACTCTGAGGACCGCTTACTTTGATGTCAAATCTTTTAAGCTGTCTCTGAAAAGCGTCAAGACCCTCGAGGTTTGTACCTCTGTAATTTTCAGAAGGGTCAAGTTTTTCAAGCTCAGCAGTAAAAGATGAAGATGTGTTATAAAGTCCTTTTTCAAGTTTAATGTTGTCAAAAGTTGCCATTATGTTAAAACTCCTTTCTTAAAATAAAAATTCTACAGTAGAGTCAGTTGAATCCACAGCAAGTACTGTACACTGAATACCTGTTGCAAGTGTTTTTACACCGCCTGAAGCATCGGCAGCAAGTTTTGTCTTGCCGAGAGTGGGTGCTGCTTCGGAATAAGTTGTTTTTACGTAGCCTGACATCTGTACTGTTGCGTTTTCAGTATCGCTGTCAAGGCAAAAACCGATAAAAGGGTCGCCTGAGTTGCATTTTGCAACTGTAGCATCGTCTGAAATTTTTACGGGATAAAGTTTTGCAATTGAGTCGTTGCATTTGAAAGTAAGAGCACTTTCGTTAAAACCGTTAAATGATACGTTCATAATTTTTTTCCTTTCTTAAATTAAAAAATTGTTGTTAGAAGTTTCTTCTTTATTTTTTGCAAGCTGAGGAGTGAAATGTTTTCTTTCAGCTTCAAGACAGTCACGTCTTAACTGTTCAAGTCCGTCAATATCAAGGCTTGTACAGATGTTTTCAACACTTTTAACACTCAGTTCAGGTGATACAACTGCAGTAAGTTTTACAATTTCCTGTCTGAGGAAAGTTCTGTATTTTTCCGCAATCTGAGCATATTTTTCAATGTCTTCTTTTTCTGTGAAGTTTTTCACCGTTCCTGCGTTTTTCTGTGCAGGCACCGCAACAAAGGACCATTCGTAGGCGTCTGTTGGCTTTTTCAGAATGTGGTAACAGTCTTTCCCTTTAATATGTTCACAGTGTGAGTGTTTTACGTCTTTTCCGCAAACACTGCAGATGATTTCGCTGACGGCACAGTTAATGCTGACTTCTTTTTTGATGCCTGCACAAATCTCATCAATGAGGGAACTGTTTTTTTCGTTTCTGAGCATATACGCACGTGCTTTGAGACATGAATGAGAGTCATATGTTTCAACTTCTGCGGAATAAATTCTTGCCACCTGATTTTCTGCTTTCATTTCGTGGTTGAGAATACCTGTTTTGCCTGTGAAAAGTTCAGCAAGTTTTTTGAGTGCTTCTGTGTCGAAACATTCAAAATCTCTGTCGATTTCGTTATCGCAAAGAATTACGTTAAATGCAAAAACATCTTTTTCGGTTAATTCAGTAAGAGAATATTTGTTGATTTTTGCAAGTTCTTCTTCAGATAATGTGAAAAGTTCAATTGCATTGTCAAAGTTTTTCTTCATGTTTTTCTACCTCCTTCTCAATTTTTTCAGCCTGTGCATTGTAAAGCCTTGCCTTTGCCTCCTCAACTGCATCCTGAAGACAGATGTCACGCCATTTTACTTCCGCTTCCGTGGTATAGCCTTTCATTCTGAGGAAAGTATTTCCGATTTTGAGTATGACAGGCTCAAGAATACCTCTGTAATGTTCAAGTTCACTTGTGAGGATATCGGCTTGCTGAGTAGACATTCTTTCTGTGGATGACCAGGCAAGTCCCAACATAAAAGGGGGAAGACCGGTTTTAGCCACAATCTGCTCAAGCATCTGCCGTACGGGGATTTCGCTGTCAAGTATCTGATTATCTGCACCGATGGCTTTGATTTCTACATCACCTACAGCAACAAAATCGTGAACAGTGCCGTTTGAGTTCATTGCTTTGCTCCATTCCTGTGCAATCTGAACTGCCCTGTCTTTAGCATAAGCCTTGTCAAGCGCATTGTTTGCAGGCTTGTACGTAACAGCGTATCTGACATTTCCCACGCGGTCAAAATTTGTGCCTATGGTGTTGTAAATTTTAAGTAAAATTGAACTTACAAAGGGCAGACCCTGAAGCATGGATGTTCCTTCAATTCTGCCGGGTGCAGGGTTGAGAGAAGACATCATCAGCAAATCA
>JAZOAY010000164.1:0-15266 GCA_045595725.1 Acutalibacteraceae bacterium | reverse complement strand
CGCTACCAACTGCGCTACACCCCGATTTTTTACCGCCCGTTTATTATACATTAAACGAGATTTATTGTCAATAAATTTTTATCTTATTTTTAATAAATCTGTTTCCTTTATGTTCACTGTAATAAAAAAACAAGCAAGAATTTTACTTTTCCTGCTTGTCTTTTGATTTATTTCTTATCTTTTTTAAACAAAGCAACACACATTGCCGCAACAGACGATACCACACATGCCGCACCGATTATAACGATTGATCTGTTATTCTTCTCTAACACCTTGGAATATTCTTCGTATGGTTCTGTAATTATTGCCGTTATAAATTCTGTGGTGGTTTCTTTCTGTTTCGTAGTTTTCGCCTTTGTTGTTCTCACTTTTGTCGTGCGTGAAGATTTTTTAGTGGTTTTATCTTTTACCGCTTCCTTTGACTCTCTTTCTGCTTCTTTCATTGACTCTGCTTCGGAGACAGACTCTTCCTCTTTAAGTTCTTCGCTTTTGATTTTTATCTGATATACCTGAGATATATCACCGTTGTGGTCTGCAAGTTGTATATTCATTGTAATAATGTTATCATACTCAAGTTCTTTTAAAACACATTCAACCTCGTATGTGCAACCGCCGAAATTATCCGCAGAATAACCAAAATCAAGATAAAACTCGTCTTCATTGAAATCAGATGTCATATCTGAACAAAGCACAATTTCAGAAGAATTGTTAAAAGAAATATAAATTTCATTAAAAATATCTTCAGACATATTATCAATTTTATCGTTGAGAAATTCCATTGAAATACCGAGATATACACGTCTGTCTGAGTCTATATATTTATGCCTTACAACCAGAGAATGATATGCATTTCCCGAAATTCCCTCATGGTCAAAAAGCACAGTCTGTTCATATTCATCCCATTCATAGAGGTTGAGTTTTCCGTCACACTCAATATACGCTGCGGCATTTACTGCACAAATAACAACCGTCAGCAAACATAATAATATTGAAAAAAATACTTTGAAAATTTTTTCTTTTTTCTCCATTAAAATCACCTTGCAGAAAACTTTGCAGTATTATATCATAATCTGACACGAATCGTCAAATTTTGGAATTTTCTCATATCATGAGAAAATTTCTCTCAATATGCGTTATTGATTTGCCGTGAAATATGGTTTATTATTATGTTACGGTACCGGAAAAATTTTTTGAAGGTGATTTTATGAACATTTACTTCGGTGAAAACCTGAAAAATTTAAGAAGAGAAAAAAATCTTACTCAGGAAAAATTAGCTGATTTTCTCGGTGTATCTTTTCAGACCATCAGCAAATGGGAACGTGGTGACACTTACCCCGATATTACAATGCTTCCTGAAATTGCAGGATTTTTCAAAATAAGCATTGATGATTTGCTTGGTGTAAACAGAGCAGAAAACGAAAAGGAAATTACGGAAAAATTAAAGGAATACGATAACCTTACTGACTTTGATTTAATGCAGGAAATTATAAATGACTTAAAATCAAAATATCCCAATGATTTTCGCGTGCTGATAAGATACCTTGGCTGTCTTGTAAGATTTCAGAATGATTTAACTGCTGTTCAGTCTGAAGTAATTTCAATTTACAATAACATTCAGGAGAATTGTACCAACGACAGAATAAGAATAAAAGCCAAACGTGCGATGATTGAATTTTATCGTTCGCAGTTAGCAAAAGGAATTGAAAACTCCACTTTTGAAGACTGTGAAAAAATTATTTGTGAAATGCCTGACATGCGTGACAGCAGAGAAATGTTCTGCACTTTTTATCCTGAAAATCATTCTGAACGTGACCTTAAAATTCAAAATGCCATTGAAGAAAGTTTCTTGCTTCGCAACACATTTTTCTCTCACTATTTTTTCTATGATAAAAAATTTGATGATAAATGGCAGATTGATTTCTTCAAAAAAGAAATAGATTTAATGAATTTTGCATATAATGACGGAAACTACGGAAAAATGTGGAGAACTGTAATGTATATGTACGGTCATATTGGTGTGAGATATTTTAACATAAACGATACAGAAAATGCCCTTGAAAATTTCAGAAAAATGGCTGAACTTGCAGTAAAATTTGATTCAATGGACAGAGTTACAACAATGAAATCGACGATGTTCAACGGAAAAATTTTTGATAAATATACCTTAGGCTCAACATACATTGCCAAAAGTCAGATAAAACATCTCCTTACAGAAAAATACCCCTTGTCTGATGAAATAAAAAATTCTGACGAGTTTAAGGAAATAATAAAATTTCTTGAAAAGTAAAAACACAGATATACCCCTCAGTAAAAATTGATTTTTGCTGAGGGGTATATGCATCGAAATTTTATATGTGTATCTGTTTTGCATCGTAGTGTTGACCTTTGCGGTCGACATTTTGCATTCTGCCTTTTGCACTGAATTATAATTTATCTCTTTCTATCTTTTTATTAAACTCTTCGCTTGTTGCTCTGACGCAGAAATAAACAATAAACCATATTGCAAAAAATGATGCTATGAAAATCAATGAGAAAATCAGAAGTACTTTAGGTTCAAAAGGAATCCATGAATTTGCAATATAGCAGAGTGAATAAGCAAGATAAAGTGTAACAAAATGACAGAACAGACTTTTAGGCAATGACCAATGCTCAATCTGATTGTAAACTGT
This sequence comes from Acutalibacteraceae bacterium, assembly GCA_045595725.1. Taxonomy (GTDB): domain Bacteria; phylum Bacillota; class Clostridia; order Oscillospirales; family Acutalibacteraceae; genus SIG575. The sequence goes on along the minus strand of JAZOAY010000164.1, from coordinate 12,597 downwards.
CGCTCCCGCCTGAAGAAATGCAAGTATATACGTTGAAATAATTGCAAGTAAAACCTCTTTTGCGGAAAGAACAAACTCTGTTTCAAAATTTGTTATTATCACATAAATAATTCCTACAACAACCGGACCGAATCCCCCGAACATGAGACCGCGGTGCATAAATTCTTTAACATATTTTTTCATATTATAATCCCAACCTTTCTTTTACTTTTTTCATGTTTCTTCTTGAAACATAATCTGTGTAACCGTTTTTGAAAACTACTTTCAGTACACCTGTAAATGAAGTATCAAACCTTTTAATCTTTTTTATATCGGCAATGGATGACTGATTTATTTTAACAAAATTTGGGGGAAGTTTTTCTTCAAGCTGGTAAAGTCTGTATCGTAACATGAATCTTTCTTTTTCGCATACAGCAAAAACTTTGTTGTTTTCTGAAATGAAACAGTACACTTCTGCAAGGTTCAGTTTTACTGCTTCTCTGTCAATAAATCCCATCAACTCAAAACCATTTTCAGAAACAAGATTTTCAATATCTTCAATAAGTTTTGTTTTTTCGTGAGCGTATACAAACACCTCCTCATCTCTGTTTTTATCAATAATCAATCTGAATTTCATGAAATCCCTCCTTGCATTTAAACTATAACGTTTTTATTTTTATTTTTCAATATTTCATATCTATTCGGTAGAAAAAGTATTGTAAGCGGAAAATAAGGTATTGAAATTACTTCTGATTTCTTTTATAATTGATGTAAGTAATTTATCATGGGGGGTATGTATCTATGAGAAAAGTGATTAACTACAACGAAAACTGGCTTTTTTCCAAAACGCAGACAAGTGTGCCGTTAAATCTTGACGGTGAATGGGAAAAATTAAATCTTCCTCACACATGGAACGGTGCTGACGGTCAGGACGGCGGTAACGACTACTACAGAGGCATATGTTTTTATGCAAAAGAAATTTCAAAAAATGATTTCAGCGAAAACGAACTTGTTTTTCTTGAAATAAACGGTGCAAACTCATCTGCGGAAGTTTTTGTTGACGGAGAAAAACTCGCAATTCACCATGGCGGTTACTCTACTTTCAGAGTTAATCTGACAGATTACATTAAAGAAAAAAGTGTTCTCGCAATTTCTGTTGATAACTCACCTAATAATACAGTTTATCCCCAGATGGCTGACTTCACTTTCTACGGCGGTCTTTACAGAGATGTAAATATTATTACTGTTCCCCAGACTCACTTTGAACTTGAGTACTGCGGCACCCCCGGCATCAAAATTACACCTGTTGTTACAGGTGAAAATGCAAAAGTTGACGTAAAAGCTTACATTACCGGCAAAGACAGATGCGACGTTAAATTCACAATCAAAGACGGGGACTACGTTATTGCTGAAAAAGTTGTTTCATCAGGTGAGGCTGAAGAAACTTTTGTAATTGAAAACGTTCATCTCTGGAACGGTATTGACGACCCATTCCTTTACACAATGGAAGCAGAACTTATTTCTGACGGTAAAGTTCTTGACAGCCTTTCTTCACGTTTCGGTTGCAGAAGTTTTGAAATTGACCCTGAAAAAGGTTTTATTCTCAACGGAAAAGAATATCCCCTGAGAGGTGTTTCACGTCATCAGGACAGACCCGGTATCGGCAATGCTCTTACAGAAAAAGAACACAAAGAAGATATTGACCTTATTCTTGAAGTAGGTGCAAACACTATCCGTCTTGCACACTATCAGCACTCGCAGACTTTCTACGACCTTTGTGATGAAAAAGGTCTTGTTCTCTGGGCAGAAATTCCCTATATTTCAAAACATATGCCTACAGGCAGAGATAACACAATTTCACAGATGAAAGAGCTTATTGTTCAGAACTATAACCATCCATCAATTTTTGTATGGGGCCTTTCAAACGAAATCACAATGGGCGGTGCAGGTGACGAAACTCTCATTGAAAACCATGAGGCACTCAATGAACTTGCTCACTCACTCGATAAAACAAGACCTACAACAATTGCTGTCGTTACAATGTGCGGTATTGACGAAAAATATGTTCAGATTCCCGACCTTGTTTCTTACAACCACTATTTCGGCTGGTATGGCGGTAACGTTTCCATGTACGGAAAATGGTTTGATGATTTCCATAAGAAATATCCGAAAATCCCCATCGGACTTTCAGAATACGGTGCAGAAGCTCTCAACTGGCACACATCAACTCCCGAACAGGGCGACTATACAGAAGAATATCAGGCATATTACCACGAAGAATGTATCAAACAGATTATAGACAGACCTTATCTGTGGGCAACTCATGTATGGAACATGTTTGACTTTGCAGCAGATGCCCGTGCAGAGGGCGGTGAAAATGGCATGAACCACAAAGGTCTTGTAACTTTTGACAGACAGTACAAGAAAGACGCTTTCTTTGCTTACAAAGCATGGCTGTCAAAAGAACCTTTCGTTCATATCTGCGGTAAACGATATGTTGACAGAGTTGAAGACATAACAAAAGTTACTGTTTACTCAAACTGTGAAGAAGTTGAACTTTTTGCAAACGGCGTAAGCGTAGGTAAACAGAAAAAAGAAAAATATCCTTTCTTCCGTTTTGACGTAAAAAATGTTGGTGAAACAAGCTTGCGTGCTGTTGCAGCTGAATGTGCTGACGAAAGTAAAATTCAGAAAGTTGATACTTTCAACGAAGATTACCGCATGAAAGAAGAAGGCGACGTTATCAACTGGTTTGAAATTGATATGCCTGTAGGATATCTTTCAATCAACGATACACTTGGTGATATTCTGAAACCACTCAGAGGTAAACTTGCTCTTGTAAAAGTTCTTCTAAAACTTAAAAATTCCATGGGTGGCGGTGACAGCGATAAACCCAAAGAAAAGAAAAAAGGCAAAAAAGAAGTTATGGGCTTTGATATGAGTGTTATGGGCTTTAAAATCAACCGTACACTTATTGAAATGGCAAAAGGTTTTACAGTCAAGAGAATTCTTATGATGATCGGTGCAAAGATTCCTAAAGAAGAAATTCTTGAAATCAACAAAATGCTCAACAAAATCAAAAAGAAATAATTTAAACGAAACAAAGGCATTGCACGATGTGCAATGCCTTTTTGTATGCTTTTATGAAATTTAACTCGAGACGGGCAACCCGTCCCCTACGATATAACCATTAGTTTTCAGTTGAAACTGTTGTATCATTTTTATTTTTCCTTTTGACTGTAAAAAATAAAATAAGAGAAATTACAAGTCCTGCTCCGATAATTATGTATATCCATTCGTCACGGTAGTCGAATAAATCTGAGTTCCATATAATTGCCTCATAAGTTCCCGCACCGAGAAATACAAAAGGATAAATTACAAGAATAACCGGAATCAATAACCATGATAAAATGCTTGCGTCATCGAGAAAAACATTTTCACTGAGAAATGATAATGCATAAGGCACAGCAGTCATAATAAAAGCTGACCAATACATCTTTTTATAGTTTTTCAAATTTCCTATAAGTGCAAAAGCAATAACAAGTATCGCAAAAACAAACGGAAGTGCATCAAAAATAAAAGATGGAATTTTATCAATACTTTCTTGAACAGGAGTATCATATAATATGTCAAGCATATCTCCTGTAATCAAACCAAACAACCAAAAAATCAAAACGCTGAAAATACCAATAAAAATCTGTTTACCTGAAGATAATCGTTTTTCTTTCATCCAAATCACCTCTTGTTATATTTTATATACCCATCTTGCAGGGTTTTCGTCAATGTATCTCCATTGTTCTTCGTAGTCCTGTTGTCCTCTTATAATATGGTCAAAATATGACCTCTGCCAAAATTTTTCTGCAGAAGAATCACGTATGTTATTTATTGTTTTTGTTGTCTGGTATTTAAACCATCCCATTATATTGCTTATCGTAGGGGACGGGTTTCCCGTCCCGCATTCGGAAATCACAATAATCATATGTATGTGGTTTGGCATAATTACAAATTTGTCAACAGAAACATTGGGATATTTAATTTTCATTTCATTTATGTACTTTTCAACCACATCTCCGTAGGCTGTTTTTTTCGGGACGGGCAACCCGTCCCCTACGATGATTCGGGAAAGATTATGCTCTTTGTTTTTAGTACAGAGTGTAATAAAGTACGCACCAACTGATGAATAATCATAGTTTGCAAGACGTATTTTCTTTCGTTCCTTTTTCTCCATTATAACCCACACCTGAAAATTTACAACACATTTAATATTTTTGTTACATATTATTTACATTAATTTCCATTTCTGCTGAAAAATTTCACAATGTCTGTCTTCATCTGCAGGTGCATAGAAAGTTGTGAGCAATGTACCGTCGGAAAGTTCAATTGTTGACGGATAACCTAAATCATCTTCGTCAAGTTTACTCTCATAAATTCTGATATCTTTTTCCCATGTTTTGCCGTAATCTGTGCTGAACATCCCCATAATTCCGTATGGATATTTTCTTCTGCCGTATGTACAAATAAGTACACCTGACGAATGTAAAAACAGATGTGGCGGTGCACCGCCTGTTTCATCAAGAAGTCTTTCAAGAGGCGTCCATGTTTTACCTTTATCAGAAGAAAAGCACTGATAAATTGTAAACAAATTGTCGTTCTCCGCTCTTGTATGACAGATAAGTCTTCCGTCAGGAAGTTCAAGTATATTAGGCTCATTGATAAAAATGTTTTTGTCGTCAATTGTAATTTTACTTATGTATTCTGCTTCTCCTGTTTCCGGGTTAAGTTTCACAACTTCAAGTCCCGCTTCACAGTCATCAAAATTATTTCCCACCCACAGAATTGTTCCGTCACGAAGTTCACGAGGTCCGTGGGGAGATGTTACTGGTGAACGGAAAATTTTACCAAAAGTAACTCCGCAGTCATAACTTACACGGAAAGTTGAACCAAGATATTTTTCTTCATCTTCTTCTGTAATTGTGTCAATATACTTCTGAACATATTCATTTTCTTTATTGTATCCCCTCTGCATATTTGCTGAGTTATTGAACGAAGTAACGATAACACCTCTTTCACCAAAAGGACAGATGCCTACATCTCTGTCATCAAGGGGAGTATCAATTACAGGTGCAGGTGCAGTATAAGTTTCTCCGTTGTCATAACTATATGAAATTACTCCTTTACCAAAAGGGCAAACATGCTCAAGTCTGAATCCCGATGCACCCACTGCAATTTTTCCGTCCTGCAATTTTGCAACAGTAGGCCATCCGAAATAATTATGTTTACTGTTTGGGTTTGACATGATTATTTTAGGTTTACCGATAAGTTTAATGTTCATAATGTCACCTCGTTTTTAGTGTATCACGAAATTTTTATTTTGTCATCATATTAAGTTGTAAAAGTTTTTGTTTTGTGATAGAATATAGCATAAAATATTTCCGCCCGTAGCACAGCAGGATAGTGCAGCAGATTCCGATTCTGAAGGTCGGGGGTTCGAATCCTCTCGGGCGGGCCAATAACCCCTGTTCAAAGAACAGGGGTTATTACTTCTTACCTCTTACTTCTTCACTCTTCACGAAAAGAACCTTATCAATTTTGAAGCATTAAAAATAATATCAACCAATATTGATAGTTATTCTCTATATGATCTCTTTAAAATATTCATTGTTTTATATATAATATTATTAGCACGTGCAAACTAAAAATAAAACTAACATTTTAAAAGGAGTTAATATGAACAGTAAAAATATCGTAGGTGAGCGAATTGCTTATTACAGAAGGTTAAATGCAATGACGCAGGAAGAATTAGCTAAATATCTTAATGTTTCCACACAGGCAGTTTCAAAATGGGAGCAAAAAATCACCTCTCCTGACATTATGCTTCTACCTGAGATTGCAAAAATTTTTAATGTAAGCATAGATGAATTATTTGGTATGAAGGTTAACACTGAACCTGTGTTTGATCTTGTTCAAAGTGTTCCATGGGATGATGACAGGCAAATCCGGTTTGCAATTTATCATGGAAAAAAGCTTATGCAACAAACCGAATATGAGCTTCAGAGAGGAACAAATGAAATAAAAATTCATTTTGATTACGGAAAAGCTTACAATATAAATGGTATTTGTAAATTGCATATATAAAAATTCTAACACATTAATAACAATCATACGGAAAATCTCTGTTTTTTACGGAGATTTATTCTTTATAAACAAACTTTTGCATAATAAAAATTTTTTCTCGTATATTATTATACGAGGTGATTTTATGACAATCAAGTTAAAACCTTTACTTATTAATCTTTTTATTCCCCTTGCAGTCGGCGGTCTTTCAGCTTTACTTACCATGGACAGTATGGAAACTTTCGAGAGAATAAATCAACCACCGCTTTCTCCCCCGGGATGGCTTTTCCCCGTTGTGTGGACAATTCTCTATATCCTTATGGGAATTTCCGCATATCTTGTTACAACAAGTTCTGCAACCGACAAACAAAAAAGAAATGCCTTTATTGTTTACGGAACACAACTTTTTTTCAACTTCCTCTGGTCAATTATTTTCTTTAACAGAGAAGATTATCTTTTTGCTTTCGTCTGGCTTGTCATTCTGTGGGCTTTGATACTTACAAATATAATTCTTTTTTACAGAATTTCAAAACCTGCAGGGCTTCTGCTCATTCCCTATCTTCTGTGGGTAACTTTTGCAGGATATTTAAATTTTGCAATATATCTTTTAAACTAAAACAAAAACCGCTGAGATCCTTCGCTTCGCTCGAGGATGACAGCGGTTTTTGTTTAATTTAATTTATTTAGTTGCTTTTAAATATTTCTCAAAGTTTTCTGACCACAAATCAGCATCCTGAGGAATATAAGTGACAACATTTTCGCTTGAAGCAATAATTTCTCTTGCTTCTTTTATATCTTTGATTTCTCCGTGAGAAATAAGCTGAACTGCAAGGTTGCCGAGAACAGTTGCCTCAATAGGACCTGCTTTTACTTCGCATCCGCATGAGTTTGCAGTAAGCTGACAGAGAAGTGTGTCTTTTGTACCTCCGCCGATAACATGAATTACAGGATAATTTTTGCCTGTACATTCCTTGATTTTATCGAAAGTTTCTCTGTATTTCATTGCAAGACTTTCATAGATACAGCGCATGATTTCACCAACAGTTTCAGGAACATACTGGTTAGTTTTTCTGCAATATTCACGTACTCTTTCGGGAAGATTTCCGTGAGGCACAAATTCAGGTGCATCAGGGTCAATAAAGCATTTGAAAGGCTCAGCCTCAAGTGCTAACTTTTCAAGATCAGCATAAGAATAATTCTCACCTTCTCTTGCCCACTGACGACGGCTTTCCTGAATAAGCCACAATCCGATAATATTTTTCAGGAAACCTGTTGAAAAATCATAACCGCCTTCATTTGTGACGTTGATTTCGTAAGTTGTATCATTAACAACGGGTTCTTCAAGTTCTGTGCCGAAAAGTGACCATGTACCGCTGCTGATGAATGCAAATTCACCTTCGGGACAAGGAACAGCACTTATCGCTGACTGTGTATCATGTTCACAAACGGCAATCACAGGCACACTTGGAACACCGCATTCTTCACAGATTTCTTTACTTAAAAATCCAACCTTTGTGCCGCTTTTTACAATAGGTGCAAAAATATCTTTTCTTATTCCGAGTTTATCAAGAAGTTTTTCTGACCATGAGTTTGTTTTCAGGTCAATCATCTGTGACGTTGTTGCAATGGAATATTCTGTATTTTTTTCGCCTGTAAGCATATATGCAAAAAGGTCAGGCATGAAGAGCATTTTGTCTGTTCTTTCAAGCATGTGAGGACGCTCTTTTTTAAGAGCAAGTAACTGGAAGATTGTGTTAAGTTCCATGAACTGAATTCCTGTTATATCATACATTTCTCTTTTAGAAATATATTTTTCTGCTTCTTCAATCATACCAACCGTTCTTGCATCACGGTAGTGAATGGGATTTTCAAGAAGACAACCGAATTCGTCAATAAGACCGAAATCAACACCCCATGTATCAATACCGATACTATCAAAACCGCCAGCCTGTTTTGCTTTTATAATACCTTGTTTGATTTCATAAAAAAGTCTGAGAACATCCCAGTAAGTTGTACCGTTTACATTTACAGGGTCGTTTGAAAAACGGTGAACTTCGCTGAGTTCAATTTTTCCGTTTTCAAATTTACCGATAATTGCTCTGCCGCTTGATGCACCAAAGTCAAAAGCAAGAACTCTTTTCAAGTGAATCACCTCTGAATTATTCAATTACTACACCTTTTTTAATGATGACGTTTGCATAAATTGCTGTTTCGCCTGTTGAAACAATAGCATAAGCTTTTTTTGCTCTGTCATAGAAATCAAAACGCTCAACAAGCTCAAACTTTTTATCGCCTTCGTTATTTTTTACGATTTCTTCGTACTCTGCCCAAATGGGAGGACGGTTTTCAGAGTCACCGTTATCCATAAGTGCAACGGGAGCATCAACATAAGTATCGAGAGGGAAAAGTTTGAGAATTGCATCGAGTACATCAGGTACTGAGTGACCGTCAAGACGTACAAGTCTCTGGGCGCATGATGCTGCAGGAAAATTTCCGTCACCGATTACAAGTTCATCACCGTGTCCCATTTCCATAAGGATTTTAAGAAGTTCGGGATTAAGAATTGAAGGAATGTTTTTAAGCATAATATTTAGTCCTTTCGTATGTAAATTATTTTATACTTTCACTTTTGTCACCGTACATGCTGTACATGTTACTGTAAATGCCGCCTTTTGCAATAAGTTCATTATGTGAACCCTGCTCTGCAATGCCATCTTCTGTGAGAACAATGATTTCATCGGCATTTTTGATTGTTGTAAGTCTGTGAGCGATTGTAAGAGTTGTTCTGCCTTTTGCAAGTCTTTCAAGTGACTCCTGAACAAGTTTTTCACTTTCATTATCAAGTGCAGAAGTTGCTTCGTCAAGAAGAAGAATAGGCGGATTTTTAAGGAAAACTCTGGCAATTGAAATTCTCTGTTTCTGACCGCCTGAAAGTTTAACTCCTCTTTCACCGATGTATGTGTCAAAACCGTTAGGAAGTGCAGAAATAAAATCATAAGCTCCTGCTTGTTTTGTTGCCTCAATTATTTCTTCTTCCGTAGCACCGGGTTTACCGTAAATAAGGTTATCTCTGATTGTTCCACTGAAAAGATAAACATCCTGAGCCACAACACCTATATTTTTTCGGAGTGAGTGGAGAGTAATATCTTTAATGTTTCTGCCGTCAACAAGAATTTCACCACTTTCAGCTTCATAGAAACGTGGAATAAGGTTACAGAGAGTTGTTTTACCACCACCGCTGGGGCCTACAAGAGCAAGATTTTCACCTTTCCTGAGATGAAGATTTAAGTTTCTGAGAATCTGTTTTTCACCTTTCACATAACTGAAAGAAACATCTCTGAATTCAATTTCACCTTCAACATTTTCAATATCAACAGCATTTTCGCTATCCATAATTTCCGGTATTTCGTCCATAATTTCAGTAAATCTTTCAACACCCGTAACACCGCGGCTGAACTGTTCGCTGAAATCAACAATACTTCTTACTGAATTGAGAAGTGTTGAAACAAGAAGCAGACTTGCTGCAAAATCACCTGCTGCAATTTTGCCTTCTTTCATAAGCCATGCACCCATTGCAATAACAGCAATGTACATTGTACCGTTAATAAGGCCTACCGTTGCATGGAAAGAAGCCATATATTTATAGCCTCTGATTTTCACTTTTATGTACTCGTCACAGCCTGCAAGAAATTTTTTCTTTTCCGTTTCTTCGTTTGTGAATGAACGCACAACTTTTACACCTAAAAGACTGTCTTCAAGACGTGCATTTATTTCGCCTATCTGATGTCTGTTTTCTTTGAAAGTATCACGCATTTTTGTTCTTGTTTTCTTTGTAAGAAGAACCATGAACGGGAAAAGAACAAAAACTGCAACTGCAAATCTGATATCCATAGTTGCAAAAATAAAGAAGCTTGCAAGAAATTTGACAACTGTCATCAAAATCATTTCAGGGAAATGATGCGCCCACTCGGCAACATCAAAAAGGTCTGACGTCATTCGTGACATCAACTGACCGACTTTTGTATTGTCAAAATATGAGAAAGAAAGTGTCTGCAGATGGTCAAACATATCTTCTCTCATTGCATTTTCGATTTTTGTACCCATTTTATGTCCGAAAAATGCCTGACAATAACTTGCAACACTTTCAATTGCCTTTATTCCAACATAGGCAATGCAGATTGCAAATAGAAACTCGTATGTAAGGGACATTCCTTCGTTAGTAATTTTTTTCACAATCAACGGCAGAATAATTTCACTTACCGCAGCAACAATCGCACAGAAAAGTACACAAAGTTCTGTACTGATATGTTTTTTCAGGTAAGGAAAAAATCTTTTGATAAGAGAAAAATTCTGTATAAGCGTTCTTTCCTGTTTTTTTTCTTCCACGGATATCACCATCCTTTGAAAAAAAATTTAAAATTCTGTTATTTTATTTCTTCAAAAAGTTTTGCTGACTGTTTTCTCACATTATCAGGACAAGGTGAGCCAAGAGGTGTTCTCATTGAAACACATCTTTCAAGAGAAATTGCTTCATACACACCTTCATCAAACAAATCACAAATATTTTTGTATTCTTCAATGGGAAGAACATCAAGTGTTGTTCCCTTTTCAATACAGAGAGCAACAAGTTCACCTGTTGCTTTATAAGCATCACGGAAAGGAAGTCCTTTTGAAACAAGAAAGTCTGCACAGTCAGTAGCATTTATAAATCCGCCAAGAGCTGCTTTCTTCATATTCTTGGGAAGAACTGTCATTGTTTCAATCATAGGAATAAATGCAGTAAGGCAAAGTTTAACAGTATCAACTGCATCAAAAATTGCGTCTTTATCTTCCTGCATATCTTTGTTGTACGCAAGGGGAAGACCTTTCATAAAGGCAAGAAGTGTCATAAGGTCGCCGTATACTCTGCCTGCTTTACCGCGGACAAGTTCAGCAATATCAGGATTTTTCTTCTGCGGCATAATACTTGAGCCTGTTGAGAAAGCATCGTCAAGTTCAATAAACTTGAATTCCCATGAACACCACATAATAATTTCTTCGCTGAATCTGGACAGATGCATCATGAGAATTGAAATTGCACTTGCAAGTTCAATACAAAAATCTCTGTCTGAAACTCCGTCAAGTGAATTCTGTGTAGGTCCTGTGAAACCTAAAAGTTCTGCTGTTCTTTCACGGTTAAGGGGATAAGTTGTACCTGCTAAAGCACCACTTCCCAGAGGACAATAATCCATTCTCTTGTAAGCATCCTCAAGTCTGCCGATATCACGAAGGAACATTTCTCCGTAAGCTAAAAGATGATGTCCGAAAGTAATGGGCTGCGCTCTCTGAAGATGAGTATAACCGGGCATTACAACGTCTGCATATTTTTCTGCCTGCACGGCAATAACTTTTTCGAGTTCTTTTACCTGTGAAATAAGTGCTGTACATTCTTTTTTGAGATAAAGTCTGATATCAAGAGCAACTTGGTCATTTCGGCTTCTTGCAGTATGAAGTCTTTTGCCCGCCTGACCGATTCTTCTTGTCAGTTCACCTTCAATAAATGTATGTATATCTTCCGCATCAGGGTCAATGGGTAAAGTTCCGTCAATAATTTCTTCCTTAATTTTTGCAAGTTCAGAAACTATTTTCTCTTTATCTTCAACAGAAATTATACCCTGCTCTGAAAGCATTGTTGCATGAGCAATTGAACCGTCAATATCTTCCCTGAACATTCTTGAGTCAAAAGAAATTGATGAGTTAAAGTCATTAGTTTTTTTATCTGCTTCCTTAGAAAAGCGTCCTGCCCAAAGTTTCATACCTGTTTCCTCCAAAAAAATTAAAGGGTGAAAAATATTCCACCCCTAATTTTATAAGTTTTCATTACAATTGTCAAGCAATCAACAACTATAATATATTATATTTATTATTTATTTGCTTCTCTTTCCTGGTCAAGGATTGCCTTAACTTTGATGGGAAGACCGAAGAGGTTGATAAATCCTGCTGAATCGTTCTGGTCATAAACTTCGTCTTCATCAAATGTTGCAAATGCTTCACTGTAAAGTGAGTAGGGAGAAGTTGTACCTGCGTTGATAATGTTACCTTTGTAGAGCTTGAGTTTTACATCACCTGTAACAGTTTCCTGAGTTTTGTCAACAAAAGCAGAAATTGCTTCACGAAGAGGTGTAAACCATTTGCCGAAATAAACAAGGTCTGCAAACTGCTGAGAAACAAGTGCTTTGTAGTGCTGAGTATCTCTGTCAAGGCAGAGTGTTTCAAGAACCTGATGTGCCCTAAAGAGAATTGTTCCGCCGGGAGTTTCATAAACACCTCTTGATTTCATACCAACAAGACGGTTTTCAACCATGTCGATAAGACCGATACCGTTTCTGCCGCCGATTTCGTTAAGCTTGCATACAAGGTCAACTGGTTCCATTTTTTCACCATTAAGTGCAACAGCCTCACCTTTTTCAAATGTGAGTGTTACGTACTCTGCTTTATCGGGAGCCTGTTCGGGAGAAACACCAA
>JAZOAY010000163.1:0-6046 GCA_045595725.1 Acutalibacteraceae bacterium | reverse complement strand
AGAACGACATGGCTACGATCCGACTTTGACAAATCCAGAGGTGGTCAGAATCGGGGTGTCTTTCAAGGCTCTCAACTTTACCTACAACAATGTTTACAAGCCCTTCGCCTTCTTTTTCAAAGCCTTCAACTTTTGAGCCTGAAATAGTCATATCGTCTGCAAACTGTTTGTCGCTGACGTCAATCTGAACATAGTCATTTAACCATTTTTTAGATAAATTCATTTGACAACACTCCTTTCATTAAAACTGACCGAGGAAACGCATATCGTTCTCGTAAAGCAATCTCATATCGTCAATATCAAAGCGGAACATAACAAGTCGCTCCAGTCCTACACCAAACGCATAACCGCTGTAAACTTCAGGATCAACACCGCAAGCCTTGAGAACTTTGGGATGAACCATACCTGCACCGAGGATTTCAATGAAACCTTCGCCTTTACACATGGGACAGCCTTTACCACCACATTTGAAACATGTTACGTCGATTTCGCATGAGGGTTCAGTAAAGGGGAAATGGTGAGGACGAAGTCTGATTTTTGTGTTTTCTCCATAAAGTCTTTTTGCAAATGCTTCGAGTGTACCTTTAAGGTCACCCATTGTAATTCCCTTGTCAACAACAAGACCTTCAATCTGATGGAACAGAGGTGAATGTGTTGCGTCAACTGCATCTGAACGGAAAACTCGTCCGGGAGAAATCACTCGGATGGGAGGAGCCTGTTTTTCCATAACACGAATCTGAACGGGAGATGTCTGTGTTCTGAGAAGCATGTTTTCTGTGATATAGAATGTATCCTGAGTGTCACGTGCAGGATGGTCTTTAGGAATATTGAGTGCTTCAAAGTTATAATAATCCCATTCGACTTCGGGACCTGTTGCAATGTCAAATCCCATACCGAGGAAAATATCCTTAACTTCGTCAAGAACGATATTAAGCGGATGTTTGTGACCCAATGCTGATTTTTTGCCCGGCATTGTAACGTCAAGTTTTTCCTCTTTGAGTTTCTTTTCAAGTTCTGCTTTCTTGATTTTTTCATCTGTTGCTTCAACAAGTGCTTCAATTGCACTTCTTACTTCATTGGCAAGCTGACCCATAACCGGTCTTTCTTCGGGAGACAGTTTACCCATCTGTTTGAGAACTGCAGTAAGTTCACCTTTTTTACCTAAGTATTTAACTCTGATGTTTTCAAGTTCCTGCTTTGTTGTTGCAAGTTCAAGAGATGCTTTGGCGTCTCTTGCAATGCTTTCAAGCATGTCTTTCATGGTTTTCTTCCTTTCATACATAATTTACAAAATAAAAAGCCTTCGCCCCTTGTGCCAAGGGACGAAAGCGTAAAATTACCTTCCGCGGTACCACCCTTATTTTTGCTTTCAACTGAGAGCAAACACTCTTTCTCCTCTTACGCGGGAAACACGTCAAAGCCTACTGTATTTTCAGCCAGCCGCTCCAAAGTGAACTTCGGTGTTTTACAAAATAAACGGGATTTCAGCCTCGTCCCATTCTCTCTGAATTTTGTTTTTAAAACACTTACTCTCTTTTTCATAGCGTTTCAAGTATAATAACACAAACTTCTCGAAATTGCAAGAGTTTATGCGGATTTTTTCTGCAATTTAAGTTGTGAAAGAACGATACCGATGAATATAAGCACACAACCGATATATGCAGATGCAGTCATTGTTTCGTTTTGCAGAAGAACGCCTCCTATTGCGGCGAAAACAGACTCCGTTGAAAGCACAATTGCGGAGAAAGTGGGGTCTGCATCTTTCTGACCGAGTATCTGACAAGTATATGCCACGCCAACTGACATAAGACCACCGTAAAGAATAGGCAAAAGCGCATCCTTTATACCTGCAAAGTTTATTTCCTCAAAAATAAGCGCACAGATAACTGACAGTATTCCGCAGACCGCAAACTGAATCTGAGCAAATCTGAGGGGACTTATTTCTGAAACAAATTTGTCAATAACAAGAATATGGACAGTCCAGAAAACTGTTCCGCAAAGCAGAACCAGGTCACCAATGCCCACTTTTTCCTCGCCTGTCATGCAGAGAAGATAAAGCCCCGCCACAGCAAAAACAGCGCCAATCCATGTAAGGATGCCCGTTTTCTTTTTCATGAAAATAAAAGCTGCAATGGGTACAAACACAGTATAAAGACCCGTAATGAAACCTGATTTACCTGCACTGTTTGTAATTTCAACACCGTACTGCTGAAGTGTTGAAGCAAGAAACAAAACAGTACCGCCGATCAGACCTGCAAATAATGTTTTTCTGAATTTTTCTTTACTTGCCTTTTCTTTTTCAAAAAACATTATTACGGGAAAAAGAGACAATGTACCAAGCACAAAACGTATTCCGTTAAAGGTAAATGCTCCCACATACTGTGCTCCGACTTTCTGTGCCACAAAGGCAAAGCCCCATATAATTGCTGTGAGAAAAAGAAGAATAATTGATTTTGGTTTCGTTTTCATTTTTTCACCTGATTCTATAACAATCCCTCAGTCAGCTAACGCTGACAGCTCCCTTTACACAAGGGAGCCGTTAAGAGGTTTATACATCATAAAGTTTTTCGCGTTTTTTCTTTTTGATCGTATTGAATATAATCGCCACAAGTCCTATTGCCGCAACTGTTCCCAATTTTATATAAACAGCCGTGTTTGATGTACCTTCAATTTTCAGTTCCGACCACAGAGAAGTCATAAGGCTCAGTGTTTTATGGTCGAGATTGTGATAATACTGAGTTTTAGGCATATCTTCCTTTTTAGGATAAAGAATTTTATTATCTCTGAGACTGTAGTTTTCATTATCAATAACAGTCTTGTTTGGTGTTGCGTAATAAAGATATTCAGCATTTGCGAGAGCAACTTCTTCGCTGAGAAGGAAGTTTATGTAAAGCTCTGCTGCCTCTTTATTCTGACTGCTTTTGGGAATACATATTGAGTCGACAAAAATATTTGTGCCTTCTTCAGGATAGAAAAATTCAAGGTCAGGGTTATTGTCTTTCATCAAAAGGTAGTCGCCTGCATAGTAAGATGAAATTGCAGCCGAGCCTGACTCCATCTTGTTGAAAATTTCATCGGAAACGTAAGACTGAACAACACCCTTCTGTTCAATAAGCATTCTGTATGCTTTCTGCCACTCTGCTTCATCCTGAGTGTTTACATCAATACCAAGCATGAACATTGCTGTTGCAAAACCATCACGAGGGTTGTTGAACTGCAAAATCTGTCCTTTATATTCCTTGTCCCACATAAGAGACCAGCTTTTTGGTGGGTCTTTTACCATAGTTTTGTTGTAAATAACACCAACCATACCTACGTTATAGGGTACAGAATATTCATTCTGCGGATCAAAATAAAGGTCTTTATATTCCTCCATAATATTTCTATAATTGGGAATATTTTCAAAATTTATCTTCTGAAGATAGCCTTCATTAATAAGTCTTTCAATCATGTAATCTGAGGGAATGACAATATCGTAAGCCGCTCCCCCTGATTTAAGTTTTGTATACATTGCTTCGTTGGTATCGTAAGTTGTATAATTTACTTTGATACCCGTAAGCTTTTCAAACTCTTCGTTTACGTTCATTGCACCTTCGCTGCCGTCTGAGATATATTCACCCCAGTTATAAACGTTAATTGAAGTGCCTGCAAGTTCTTTGTATTTTGCCTGAAGTTCCTCATCAGTCAGCGGTGAAGTTTCTGCAAAGGCAATTACAGAAAATGAAAACATTATGATTACCGAAAAAAGAAATGATGCAAATTTTTTCATATCACCCCTCCTGTCTGTGGAAATTGAAATTATCTGTCCTTTTCTTTTTTCTTTTCCCCTCTTGCCTGCATAAAATTGATAAGCATAAGAAGAACAAGAATTGCAAAGAAAATCAGAGTTGAAAGCGCATACATATCAGGTTTTACACGCTTTTTGGTCATTGAGAAAAGTCTGATTGGAAGTGTCTGCCATTCGGGCCCGCTGACGAAATAACTGATTACAAAATCGTCAAGTGACAGAGTGAATGCCATGATAAATCCTGTGAGAATACCCGGCAGAATTGAGGGCAGAACCACTTTAAAAAATGATTTTACAGGAGTGCAACCAAGGTCCATCGCTGCTTCCGAAAGATGGCGGTCCATCTGACGGAGTTTGGGAAGAACTGACAAAATAACATAAGGTAAAACAAAAGTTATGTGAGCAATAATAAGTGTCTGCAAACCTAAAACGCTTTTCATCCCCATCAGCTTTGCTCCGAAAACAAACAGGAGCAAAAGTGAAATACCTGTAACAATTTCAGGGTTCATCATGGGAATATTGGTAGTGTTCATAATTGCAGAGCGGACATATTTGCTCTTAATCTTGTCAATACCTACTGCCGCGGCCGTACCGAGAACAGTTGCACAAACTGATGAAACAATCGCAATTAACAATGTGTTTTTAATTGCATTTATGGTGTCGGCATCATTGAAAAGTTCACCGTACCATTTGAAAGAAAAGCCTGACATGACCGATGTACTGCTTGATGAATTAAAAGAAAAAATAACAAGCACAATAATCGGTGCATACAGAAAGAAATAAACAAGCCCGAGATAAAGCTTAGAGGAAAAATTCATTTTTGTACTCATGGCATAAGTCCTCCTCCGCTTTCTTCTTCGTCGCCTGAGAAATGGTTCATTATCGCCATACAGATAAGAATAAGCACCATAAGAACAAGTGACAATGCAGCACCCAGATTAAAATTATTTGAAGTTACAAATTGTCCTTCAATTACCTCTCCTACAAGTGCAAAGTTTCCTCCACCCAATTTCTGTGAAATGTAGAATGTACTTACGGAAGGAACAAAAACCATTGTAATTCCCGAAAGAATACCTGAACGGCTGAGAGGTAAAATTACCTTTGCAAGAACCGTTACTTTGCTTGCACCCAAGTCATGGGCCGCTTCAACAAGTCTGTTATCAAGTTTTGTAAGAACTGAATAAATCGGCAGTATCATAAACGGCAGAAAGTCATAAACCATACCGAGAACAACTGCACCCGGTGTATTAATCATCTGCAAGGGTCCTATACCGATTTTTTCAAGAACTGTATTTATGATACCTGTGTTTTCAATCAGAGACATGATTGAATATGTTCTGACAAGAAGACTGGTCCACATGGGAAGCATAACAAGCATTATCATTGTACTCTGCACCCTCAGCTTTGAACGTGCAATGAAATATGCCGTAGGATATGCCACAACAAGACAGATTATTGTTGCCAGAATTCCGTACCATATTGAATTAAGAAAAACTTCTTTATAATCCGAAAGAGCTTTAATATTCTCTAAAGTGAAATTGCCGTCAGCATTTGTGAAAGAATAATATGCCACCATAACAAGGGGGGCAATTATAAACAGTACTGACCAGACAATATGAGGAGAAGCAAGAAGCTTTGCGGAAAGAGTCTTCTTCTGCACAAAAATCCCTCCCCGATTATTCTTCCTCTTCAATATCTGAAAGATGGTCAATTTCATCACTGAAAGAACTGTAGTCACCGAATTTACCTGAGTAAATTGATTTTTTCATGATGTGGATTGAATCAGGTTCAATTATAAGACCGATTTTATCCCCCACCTTCTGCTCATGGATAGACTGAATCATCCATTTGAAACCGCGTATATCAACGATGATCTCATAGTGAACACCTTTGAACGTGACAGATGTTACAGTACCTGAAATCATACCTTTATCGGGAGTTGTAACAACTATGTCTTCAGGACGGATAACAACATCAACTGCTTCACCCGTGCCGAAACCTTTATCAAGACACTGGAAAGTGTGACCTGCAAAAGTTGCACGGAAATCCTCTTTCATAATACCGTCAAGGATGTTACTTTCACCGATAAAGTCGGCAACAAAAGCATTTTTAGGCTCGTTATAAATATCCTGTGGAGTACCAATCTGCTGAATTACACCGTTATCCATAACAACAACCGTGTCGGACATCGAAAGAGCTTCTTCCTGGTCGTGAGTGACAAAAATGAAAGTAATACCAAGCTTCTGCTGAATATTTTTC
>JAZOAY010000162.1:0-2160 GCA_045595725.1 Acutalibacteraceae bacterium | reverse complement strand
TATTACTTCCAAAAAAATTCCTTTACAATAGTAGTGAAGAGTGAAAAGTGAATAGTGAATAAGTAAAAAAATATCCTCGGAACAAGTCCGAGGAATTTTTTTGGTTGCGGAGATAGGACTTGAACCTACGACCTCCGGGTTATGAGCCCGACGAGCTACCAACTGCTCTACTCCGCGATATATGCTTTTTGTGGCTTCCACTTGATATATTATACGCTAAAGTTTGCAAAAAATCAACCCTTTTGAAAAAAATATTTCTTATGCCTTTATTTTGTTATATTTTGCACAGTTTATTTGAATATTGTGCATTGACTTTGTTGAATTTAAATGTTAAAATAACTTCTGGAGTCAGTTTCTGACTTATTTTACCAAAGGAGAAATCAAAATGAAAAAACGTTTTACATCAGCATCACGCAAAATTATTGCACTCGTGCTTGCTGTACTTATGCTCAGTTGCATAAGTGTACCAACTATGGCGGCTGAAAGCACAACCGCAAAGAAGAATTACATAATTGACAACCCCTACGAAGAAATCGACTGGGACAAATGGGATGATTACAAAACTCAGCTCCATTGTCACACAAACGCTTCTGACGGTTTCCTTACAATTGAGGAATTCTGTGCAATGCACTATGCTGCAAACTTTGAAATTGTGGCTCTTACAGACCACGGAACAAACAACCTCGGTTGGAATAAAGTACCTGAGACAGTTCCTCTTATGAGATTTATCAAAAAAGAACGTACAAACATGGCTCCGATTGAACCCATTCCCGAAGACGAATATCAGGCTTACCTGAACGGCACTCATGAAGAACGTTCATACACAGTAAAATACGATGAATCAACAGAGGAAGATGACGTAGTTCTCACAAGAACCACAACAAACGGAATGCTTGACGTTCCCTATGGCAACGAGCTTAACATGGCAACACCCGTTGCAGACTGTCATCTTACAGGTTATTTTGCTCCTTACGGACAGGGACTTGCAGGTGTTTACGGTGACTACGAAACTCCCTCAAAGGGTGTTATGGAAGCAGGCGGCATCTCCTTCCTTTCACATGTAGGCGAATATGTTTATCCCGATAAGGATTCTGCTGACCATGTAGGTAAAAAAGTTGACGACTATTACGCAACTAAATTTGCAAGACTTTTCATGGACTGTGAAGGTTCATCATTGGGTACAGGTATCAATAGCGCAACAGATGCTCACACACGTTGCGACAGAATTCTCTACGACCAGATTCTTCAGAAGACAATTCCCAACGGCGTGGTTCCCTGGGGTAACACTTTTGCAGACTCACACAACGAGACAGCTGTAAATGACGCTTATACAATGAGCTGGATGCCCGAGCTTACACTTGATGCTTTCCGCAAATGTCTCGAAAAAGGTCAGTTCTTCTCAGTTTCTCACTTCTCAAACGGTGTTGAACTTAACGGCATGGAAGAAATGCCCGGCTTTGTTGAACAGGATGTTTACGATACAAAAGCATACTGGCTTGACAACACTCCTCAGGTAAAGAGAATTGATGTTGACCAGGATAAAGACACAATTACTGTTTACGGTGAAAACGCAAACATCATTACATGGGTTTCAAACGGTAATGTTATCAAGAGAGAAGAACTTAAAGACGGCAAGGCAACTCTTGACCTTCACAATGATGAACTTCTTGATACACCTTATCTTTATGTAAGATTTTACCTTTCAGGTGACAACGGCATCTGCTATGCAAACCCCATGGTTCTCAACGTTGAGGGTGAGGAATTTGCACCTGTAGATGTTCCCGAAAAAGTTTACGACCTTCCCTGGTTCCTTCGTAGCCTTGTAACAGTTATTGACGCTGTTCTTTTCAGATTTAATCCCATTATCTGGATTTTCAAATACTTTGCACTTGGCTATAACCCCATTACATGGGACAGACTTATAAATCCGTTCTGAGTTGCCGGATAATTACACAGATTACCTGTGAATTTCTTGTAAAGTGAATAAAACATAGTAACGAGGTGTCCTTAAGGACACTTCGTTTTTTTATAAATCTCCCTTTTGGAGATAATGTACAGACAAATTATAATTTGTCTGTGCATTTATGGTAAGCCTTGCCTCCATCTGATGAGGGAGGTGGATTTTGCGAAGCAAAAGACGGAGGGAGAGAAAACGAGGTT
>JAZOAY010000161.1:0-2751 GCA_045595725.1 Acutalibacteraceae bacterium | reverse complement strand
AAAACTTATTGAAATTTATGTTCCCATGTGTTAAAATCAACAATAATAACACACAAAGGAAGTGTAGTTAAATGATAAAAGTAACAGTATGGCACGAAAACTATCACGACAGAACAGATGAAGCAACAATGGCAATGTATCCCGGTGGTATGCATAATGTTATTGCCTCTTTTCTGAGAAAAGACGAAGAATTTGAAGTGAGAACTGCAACTCTTGATGAAGAAAACTGCGGTCTGCCTGATGAAATTCTTGAGGATACAGATGTTCTTCTCTGGTGGGGACATGCAAAACATGACGATGTTCCGGATGAGTTGGCAAAGAAAGTTCATGAAAGAGTTCTCCGCGGAATGGGAATAATTTTCCTTCATTCTGCACATATGTCAAAACCTTTCCGTCTTACTATGGGTACAAGTTGTACTCTTAAATGGAGAGACAACGACAGAGAAAGACTGTGGACAGTTCTTCCTCAGCATCCTATTGCAAAGGGTGTTGATGAATATATTGAACTTGAAAGCGAAGAAATGTACGGCGAACGTTTCGATATTCCTCAGCCTGACGAACTTGTTTTCCTCGGATGGTTTGCGGGCGGAGAAGTTTTTCGTTCAGGCTGCACATGGTATAAAGGACTCGGTAAGGTTTTCTATTTCCAGCCGGGACATGAGACAAATCCCAGTTATCACAACGAACAGGTACAGAAGATTATTACAAATGCAGTAAGATGGGCAGCTCCTCAGGTGATTGCCGAAAAACTTGATTGTCCTCATTATGCATCGCTTGAAAAGAAGAGACTTGAAAATAATTGAAAGGATTGATAAATCATGAAAAAAATCAGAATCGGTATTATCGGTAACGGTGGTATATGTAAAGGTGCACATGTTCCTACATATTTAGAAGACGAAAGAGTTGAAATCGTAGGTGTATGCGATATTATTGAAGAAAGAGCACAGTTCCTTAAAGATGAATATTTCCCTGAAGCAAAGGTTTACACAGATTATAAAGAACTTCTCAAAGACGAAACAATTGACTCAGTTGACATTTGTACACCTAACTATCTCCACTCAATTATTGCAGTGGATGCTTTCAAAGCAGGTAAGCACGTTTTCTGTGAAAAGCCTGATGCTATTGATGTTACAGAAGTTCTTAAAATGCAGAAAGCTGCTGACGAAGCAGGTAAAGTTCTTATGGTCATGAGAAATAACCGTTTTGTAGGTGCATCTAAGTACGCGAAAAAATACATTGATGCAGGTAAAATGGGCGATGTTTATGCAGCACGTTGCGGTTGGCAGAGAAGACGCGGTATTCCCGGCAAAGGCGGTTGGTTCACAACAAAAGCACAGTCAGGCGGCGGCCCTCTTATCGACCTTGGTGTGCACATGATTGACCTTGCAATCTGGCTTATGGGCAACCCCACCCCTGTATCTGTAAGTGCAAATACATTCTGCAAATTTGCAGATAACGATACAAGCGATTCTGTAAACTCAGATTTCGGTGATAAGAATTCAGAAGGCACTTTTGATGTTGAAGACCTTGCAATGGGAATGATCAGATTTGATAACGGTGCTGTTCTTCAGATTGAATTCAGTTGGGCATCAAATATCAAAAGAGAAAGACGTTTCGTTGAACTGAGAGGCTCAAAAGCAGGTCTCAAATGGGAAAATGACGAAGTTGAAATTTTCACAGAAGAAGCAGGTCAGCTTCTTGATATCAAACCGGCAGGAAAACTTGATGGCAGAGGACATCATAATAACCTTGTTCATTACCTTGATGTTCTTACAAAGGATGCAGAGCCTTGTTTCAAACCTCAGCAGGGTGTTGATATGATTAAAATTCTCTGCGCTATTTACGAATCAGCAAAAACAGGCAAAGAAGTAGTGCTTTAATAATTTTGAAATTATCTCTCGGCTCCCCTTGAAAATGCAAGGGGAGCTGTCAACGTATGTTGACTGAGGGGATTTTTCAATGAAAGAGAGTGGTTATATAGTGAATTACGCAATAATAGGTACAGGTTGGATAGCGAAAGCATTTGCGGACGGAATGAAAATCGCAAGTGGAAATTTGCCTTATGCTGTGTATTCAAGAACGGAAGAAAAAGGCAGGAAATTCGCTTCATCGGTAGGTGCTGAAAAAGTATTTACCGACCTTGAAAAAATGGCTTCCTGTCAGGAAATTGATGCGGTGTATATTGCTTCTCCGAATGCGTTTCATTATGCTCAGAGTAAACTGTTTTTAGAGCATGGAAAACACGTAATCTGCGAAAAAACCATTACCGTTGAACCGGAAGAATTTGAGGAACTTTTTTCTCTTGCAAAGTCTAAAAATCTTGTGTATATGGAAGCAATAATGATGATGCATTTTCCGAACAGATTTGTTATAAAAAAAGCACTTGAACGTCTCGGAAAAATTACAACCGCACGCATAGATTTTTCGCAACTTTCTTCAAAATATCCTGCATTGAAAAGAGGGGAATTGCCCAATATTTTTAACCCTGAAATGGCAACGGGTTCTTTGATGGATTTAGGCGTTTACAACGTGTATTTTGCACTGTATTATTTTGGTGTACCCGAACGGGTTACATCAACTGCATTTATGCTTCCGACAGGTGTTGACGGAGCAGGGACGGCGGTGCTTTATTATCCGGATAAACAGGTTACACTCACTTATTCAAAATTGGGACAATCCCGCACAGGTACTGAGATTTACGGTGATGAAGGAACGCTTTTTATTGAAGTCGGATCGTAGCCATGTCGTTCT
>JAZOAY010000160.1:0-7531 GCA_045595725.1 Acutalibacteraceae bacterium | reverse complement strand
CTTAATATTTAATTAATCTTAATTTCTTTTACATTGTTATATAATTCACAATATGGTATCATAGCCTTGGGGGAAAAATATAACAAACGAAAGGAGTGCAGATTATGTTACAGTCAATTTTTGAACTTGTTGAAAAAATCCTTGTATGGGCAGATGCAAGTGCAGAAGCACAGCAGATCGTCAAGGAAGTTTTTGATTGGCTTCTCGGTGTTATCGGCTAAAGATAACAATAAACACAAAATTTGTAAACTCATAACAAAATACACACAACACACAAAAAAAACCGCAGTCTCTTTCTGAGATTGCGTTTTTTTGTATTTCGTTACACTGAAATTGCATTTCGGTCCAAATATATTGACAAATTTTTTTATAGTGATATTTTTTAGTTAATATAAAAAGTAAAGGAGTAACAGATTATGGGACTTGCAGCACTTATTATGGCTATCGGTGGACCGATTATGTCTTTACTTGAACTTCTCGGTGTAAATCCTGATATAGCAGGAGAAATCACCACTGTACTTGCAGCACCTTTTGTCGCTGTTGCACTTGTTCTGCTTTTACCCTTAGTGGGAGTTATGAGCATCTTTTTCGGATAATACTTCATTTGACCTCTCTTACAGAGACTACTGAAAACACCCTGTTTTCCTTCAATGAAAACAGGGTGTTTTTTCGTTTTTAATCAATTGACTTAAGGCTTTCAACCATATCAATTTTCTTAATATAGAAATGCATTACAACATTTACGATAATTGCAAACAAAAGTGTCATTCCCACGGCAAAAAGGTAACTCATAGGCTCGATAACTCTGCCGAACATAACAACGTTAACCTCGGCCTGTGCCACAACAACTTTGTGGAGATAGAATCCGATTGCTATACCTGCAAGAATTGCGATTGCAGTAATTATATAGTTTTCTCTGCCTACATAAGATGTTGATTCTCTGTCATAGAATCCGAGAACCTTCAGCGTTGCAATTTCGCGACGACGCTCGTTGATATTGATGCTTGTCAATGTGTAAAGCACAATGAATGCAAGAAGTGCCGCTGAAATAATGAATATTGCAATAACAAGGTTGAGACAGTCGAAAAGTTCATCAAATGTTCTGATTGTCTGTTCAGCGTCAACAACGGCGTTGATATCATTGAATTTCATAAGTTCCGTTGCAACCTGCTCTGCTTTTTCCGTTCCTCTTATGCCGTCAGCATATTTGGCATACATGTAGTTATATGCTACAGGAGCCTGGAAAATCTGACTGTAAAGAGTCGGCGACATGTAAACATAGTGGAAAGCATAGTTCTCTACAATTCCCGTTACCGCCAGTTTAAGAGTCAATTCATCGCTGAACTTAAGGTTAATTGCATCACCTTCTTTGATATTTGCTCTTTTTGCAAACTTCTCAGTAACAAAAACGCCTTCATCAGTCAGTTCAAATTTTTCATCAGTTGTTCTTGAACGCAGGTCGATGAAATCCTTCATTTTTTCCGTTGACTGAGGAACAAGGAGATAAACACTCAATTCATCTTCAGCATTATCAGAACTTCCCATAACAGTCTTGTTATAGAACATCATTGCATCTGTAATGTTTTCATTTTTGAGAACATTGTTATAAATTGCACTTTCATTTGCAGAAATCTGACTGTTTTTAAGGGCAATCTGTGCATCAAAGGAACTGACACCGCCTTTACCGTACTGAGCAGTCAAAATCTGATTAATCGAGTCATTGAGACCGAAACCTGTGAGCAAAAGTGCCATACATCCGATAATACCCACAAATGTAACTGCACCGCGTTTTTTGTTTCTCATAACATTACGTACTGTAACTTTCGCTGAGAAACTCATTCTGTCCCAGATAAATGAAAATCTTTCAAGGAAAACACGTTTACCCGCTTTAGGTGCTTTTGCACGCATAAGGTCTGCAGGCTTTGACAGCATTTCCTTACGGCATGCCAGATATGTGGCAATTGTTGTACTTGCCACGGCAAAGATAATTCCGAGAATAATAAGCTTTGCCGGGAAAAGAATTGTAAGCTCGGGAACCTGGAAAACAACTTCATAAGCCGTCATAATAGCGCTGGGGTAAGTGTAGAAACCTGCAATAAGACCTATTACCGAACCTACAAATGTTGCAACAAGAGAATAAATAAGATATTTTGCTCTTATTGCAGAGTCGGTATAACCCAATGCTTTGAGCGTACCTATCTGGGTTCTTTCTTCGCTGACCATTCTTGTCATTGTTGTAAGAACAACCATTGCCGCAACTACAAAAAAGAATACAGGGAACACTTTTGCAAAAGCCTCAATACTGCCTGCAGTCTGACCGTAGTTTTCATAACCGGGAAGCATTGTTCTGTCATATACAAACCATCTTGGATTTGTTGTGGCTTCTTCAAGCTGTTTTCTTGCCTGTTCAATATCATACTCTGCTTCATCAAGCTTTGCATAAGCCTCTTCGTAAGCTTCATTATATTCTGTGTCGTACTGAGCAAGTTTTTCTTTACCTTCGGCAAGTTCTTTTTTCTTTGCCTCAATCTGTGCACGTGCAGCGGCAGCCTGTCTTTCTATTTCAGCCGGAGCATTTGAAATTGTACCGCCGTACTTTTCAAGCTCGGCTTTAGCCTCTGCCAACTGTTTTTCCCCTGCTTCAAGTCTTGCCTTTGCTGCAGGAAGATTATCTCTTATCTCTCTGATTTCAAAGTTGTTTTTGACATATTCACCTGCAAGTTTTTTGTTTTCCTCAACCTTGCTCTTGTATGATGCCACCATATCTGCATACTCGGGGTCGGTTGTGAAATCATTTTTTATCAGTATGCCGTTTTCGTCAAAAACAGGTTCTTTCGGAATTGTCTCCTCAAGTTCTTTTATTTCTGCTCTGAGCGTTGACATCCTCTCGTTCTGCTCCACAACAAGAGTCTGAAGTTCTTCAAATCTTACTTCATACTCTTCTACCTGTTTCTTGCCGTCTTCCCATTCTTTGTACTTTTTATCATACTCTTTCTGAGCCTTTTCAAGTTCGGCTTTACCGCTTGAAAGTTCCTGATTTTTGGAAGCAAGAAGTGCCTCAAGCTGTGCTTCAGCGGCAGCTATTTCAGCATCTCCGTTTTCAACAAGGTTTCTGTAATATTCAAGTTCCGTAAAAGCATCGCCAAGTTCTGCTTCAACTTCCTGTTTCTTTTTCTCGTATTCTTTTTCGCCTTTTTCAAGTTGCTCTTTATACTGTGCGGTTGCTTCGTCAACACGTACTGCAAGCTGATTCATTGCAATAGACTCAATTTTATCGATTACGGGAGAAACAAACTCATAGTATTCATTTGAGAAGGGATAAAAGTCATCTGCACCTTCCACAGTTGCACATATTTCCGTGTAATAATCAAGTTTAAATGCACTTTCGGGAACATAGATAAAACATCCCAGAGAACCGCTTCCCACATCAGTCTGACCTCTTTCGAAAGAGATGTAACGGGGAGTTCTGATAACACCTACGATTTTGTATTCGGTTACGCTGAGTTTGTTATCAATGTTTTCCTCAATACCGACCATTTTAATTGTTTTGCCTATTTCAAACCCTTTTGGGGTTGCCATGTCACTTCTGTCAATGACACATTCGTTTTCATTCTGAGGAAAACGTCCCTCAATGAGAGTAAGACGGTTTATGTAGGATTTATCCTTGCTTTCCGCCTTTGTGAAATCAAGACCGTAGGCACGGCATATTGTCTGACCACCGTCAACATTTGACGCGGTTTTCCCGTCAACCATAACTGTGCCGTCAGCAAATTTCGAACCTACCGCTTCTTCCACTCCGTCAAGTGCTTTTACTGACTCAACGTCATTTTCGTTGAAGCCTACAGTAGATATCATCCAGATATCCATAAGGTTATTGTCATTATAATAATTTACAGCAGTCTGCTGCATATCAGGTCCTGCCGCACTTATACCCGCATAAAAGCTGATACCAACCGTCACAATAGCGATAATTGAAATGAAACGGGCTTTATTGCGTTTTATGGTGCGCAGGGCTTCCTTTATTAACGCGTTGCTCATTTACCAAACAATCCTTTCAACATCAACAGGGTTATGGTTAAGTTTAATGGAATTTATTTTACCGCTACCCATTGAAATAATTCTGTCCGCCATAGGTGCAATGGCCTGGTTATGGGTGATGACAATTACAGTCATTCCCTCTTTACGGCTTGCATCCTGAAGAAGTTTTAAAATTGTGACACCTGTTTTATAGTCGAGAGCACCTGTAGGTTCGTCACAAAGAAGAATTTTCGGATTTTTAGCCAAAGCTCTTGCAATTGAAACACGCTGCTGTTCACCGCCTGAAAGCTGTGAAGGGAAATTGTCAAGTCTGTCGCCAAGACCTACCATTTCAAGAACAGTTGCAGGGTCAAGTGCCTCTTTGCTCATCTGTGTTGCAAGTTCAACATTTTCAAGTGCAGTAAGATTAGGCACAAGATTATAGAACTGAAAAACAAATCCCACATCATGACGTCTGAATTCAGTAAGTCTTTTATTGTTCATTGCCGTTACAACTTCACCGTCAATAATTACATCACCTGAAGTTGCATTATCCATCCCACCGATAATATTGAGTGCCGTTGTTTTACCTGAACCGCTGGCACCTACTATAACACAGAATTCACCTTTTTCAACGCTGAAACTTACATCGTCAACTGCTTTAATTTCAACTTCGCCGGCTTTGTAAATTTTGCTGACGTTGTTAAATTCTACATAACTCATATCTTTATCCTCCTATTGACTGCAAGACGGTATTTGCTACGGGAATAGCTGTATATCTTGCTGAACTGGTTGAATTTTCTATAAGAACCACAATGGCATATGGGAAATCTTTTTTCATGGAAAATCCCACAAACCATGCGTTATCTCCTGTTTTTTCATCGCCTACCTCGGCTGTACCTGTCTTTCCGCACATTTCAAGACCCGGGAAAGCTTTTTCACCGTAATAATTCACCACATTTGAGCGGAGAAGTGTCTGCAATTTTTCTGCCGTAGCATAACTGAGATTTATTTCGTCTGCTTTTTTTTCAGACGCCTTATATGTTGTAAAGCCTTTGGGTGTTGTAATTGATTTGACGTAATAAGGCTTAACGGTTTCTCCTCCGTTGGCAATAGCTCCCATAAGAGTCATCATCATACAAGGATTTGCAGTTACCGTATACTGTCCGATGCCTGCCCATCCCATATCTATATCGACTGCTTTTGTGAAATCTGCCGTTCCTTTTGACAGAGGAACCCTATCCACTTCAAAGGAAGAAGTCAGACCCATTTTTTCAGCAGTTTTACCCATTTTTGTTTTACCGAGTTCAATAGAAATTTCCGCAAAAGCAGAGTTGCACGAGTTATTCAGTGCTTTTTCAAAAGATTGTTTTCCGTGTTTTCCGTTACAGATAACTGCGGTTGCACCTACTTCAAATTCACCGTCGCAAGTGAATGTTCTCTCATAAATATCGGGAATATTTTCAATGGCACAGGCTGCCGTTACAATTTTAAAAGTTGACCCGGGTGTGAATGAAGAAGAGAGAAATTTATTTATATACGCTGCTTTATATTTATCGCTGTTCATTGTGTCATTGTCAGGCTTATTCTCAGGGTCATAAGACGGAGTTGAAACCATACAGATTATCTCGCCTGTTTTGTAGTTATAAACTCCTACTGTTCCCTTTCTGCCGTCAAGGGCATTGTAAGCTGTTTTACACACATTACTGTCAAGTGTTAAATTTATATCATTTCCTATACCGAACTTTGAAAGATAATATGTTCCCGAAACTATGTTGTAGCCTGTAAGTTCAGTTTCAAAAAGAGCATGAACTCCCGTGGACATAAAGCCTTCCGTATCACCTACTGCATGGAGAGTTGCTTTTCTCACTGCAGAGTCCGTACTGTAATATCTTTTACCGTCCTTTGTCTGTGCAAGGATTTTTTCGTTACAGTCATAAATTGTACCTGCAGCAGAAATCTGCCCTCCTGAATAGAGATGATTGTTTGCTCTGTGAGTTGCCCATTCCTCACTGTTTCTGAAGAAAGAAAAGCCAAGTATAACTGTACCTGCAATAAAGGCACCGACAATAAAGAGAAGCAGAAAAGCTCTTTTTACCGTGTTATGCATTTTTTCTTCCTCCTTTAAATTTTATTCCGTCATCTGCGTTTCTTTCAGAGTTTTCGGATACGCTCTCGGGTCTACGCTTTTAATAAAAGCAAGCAAAGCCCAACAAGATATCATACTTGAACCGCCCCGGCTTACAAAAGGAAGCGTAACGCCTGTCCATGGAAGTAAATCAGTAACGCCGAAGACGTTAAGGCTTGTCTGCACAAGAAGAAGTCCTGCAGCAGAACAAGCGGCAATTACATAGAATGTTGTTCTTGCCGATTTTGCAGAAGCAATTGTATAAACAAGAATAGCGGCAAATGTAAGTAATATAACAAAACCTAAAATAAGTCCGTATTCTTCGCACACCATACCGAAAATAAGGTCCGTTGTAGCAGCGTAAATATCGCGAAGTTTTCCGTTGCCTAAGCCCACTCCGAAAAGTCCTCCGCTTGCAGAATAAATAAGCATTCTTGTCTGCTGCATTCCCTCGTCATAAGGCGTTTCCCATATATGACGGTAAGTTGCAAATCTTGCTGCTACCGTGGATTTGAATGAAATAATAAGTATTGCACCAAGGACTGCCGCAACGCAGATAACTGCAATTGTTTTCCAGTCGCCTGAGCGCATATAAGCAATTATAAGGAATGTTGCAAAGAATATAAGTGCCGTACCGAAGTCACGCATAAGGAAAAGTGCACCGATGCATCCCGCTGCAAAAACAAGGTATTTGAAAACACTTTTTGTTGTCTGCAGTTTATCAAGAGTTGCCGCACCTACAAAAACGAATGCAATTTTCACAAATTCAGACGGCTGAAAAGAAAGTGAGCCAATCTGCACCCAGTTTTTTGCACCGTTATAATCCTGTGCCGCAACAAGGTTAAAAGCAAGCACTGCCGCCGCAAAAACTGCCGCAGGCATTCTGAGCAACGTTACTCTGTCGGAGTTTGCAATAAGCCATCGCATTACAACAAAAACAAGTACTCCCGCAAGAATGTAAAGCAACTGTTTCATTGCGAAGTCAAATGAAACTGTTGCAATAATTGATAATCCTACCGAGGACAAAAAGAAAGCAATCATTTCAAGTTCAAAAGATTTCTGTCCGATTGTCACACGCATTATAATAACGTAAAACCATTCGATGAGAACAAATGAAAGAAGAATTACAGCAAGACTTGCTTTGTTTTCTTCAGTTTTTGAAAGCACCTGAACAAAAGAAAGAAGTTGAAAAACAGTTGCAAGTAAAAGATAAAAAGCATATCTGAATGCTTTCAGTTTTTTTACTGCCATAATTCATACCTCCTTTTAATCAGTTGATGCTTCAATCTCTTTCCGAAAATTTTATTTTTGCACCGCCGATATCAAGAATATCGCCGTTTTTAAGAATTTTTTCTTTCATATACTGTCTTGAATTTACATAAACTC
>JAZOAY010000159.1:0-28476 GCA_045595725.1 Acutalibacteraceae bacterium | reverse complement strand
CAATATAACAGACAAAAGTCAATATAATTAATTTTTATGTATTGTAAATTTTCTTTCAAACTGTTACAATTGAAACACAGATTAGTGAAAGAAGTTGAAACATGATGGACAACAGACAATGGTTTAAAGAAGCAGAATACGGCATGATGGCTCATTGGGGCTTATATTCAATTCTCGGAGGTGAGTATAAAGGCAGACGTGTACGTGATTACGCTGAATGGATTCAGAGTTTTATGGCTATTCCAAACAAGGAATACGAAAACTATGCAAATATTTTCAACCCCATTTATTTCAACGCTGACGAATGGATAAAACTTGCAAAAGACTGCGGAATGAAATATTTTGTATTCACTTCAAAACATCATGACGGTTTTGCAATGTTCAAAAGTGAAGCAGACAAATATAACATTGTTGATGCAACACCTTTCGGCAGAGACGTTGTGGCTGAGCTTGGTGAAGCATGTTACAAACACGGTCTTAAATTCGGTCTTTACTATTCTCAGGAACTTGACTGGCATCATCCTCACGGCGGAGGTTATGACAATTTTGCAGGATGCTCAGGTGTTTCGTGGGACAACAGTTGGGATTTCCCTGACAGAGACAAAAAAGGTTTTTCAATCTGCTTTGAAGAAAAAATAAAACCTCAGGTTAAAGAAATTCTTACAAAATACGGTGATCTTTGTCTTATCTGGTTTGATGTACCACATACAATTACAAAAGAACAGAGTCTTGAACTCAATCACCTTGTAAAAGAATATCAGCCTGACTGTCTTATTAATTCAAGAATCGGCAACGGTGCCTACGACTATGTATCTTTGGGTGACAATGAATATCCCACAGAATTCAAGCCTGCTGACAATTCTGACCCTAACAGCCTTGACGGTTTCAAATATTCCCCCTATGGTCTTTACGAAACTGCAGGTACGCTGAATTCAAGCTGGGGCTATAAATACTACGACCAGAATTGGGTAACTGCAGAAGAAATTGCAGAAAGAAGAAAAAGGCTTAATTCATTAGGCGTAAATTACCTTTTGAACATTGGCCCTGACCATTTAGGCAGAATCCCCTCTTTCTCTGTGGAAGCACTCAGAAAATCAATTGAATTTATGAAGTAATATTTTTAAGAGCCGTTCAGATTACGGCTCTTTTTCTGTATTCTGCAGGAGTTACGTTCATCTGCTTTTTAAAATTTCTGTTCATTGACCTGAGGCTCTTGAAACCACACTCATCACTTATTTCAAGTATACTATTTTCCGTATTATCAAGTCGATAGCAGACTTCACTTATTCTGTAATAATTCACATAACTGTTATAAGACATACCTACTGCCTTTTTGAAGTATTTTGAAATATATGCATAACTGTACGACATTTCACTTGCAAGTAATTCAAGTGAACAGTCATCCTGAAAATGACTGTCAATAAATGAGAAAATCTTGTACAGAAGCTGACTTTCCTCTTTCCTTGTGCTTTCGACAAAGTCTGTCTGTTCATCAAAAATACCACAAAGAATATAAAGCATTCCTTTGACTTTGCTGAGGTTATCTTTTTCGTCAAGCTCCATCATCATCTTAGAGCAATAAGATGGAATTTCAAAAATATTATTTTCAGGAAGAGTACGTTGTTTTGATTTGAAAAAGTGATTTACAAGTTTTGGCGTAAACACACAGAGGATATGACTGCTGTTTTCTTTTGACGTAAGCGAATGAATCTGATTCGGAAAAACAAGCACCGCTTTGCCGGGTGTGAGAATATATTCATTGCTCCCCACTGTTACTGTCATTTCACCTTCTGTTAGCATGATGATTTCAAAGTGGTAATGTATGTGTGAAGGGAAAGAAAAGTTCTCTCCCCTTTCAACGGAAAAATAATCCACATTTACCGGATGCTTCAATTCATAAAACATAGCTTCACCTATCGCAAATTTTGGCTAAAATATTTAATCTTTTCAGCTCATTTTTAAGAAAATGACTAATTTTGTCTATTAGTATACAGTATTTGTCGAGAAGATTCAAGTGCTTTATGATATACTTTTTTTACAAACTATAAAAGGAGGCATTTTTATGGAATTTTTTCCAACAATACCCGTTATAAAATATGAAGGTAAAGACAGCAAAAATATGCTTGCTTTCCGTCACTACAATCCTGATGAAATAATTCTCGGAAAACCCATGAGAGAACATCTTAAATTTGCACTTTCCTATTGGCATACAATGTGTGCTGAAGGTACAGATATGTTCGGCAGAGGCACTATGAACAAGGAGTTCGGTGGTAAGACTCCTATGGAAATCTATAAAAACAAGGCTTATGCTGCTTTTGAACTTATGAACAAGCTTTCAATTGACTATTTCTGCTTCCATGACAGAGATATTGCTCCCGAAGGTAAAACTCTTGAAGAAAGCAATAAAAACCTCGATGAAATTGCAGAACTCCTTGAAAAACTCATGAAGGAAAATAACAAAAAACTTCTCTGGGGTACTGCTAACTGTTTTAATCACCCAAGATACATGAATGGTGCAGGTACTTCTCCCGAGGCTGATGCTTTCGCTTATGCTGCAGCACAGATTAAAAAGGCAATGGAAGTTACAGTTAAGCTCGGCGGTAGCGGTTATGTTTACTGGGGCGGAAGAGAGGGTTACGAAACACTCCTTAACACAGATATGGGTAAGGAACTTGACAACTTAGGCTTCCTTCTTAAACTTACATCACAGTATGCACGTTCAATCGGTTTCAAAGGTGATTTCTACATTGAACCTAAACCGAAAGAACCCACAAAACATCAGTACGATTTTGATGCAGCAACAGTTGTCGGTTTCCTTCAGAAATATGACCTGATGGATGATTTCAAACTGAACATTGAAGCAAATCATGCAACACTTGCAGGTCACACATTCCAGCACGAACTTGCAGTTGCAAGAATTAATGGTGCTTTCGGTTCAATTGACGCAAACCAGGGTGACCTTCAGCTTGGTTGGGACACAGATCAGTTCCCCACAAACGTTTATGAAACAACAATGTGTATGCTTGAAGTCATCAAAGCCGGCGGTTTCACAAACGGCGGTCTTAACTTTGATGCTAAAACAAGACGTACATCAAACACACCTGAAGATATTGCTTATTCTTACATTGCAGGTATGGAT
The DNA here is from genome assembly GCA_045595725.1 of Acutalibacteraceae bacterium. GTDB lineage: Bacteria > Bacillota > Clostridia > Oscillospirales > Acutalibacteraceae > SIG575. The sequence continues at coordinate 25,337 of JAZOAY010000159.1, read as the reverse complement.
GCTTTCGCTCTCGGTCTCAGACTTGCTGCAAAGGTTCTTGAAGACGGAAGAATTGAAGAATTTGTAAAACAGAGATATGCAAGCTATGAAAGCGGTATCGGTAAAAAGATTTCTGACAAAACAGTTACAATCGAAGAACTTGAAGCACATGCAAAAGGTCTCGGTGAATTTGAAACTGTTCCCTCAGGCCGTCAGGAATATCTTGAAAACATTCTCAACAGCATAATGTTCTGATTTTGGAGGACTCATAAAATGGATAAAATTCAAGCAAGAGAAAAAGCAAAACAGATTGTATCTCAGATGACAGCCTATGAAAAGATGTCTCAGCTTCTTTTCAACTCACCTGCTATTGAAAGACTTGGAATTAAGGCATACAACTGGTGGAATGAAGGTTCTCACGGTGTAGCCAGAGCCGGTACTGCAACCGTTTTCCCGCATGCAATTGCTATGGCAGCAACATTCAATCCCGAACTTGTAAATGAAGTTGCAGACGTTATTTCAACAGAAGGCCGTATTAAATACAACACTCACGTTGAATATAAAGATTTTGATATTTTCAAAGGTATCACTTTCTGGGCACCAAATATTAACATTGTCCGTGACCCCCGTTGGGGACGCGGTCAGGAAACTTTCGGTGAAGACCCCTTCCTTACATCTGTCCTCGGTAAAGCATTCATCAAAGGTATTCAGGGTGAAGGCGAATTCATGAAGGCTACTGCTTGTTCTAAGCACTATGCAGGACATTCAGGTCCTGAAAAAGACAGACATGGTTTCGATGCACAAATTTCAATGCATGACCTTTGGGAAACATACCTTCCCGCTTTTGAAAAGACTGTAAAAGAAGGAAACGTTGCAGGCGTTATGGGTGCTTACAACCGTACAAACGGTGAAGCCTGCTGTGCACACTCTTACCTTATTTCTCAGGTTCTTCGTAAAGACTGGAACTTTGACGGCTATGTAGTTTCTGACTGTGGCGCCCTCGGTGATATCTGGAAATTCCACAAATGTGCAGAAAATGCTGCAGAGGCTGCTGCACTTGCTCTTAAGAGTTCATGTGACTTAAACTGCGGTGACACATACACAAGCCTCGGTGAAGCTTATGAAATGGACCTTATTGACGAAGACGATATTACAGCTGCTTGTGAAAGACTCTACACAATCCGTTGTCTCTTAGGTGAATTTGAAGAAGTAAGACCTTATTCTGACCTGAGTTATGATTTGCTCGATTGCAAAGAACACAGAGATCTCAACCTCAAAACTGCAAAAGAATGCCTTGTCCTTCTTAAAAATAAAGACAACTTCCTTCCTCTTGACAAGAACACAGATAAGAGAATTGCAGTTGTCGGTCCTAACGCACTTTCAGTTACAGCACTTGAAGGCAACTACAACGGCTATGCTTCTGAATATGTCACAATCGCTGACGGCATCCGCAGAAAGTTTGAAAACGCCCGTATTACTGTTGAAAAAGGTTGTAACTACTGCTTTGAAAACCTTAATGACTGGTCAGGCTTTGCAAACATGATAAGTGACGGTGTTGGTGCTGCAGCAAGAGCAGATATTACAGTTCTTGCACTTGGTCTTGACCAGTCTATTGAAGGTGAGGACACAGGTTTTGACAATGATTATACTGCTTGCGGTGACAAGAAGAGCGTTTATCTTCCTGCAACTCAGCAAAAACTTGCAGAGGCTGTCTGCGACGTTTGTGAAAACGTTATTGTTGTACTTCTCTGCGGTAGTTCAATCGACCTTGGTGAAAAAGTAACAAACCATGCAAAAGCAATTATCCACGGCTGGTATCCCGGTTCTCTCGGCGGTCTTGCTACAGCAGAACTTCTTGCAGGCGAATATTCACCCAGCGGTAAACTTCCCGTTACAATTTATAAAGGCGACCATCCTATCCCGGATTTCAAAGATTACAGTATGCTCGGCAGAACATACAGATATATTGACGGAGAAGCTCTCTTCCCATTCGGCTACGGTCTTTCATTCACAAAATTTGATTATGCTGATGCAAAAATTATTTCAGACGATGAAAACACAATGAAGCTCAGCGTTTCTGTTACAAATACAGGCGACATGAATGGTGTTGAAAAAGTTCAGGTTTACGCTGAATACAAAGACTCAAGAACTGTTACTCCTCACTTCCAGCTTTGCGGAATCAGGACAGTTGAGCTTGAAAAAGGTGAAACAAAAACAGTTGAACTTGAAATTGATAAATATTGGATCAAGGCTGTACTTGACAACGGTAAACGTGTTGACCCTGACGGAGGTATTTCACTTTACATCGGCGGACATCAACCTGATACAGTAAGCAACAGACTTCTTGGTGACGTCTGCGAAAGGATTGAAGTAAAATGAAATATCTTTTAGGTATTGACGTTGGAACTTCAGGTACAAAAACAGTTCTTTTTGACGAAAAAGGAAATGTAACTGCATCGTGTAGTGAGGAATATCCCCTTTCTCAGCCTCAGAACGGTTGGGCTGAACAAAATCCTCTCCATTGGTGGAGCGCTGTCAAGAACACCGTTAAAGCCGTTGTAAAAACAAGTTCCGTTGACAAATCAGATATCGTCAGTATCGGTCTTTCAGGACAGATGCACGGTCTTGTAATGCTTGATGAGAATAACGACGTCATCCGTCCTGCTATTCTTTGGTGTGACGGCAGAACAACAAAACAATGTAAATATATTGAAGAAATTATCGGCAAAGAAAAACTCATTGAAATCACCGCTAACCCTGCTCTTGAAGGTTTTACTGCCGGCAAAATTATGTGGGTTAAGGAAAATGAGCCTGAAAACTTTGCAAAATGCAGAAAAATTCTTCTTCCGAAAGATTATATCCGTTTCATGCTTTCAGGAGACTTTGCAACAGAAGTTTCTGATGCATCAGGTACTCAGTTGCTTGATATCGGTGAAAGAAAATGGAGTGAGGAAGTCTGTGAAAAATTGGGCATTGATCTTTCACTTCTCCCAAAAGTTTATGAAAGTCCCGAAGCTACAGGACATCTGAAAGCTGATATTGCAGAAGAACTGGGTATGACAAAAAATGTTGTTATTGCAGGCGGTGGCGGTGATAACGCATGTGCTGCAATCGGTATGGGTGTCTGCCGTGAAGGTAAAGCCTTTACAACCATAGGCACAAGCGGTGTCGTTTTTGCACATACAAATGAACTTCACACCGATAAACTTGGCAGAATTCACGCTTTCTGCTGTGCAGTTCCGGGATGTTGGCATGTTATGGGAGTAACTCAGGCTGCAGGACTTTCTCTTAATTGGTTCAGAAATCAGATTGCAAAAGAATATGACTACAAAGAACTTGATTCTCTTGCTTCTGAAATTCCGATAGGATGCGACAGTCTCCTTTATCTCCCATATCTTATGGGTGAAAGAAGTCCTGTTCTTGATGCAGGTGCAAGAGGTGTTTTCTTCGGACTTTCCGCGATTCACACAAAATGTCACATGGCACGTGCAGTTATGGAAGGTGTTGCATATTCACTTTATGACTGCCTTGAAATTCTTAAAGAAAACTCAATTGAAGTTGGCGATATGGCACTCTGCGGCGGCGGTGCAAAAAGTGAATTCTGGAGAGAAATGTTCTCCGATGTTTACGGTATAAACGTAAAGACAATGCAGACGAGTGAAGGTGCTGTTTTAGGTGCGGCACTTCTCGGCGGTTGCGCAGCAGGCGTTTATTCTTCTGTAGAAGAAGCCTGCGACAAAACTGTTATCAACGGTGAAACTTACGAATATAGCAAAGAAAATCATGATAAATACATGAAATACTATTCAATTTACCGCACACTATATCCCGCACTTAAAAAGTCATTTGAAATGCTTTAATAAATCAAAATTTTACCCCGTGAAGCTTTTTACAAACTTCACGGGGTGAGTTATTTATCTTATAAAATTTACCACAGATTTTTTACACCTTTTGCATGAGCATTCATCTGCGCAACATCTACTGTATTAACTCTGCCGTCAGCATTTATATCTACACAGGCAAATTCATAGTCCACAAGTGCCGATACTCCCCTTGCTTGTGCATTTGCACGGGCAACGTCAACCGTGTTGACTTTGCCGTCACCGTTTATATCACCGATAAGGTGAATTTTGACATTCTGAACAACATCTTCGTCGGCAACCACAATTTCATATTCACGCGTTACATGGTTATTCTTTGTAACTCGCATTGTATATGTACCGGGCTCTACATTTTCAACAACAAAATCACCTTTTGTTCCCGTAAGAATTGCTGAATAGCTTTTCTCGGTTGAGCCTGCAAGAATAAAATCAATGAACAGCACATCATCCTCGCTTCCGAAGGATGCTGCCGTACCGCCGACTGATACGCCACTTTCTACTTCTTCATCACATGTGAACTCGAAGCAGATAACCGCATTTTCGTAGACGTAACTTAACTCGCTGATCGTACACTCGTAATCCTCGGCATCAATGCCGTTAAGCGTTACCGAAATATCCTCTGCATTTGCAGGGAAGATGGTGTCGCCGTACAAGCTGATCTTCGCTTTGAAGCGGTATGTATGTCCGATTTGGAAAACATCACCGCTGCTCATTGCAAATTCAGGTTCTCCATCGGTAATGTCATACCAATAGCAAGTACCAAGGCTATAGCCGGAACCTGCAGGAACACTGCAGCCCCACTTGTAGGAATAATCGGAGTTGTCAATTGCAACACCTGCGGAAGGCTTTGTCATGCCGTTGATGATAATTTCGTCCATCGGTGTTTCGTAAACAGGAGCAAGAACAACATCGCTGTAGTATACCGTGTAGGTGGTCTCTGCAGAATCGTAATTGCCGAACCAACCGCTACCGCCCGGATTGGCGACCTCCTGATGGCTCCAATAACCGAACACCTTGCCCTCAGGTGCTTCGTCTGCTACGATGTAGATCACTTGATCCTCTGCAGCAACAGATATAGGCTGAGTATGTGCTTCATCGGCATAGGCTGTACCGTTTTCAACGGTGATGTTATGAAGTCCTGTGAATGCGGCATTGATCTTGATTTCAGTTCCGCCAGGCACTATGAAGGTGTCACCGGGCTGATAAGTTTTGTTGCCGATTTTCCAACCGGTGAAGGTGGAATTTTCTGGCACAGTCGCACCGAATTCTTCAAGGGTTTTGAATGTATAGATGTCTCCGTCAAAGAGCTTTTCCTTTACGGTCTTTCCGCCCGCGGTGACCGTCAGGTTGGAATATCTTGTGAAGCCGGAGCCATCACAGGAGATGACAAGATCCTCGGTAACATTTTCCACGGTATATATTCCGTCTTCATCGGGAGTTACGATTTCATCGTTTACATAGACAACAAGCTTGTCGGGATCGGTCAGTTCGTAGTAATCGTTGGGTGAAATCACAAAGCGACAGGTTCCGCCCTCAACTATTTCATTCCAGATCCAGCCTCTATTCGACACATAGCACTTCATACATGCGTCGGTCGCGGTGTAGATACGCTTGACATCAACAGTATAGTCCTTATGGATATAGCCTGCCTGCTGTAATAAAGCTCCTTCGCCTTCTACAAAAACATAAAGTCCGCAGCTTACATTTACATCATTGGGATATTCGGAGTAATCAAGCGTTACTTCAGATTTTGAATAAGTTTTGGGTTCGATGTTGGAATTCGGACGGGTAATGGTAATCGCAGGCTGGCACACTACCTCGCCTTCCAGATAGGATGACACCGTCCAGCTCATCTCAAAGGTATCGCTTTGCTTGACGGTTCTCGTAAGTTGGGTAGGATCGCCTTCACCCTCGGGCGTGGTATTAAGCTTAATTGCATCCCCGGAAATCACAATGCACGACTGCATATCGTGGAGATCCTTCCAATCCCAATCGGTGATATCCGTACTCTCGTTGCCGTCCTTGTCAACACCGACAAACAAAACTGTTTCGGGAATAATTTCAGACGCAGGTCGGTAGTTAAGAGCCTCGTTACCGTCGCTGTATGTAAAGGTAAGACCGGTGAAGCCCATCTGACCTTCAAAATATCCGCCGTTGATGGTGGGATAGTTTACGTGAAAATGACTGTCAAGTGTTTGAACTACACCTGTTACGCCGAGTATTTGATAAACCTCGCAGTTATCAAAATGATGGACTGCATAGCCATCGGAGATGAATTTACCACCGTTGATAACAGTACGTCCCGTTTCTTCATACGGTGTTATCTCCTCGTCATTGGGGTGATATTCATACGGAAAATTAAACCAGTCCGAAATTGTTGTACCGAAGGCAGCAAGCTCACGGGCGCACATATCCCTGTTCTCGTAACTGGATATCAAGCCCTCACTGTTTGCAATAAAGGTGCCGTCGTTGATCTCCACGTCCACAAAGTCCGCAATCACTGTACCACGGAATTCAACATCACCATGGCACGTACCCTGAGCGAATTTTTCGATTTTTGCGGTCATTTCATAGGTACCACCGTCGAAGATGACCTTTGCGGGATAGGAATTCGGGTCATCCTCATTGTATGTACCGCGAGAGCCGACTGCATAGACGTGAAGCGCAGCAAGGCTGCTATCTATTGCGCGTGAGGAGTAAAAGTTGATGCCCCCACCTCCCACAGAGTCGGTAAAGGTAAGTACGTTTCCTCCGTTTACGAACAACCGAATAAAGGATTCCAGCGGATACTCCTGATTGGTGGTAGATACCGTGTCAGTACCGCTCAGGGTGTGACCGTTGAAATCGAAAACAATGTTTTTCGAACCGTAGTCAACAATATACTCTTTCATAGTATAGGCATCATTGGCAAGACCTTGGGCGGTCATAGAAAGGTCATCCATCAGCTTGACTGTCACATAACCATAGTTGAACATAGAGCTACTGTCCAGCATTTTGAACACCTGATCCATATCGTCCCAGTCATAGACCTCACGTATCCATGTGCCACCTTCCCAGTCGCCTCTGCCACCTAAGAAGTAGCCGTGTTCATAGTTTGGGTCATAGCCGTAGATTTCTTCTTCTGCTACTGCCGTAACGGATATAGGTGTACAAACACCCACCAGCATTACGAGAGAAAGTAAAATACCAAAAATTCTTTTCGTAAATGGTTTCTTCATTGTTTTTGCCTCCTTGTTCAACTTATTGGTATTACCCATAATAATTCTACACCTTTCTACGAACATAAAAAAGTAGCCTTATAGGCTACTTTTGAAAGAAAGGGGCTACCAAGGGCTACTTTTAGGGCTACCATGTCAAATTTTACCATTTAAATTTGTTGAAATTCTACAAATCCAAAATAACAACTAATACCTTTGGTTATTTGACAACGCAAAGAAATTATGGTATATTTATCTCACATGAAACAAACAAAGGAGGGTTTATATGGTAACGCTTTACGGCATTGTTTTTATAGTTTCACTATTGATGATTGCGATTTATTTTTTTGTTGACCGCAAACGCGACATATGGCTTATGCTCCTCTTTGTTTCTGTTTCCGTGTGTGACCTCGGTTACTTTTTATTATCTTTATCCAAAACCCTTGACGGAGCTTTGTGGGCAAACAGAATTGCATACCTAGGAAATGTTTTTCTCCCATTTTTTCTGTTGATGATGATTGTGAATCTTTTAAGGTTCAGATTTCCGAAAGTATTTTCGTGGGTTTTAATCGGTATCAACTCAGTTATGCTTTTCATTGCAACAAGCGGTGGCTATCTGCCGATTTACTACAAAGATGTTTCTCTTTCTTTTGTTGACGGAGTTGCCGTTCTTGTAAAAGAATATGGACCTCTGCACAATGTTTATAAAATTTATCTCTTTGCATACTTTGCAGCGATGGTCGGTATAATTGTTTACACTATGGTTAAGAAAACTGCAGTTTCTATCAAGCACTCCATGTTTCTTGCATTTGTTGTTATCGGCAACATCGCAATCTGGCTTGTAGAAAACATTATCCGTGCAAACTTTGAATTCCTTTCAATTTCATACATCATAACAGAGGGTCTTATTCTTCTGCTTTACGGAATACTTCAGGATTATGAAAAAAATAAAGAACAGAACTCTGTTACAGAAACACAAATTGAAGAAATATATGACATCAATGTACTTGACTCACTTTCAGAACGTGAAAAAGAAGTCCTTACCTATCTTCTTGAAAATGCAAAAAGAAAAGAAATTGCAGAAAAACTTTTTGTAACAGAAAGCACAATAAAAAAACACACATCAAGTATCTACAAAAAGTTAAAAGTTACAAGCAGAACAGAACTTCTCGAAAAAGTAAAACACCGCTGAATTTCAAAAATTCTCAGCGGTGTTTGTTTATTTGTTCTTCAATCTTTCAATTTGTTTACCAAAAAAATCTGTATAGATGTCAAAATTAGGATGGTCAAGTATGGGAATCAGACTGAGAGCTTTTTCTGTTTCGGTAATTGCTTTCTCAAAATCTCCTTCTGCCTCATAACACTCAGCCATTTTCCACATCATCTGAAGAAGATTTTCAAAAGAAATCCACTTCTGTTTTTCAGCCGCATCAAACTTAGGCTTTCCCTCTAAAAGATAGGCAATTTCCGTAAGCTTTGTGAAGTAAATTTCAGGAATCTGCTCGATTGCCGCCTCTGCACTTTTCAGGTCACCTTTCTTTTTATAAGCATAAGCAAGAAAACGTAAAGCATCGTATTTTACTTCGTTATCAATTGTTTTTTCGATAAGCCTTGATGCAATTTCAATTAATTCATCAGGGTCAGAAATGACATATAGAAGATTATTAAGTAAAATGTCATTTTCGGGATATTTTCTCAAACCTTCTTCAAGGATTTTTCGGCTTTTTTTAGGATCATCTTCTCTGAATTTATACGCATTATCAACTATTTTTTCAACTTCATTTTTCATTTCTTCAAGATTGAAACAAAAAAGTTCATCCATTGAAACTGAGAAATAATTTGCAAGCACAGGTGCAAGAGTTATATCAGGCAATGCGATATTATTTTCCCATTTGCTCACCGCCTGAAAAGAAATGCCGATTGCATTTGCCAACTGCTCCTGGGTTATTCCCCTTTTCTTGCGCAAATCTTTTATTTTGTTTCCGATGTTCATGATTATCACCTCTGCCCACATGTTAACACAAATATCACACTTTAACAATAACATATCAGATGACTTTTTTCAACTGTGGGTTGAAGGCCTTATAATAATCCGTCAGTCATTTTTTACAAAAATGACAGCTCCCTTTACACAAGGGAGCTGTTTTTTTAATCGTTTGTTATCGGAGAAATTACAGGATTTCCGTTTCGGTCAAGCAACGGTGTAAAACCACCTGCATATCCGCTTGCACGGAAAAGATAATTAACTCCAGTTTCTTTATCAACCCAGACTTCTACCACGTCAATAGCACCCTGGGTGTAAACTTTTTCAAATCTGTTATCTTTTTTCGCCATCAAATTAACCTCTGTTAATTATATTTAGGCAGCCAATCACCGTGAACCTCAATAAGTTCATCAACCATCTTAACGATATCGTCAATGTTAAGTTCGGATGCTGTGTGCGGATCGAGCATTGCTGCCTGATAGATAGCATCTTTCTTACGTGTTACTGCAGCCTCAATTGTGAGAAGCTGAGGATTGATGTTTGTCATGTTCATTGCTGCAAGCTGAACGGGAAGTTTACCGATTCTGCAGGGATGAATACCGCTTGCATCAATAAGACAGGGAACTTCAACACAAGCATCTTTATCAAGATTTTCAATAAGTCCGCCGTTATATACGTTACCGCCGATTTTGTAAGGTTTATTTGTAACCATTGATTCCATGATATAAGAAGCGTATTCATGTGATCTTTCGTGAGTGATTTTGCCGTCAGCAAGAATGCTGTCACGCTCTTTTTCCCATCCTGCAATCTGATTTACGCAACGTCTGGGATATTCGTCAAGAGGAATGTTATATTTTTCAATCATTTCAGGATATTTGTCCTTGATGAAGAACATGTTGTATTCCGAGTTATGCTCACTTGACTCTGTGCAGTAGTAACCAAGTCTTCTGATATATTCATATCTTACCATGTCACCATGTTTTTCGATTTCACCGAGAAGTGCTTTATCGTTCTTTTCAATTGCTCTTTTCTTGATTTCAGGATAAAGGTCGTTGCCGTCTTTATCTTTGATTTCAAGGAGCCATGCCATATGGTTGATACCTGCAATAAGGTCATATCTTCCTTCAACCTTATCTTCCATGCCAACACCTCTGAGAAGGTCTCTTAAACATGTCTGAACACTGTGGCAAAGACCGATAGTCTTAACACCTGTGTATCTTGTCATGAAGCCTGTAAGAATTGCCATGGGATTTGTGTAGTTGAGGAACCATGCATCAGGACAAACTTCTTCCATGTCAGCAGCAAAATCAGCAAGAACAGGAATTGTTCTGAGTCCTCTCATAATTCCGCCGATTCCGAGAGTATCTGCGATCGTCTGACGAAGACCGTATTTTTTAGGAATTTCAAAGTCAGTAATGGTACAAGGGTCATAAAGACCAACCTGAATTGCATTGACAACGAATTTTGCACCTCTGAGTGCTTCTTTTCTGTTTTCAACGCCAAGATGAGTTGTAATTTTTGCTCTGTTTTCATTAACATTTGCATTGATAGCATTGAGAATGATTTCAGAGTCTTTAAGACGCTGAGCATCAATATCATAGAGTGCAAATTCTGCATCTCTCAGGCAAGGTGTACACATACAGTCACCGATAACATTTCTTGCGAATACGGTGCTGCCTGCACCCATGAACGTAATTTTCATAATAAATCCCTCCAATATTTGGTGTTATATAAAATATATAATTTTCCAAGCAAATCGTCAAGGGTTTTTGAAAATTTTGTCAAATTATTTTTTCTTTTCTAAATCATATACGATTACTGAGTTTGGATAAAGTACATCTTTGTTTTCACAACCGTAGATACATTGACCGAGAGCCGCTTCCTGAGGCACACATTTTTTTGCGTACATTTTAATTTCTTCTGTTCCCCTGTTAAAAAGAAGAAGGTATCCTTTCTTACCGTTCCAACCGCAAATCACGGTAATTTCTGATGAAGTTTTTAACTGTTTCATATCATAGTTATTAATGTCGCACAAGACATCGGAGTATTTTTTTCTGAGGAACAATGCCTGTTTTATTGCTTCAAACATGTGCTTTCTGTTTTTCCAATCAAAATAATATCTATCAAAGAAAGCAAGTTTTCCGTAGAGAGGATGTTTTTTAGGCAGGACAAATCTACCTTCTTCCGTATTGTTAAGTCCGAGATTCATAGGCTGTTTTTCAGCAAATTCCTGAGCATTGTTGATAAAATACACCGTATTGGGCAAAAGTGCAGTCACAACAGAAGCTGCCATACATTTAAGAAGTCCCATAGTATACATACTTCTCGGTGTATCTGCATTCTCAGTGCAGGAAACTGACGGAATTTCTCCCGAAATGCACTCACAAAGACGTTTATTGAAATTCATACCCGTATATCTTTCTTCACTCCATAAATCCCATATACCGCCTGTATAGAAGCTATATCCCGCTTTTTTTAGTTCTGTTGAAAAAGAATTATTGAATTCCTCTGACCACAGAAGAAAATTCTTGTTTTTCTTTTTGATGTCAGAAATTATCATTTCAGTCAATTCTTCAGGCAATGCATGTGCCATATCAATTCTTGCACCGTCAATTGAGTATTTTTCCATATAGTGAGGAATTACACTTCTTACATAATTCCATAGTTCTGTATTCGGCTTTTCGCCTTTGAAAACGCTGCACTTTATTCCGTCCTGTGCAATCATTGGCGGATAATTTTCACCGAATTTTTTCTTTACATTTTCCGTGTTATCAAAATAATATTTCAGAAACGTAACGTCACTCCACGGTGGCTGGGGGTCATTGATTGTATCCGCAAAACCGGGCATTACGGAAATACCAAGATGAGATGAGCATTGTTGATGAAAGTTTTCTCCGTCTTCCATGAATTGATTAACTGCTTTCATATCAGGAGAAAATGTGAAGCTTTCACCGAAAGGTATCATGCTTTCAGATTTATAAAGTTGTTTTACATTTTTTGTTGTCACAACCGTATGTCCCAACTCATCACAACGGGGTGATTTGAATGTGAGTAAAGAATGATTTTTAACCCAATAAAACCAATCGGGATGTGTTTCACACAACACGCTGTCACGTGATGCTGTCCTGAATGCAAAATCAAGTACAATTTTCATCTGAAGTTTATGACATGCTTCGCACAAAGCGGAAAATTCTTCCTCCAATGTCATTCCGTCAAGGTGTGAGTCGTGAAGTTCTTTGTCAAAACCCATTATATTTCTGATAGCATAAGGTGAAGAAAGTTCACCTTTTTTATTTTCACGTGACAATTCAAATACAGGCAGAAAATAAATCCCGTTAAATCCCATTTCTTTAATAAGAGGAAGAAGAGCAATTGTTTTTAGAAAAGTGCCGCTTTCATAACCTTTTCCGTGGTCCCATGCAGAAAAACATCTTACCATTAAGGAATAAAAGGACAGGTTTTCTTCATTTTTGGTTTTCTTTGATGATAATATATTTTCAATTGCCTTTTTAAAAAAAGTTCGTGAATTTACAAGTATTTCACCATGAACATCGGCTTTTTCAAACTCCGCACCCACATAATTCCAACAATAGGGAATTTTATATTTTTCTATTACTTTATCTTCGTTTTTATCAAGAATTTCAAGAATTCTGTTTAAGTTATCCATGTAAAATTCTCCTTTTCTTCAATATATCTATTCTTTGAAAAAAGCATTTCAAATAAACCTATTTTTTCAAAAAATATTGAAATACATTTTTATGTATGATATATTTATCAAAAGGATGTGATTTTATGGCTTTAAAAACTTATATCTTATCTTCAATGGCAAAAGTTTTTCACGATGAAGAACCGAAAAATTATACTGAAATCAAAGAAATATCTGCTTTTAAAAATGAAAAAGTTGCTTTTCAGTTTGCTTTTTCAAGTGACGAAAGCATCTGCGACCTTTGCTTTGAAACATCTGAAAAACTGAGTATTTTCAGAGTTCTTTCAGCACCATCAATAAAACCTGTTGATGGTGACGGTGACGATTATTACCTGAGAAAAACACCGGGACTTTACCCCGATATCCTCAGACCATATTGCGGTGAAACTTTCAGAATACCAAAGGATACATGGTTCAGTTTTTACGTTGAGGGAGAAAACCTCACTCCCGGAAAACATGAAATTGAAATCGGTATCAGAAATGATGAAAACGAAGTTTTCTGCAAAGAAAAATTAACAATCGACATAATTGACGCTGACCTTCCCGAGCAGGAGCTTATTTACACGAACTGGTTCCACTGTGACAGCCTTGCAACATATTATAAGGTTCCCGTTTTCAGCGATGAATTCTGGAGAATTACAGAAAACTTTGTAAAAACCGCAGCTGAGCATGGTATGAACTTTATTCTTACTCCCCTTTTTACACCGCCTCTTGATACAAAAATCGGCACTGAAAGACTGACTGTTCAGTTAGTAGGAGTAAAGAAAACAGAAGCAGGTTATGAATTCAATTTTGATAATCTGAAAAAATGGGTTGATATGTGCCTTGAAAACGGCATAAAATATTTTGAAATGTCTCACCTTTTTACTCAATGGGGAGCACTCCATGCACCGAAAATCATTGCTGAAGTTGACGGTGAAGAAAAAAGGATTTTCGGATGGGAAACTGACTCAACAGGAAAAGAATATGAAGAATTTTTATCGTCTCTTGCACCTTGTCTGACTGAGTTTCTTGAAAATGAAGGCATTGCTGACAGATGCTATTTCCATGTTTCTGATGAACCCGGTGATGAGGACCTTGAAGTTTACGGAAAACACAGCAAACTGATTAATAAGCTTTTCGGCAAAAAATTCAAAATAATTGATGCACTTTCCGATTTTGCTTTCTATGAAAAAGGTTATGTACCGCTGCCCATTCCCTCGGAAGCACACATCGAGGATTTTGCCGGCAAAGTTCCTGAATTATGGACATATTACTGTTGCGGTCCTACTGACAACTATTATTCAAACAGATTTTTTTCAATGCCTTTGCAGAGAACACGAGTGTTCGGCATGCAACTTTACAAATATGACGTAAAAGGTTTCCTCCATTGGGGATACAATTTCTATTTCACTCAGCTTTCCGTAAGACCTGTTGACCCCTTTGCGGAAACTGATGCGGACTGTGCTTTCTCATCGGGAGATGCTTTTGTAGTTTACCCTGCACCCGACGGAAATGCATGGGCATCAATAAGACTTAAATCCATGAACGAAGCTTTTCAGGATATGAGAGCTTTAAAGTTACTTGAAAAATTATCAGGTAAAGAGAAAGTTCTTCAGATTCTTGAAGAAAATGGTGGAGAAAAATTCAATCTTACATTCACTGATTATCCGAGAAGTGAAAAATGGCATTTTGAAAAGAGAGAAGAAATCAACAACAAAATAAAAGAACTGATATAATAATTAAAATCGACAGAAGTTTCACGATGAAACCTCTGTCGATTTTTTATGTGATAAATTATAATTGCAAACATGTAATATTGAACTAAGTGAAGAATCTCGTTTGGAATTGATTTATATGTTGCCATTTTGAGATACTTTACTAATGCTCGAGAATGACAACAAAATGACAAGGTAGGTCATAAATAAATTCTAAACATAAAACGAAAAATGCATCAGAAGTTTAAATTAAAACTTCTGATGCATTTAATTTTCTTCAAACACCTGATTATATTCGCTTTTCAAAGATTATGTTTTTTACAGCCTCTGCTGTTTTCTTAATTACCAGATTGTTGCAATACCTTTTGCGTGGGCATTCATTTTTGCAACGTCAATTGTATTTACTTTACCATCACCGCTTATATCTGCGCAACTGAATTCATAGCTTTCAAGAGCCTTTATTCCCTTTGCATGGGCATTGGCAAAAGCAACATCCGGAGTGTTAATCTTTCCGTCACCGTTGATATCACCGAGAAGATGGATTTTTACATTCTGAGAAACACCTTCTGCATCGACAACAACTTCATAGGTCCTTGTCGCATGATTGTTCTTTGAAACTGTGAGAATATACGTTCCTTCAATAAGACCATCAAAAACATAGTCTGCTGAATTGCCTGTTACAACTGTTTCATAAGCTATATCTGTATCGTCAGCTTTTATGAGAGTGAGTGTTATCTCATCAGTTTCCGAAAGGAATGTTGTAACAGTTCCGTTGAGAGTAACTTTGCCCCTGATTTCATAATCGACTGATGTTGTTTCTTCACTTGCCACATAGTTTGCGTCAGTTATCTGAGCAGTTGCTGTGTGTTTGCCGGGTTTTGTGTTTGTACCGTTTTCAACTACCGCATTAACAACTTCACCGTTCACATCAACGTAAGTTGCAGTTACAGAGTGAGGATTTCCGTCAAATTCAAACTCTGTTGTTTCAGACCAGATTATATCAACTGTTACGGGAATTATTATAAATTCTTTTGTAATCTCGCCTGTATAATTACCTGCGTCAATTGCATCGTCATTAGAAGAGTTTCCGATATTTACGTTGCCCTCTCCTGCGATACCACCCGCCGTCTGACCGATAGCTTTTATTGTTACGGTTGCTGTACCTGCGTTTGTATTGTTGCTGAATGAAATTGTATAATCTTTGCCTTCAATAAGAGCCTTACCGCCTACTGTTACGGTAACTGTTGGCTTAATTTCTTCACCGTTATAGACAAACTCTGTCCTGTCAAGAGTGATAACCGCTTCTTTTTCAAGGTCAGCACCTTTTGTTACCTTTACATAGCCGTCGATTATTCTCTGATCTTCTGTAAGGTTAATAATATTACCGTCTGCATCACGGAAGTGATAACCCTCTGCGAGGAAGGTGTGTGCGGATATATTATTAACCACAAAGCCGTTGGGGAACTCGCTATCTTTGAAAATAAGTGTTACTCCGTCATAGCGGCAAACTGTCCATTCACCATAGGGTGTGCCACTGTAGTTGCCATATGGAAGGTCTGTACCGCTTAAGCTGCTGCCTGTTACTTCAATAGTGCCACTGAGCAGGTTCAATGCTGCATAGTATGTACCTTTGATTTCGCAGTTGTAAACATATGCTGTGCCGTGATTTGTTATACCAATTTCACCGGTCAGTTTACTGTCGTAGACATAGAGTGTTGCATCGGGATTATTGATTATAGCATTATCCTTTTCGCTTTTCAATACACTATTATAAATATAAACTGTACCGTTATTTGAAAGCGCCTCTCTGTCATTAACTTCAATTGTGATGCCATTCAGGGTACAAATGCCTCTGTTGTCAATACCGCGTGCACCCTTTATTGTAACCTTTTCTACAGTAAGCTTGCCGTTATTATAAATGCAAGAACCAGCGTCATAATTTATTTCAATTGTGCCGTTTTCGTCACTATCTGTAATAGTCAGAACTACCGGGCTAAGTATATTTATATAAGTGTCTTCTCCGGACAATGTTTTGCCATTAAGATCAATGGTGAAAGTACCTGATGTGATCTCGCAAAGTTCTGTAACGAAAACATCATCAAGCAAAGTGAGTGTGCTGTTTTCATTTACCATTGCAGCATCAAGAGATTCTTCAAAAGTTTTATAATTGCCAATAAGGTTGCCATTCTTATCTGTTACTGAAGCTGCAAAATATTCCTTCACCTGAACGTAGCCGTCAATTTTTGTTGCATCATCTGCAACTTCAATAAGTTTACCGTTTTCATCGCGATAGAAACAACCATCAGCAAGTAAATCTGCAAGATAATTTTCTGTACTTGTGTAATCAGATGAATGTACCTTCATCTCAAAACTATCAGGGAAAGTGCCACCGATGATATCAACTGAGCCCTCAAAGTTATCACTCCAATTGTTGATATAAAACTCGGCACCTTTATTGTTCTTGAAAGTGCCACCCTTTATTTCAGCTGCACCTCTATTATCTAATTTAACAACACCACCAAATTCATTATTATATTCTACAGTGCCGTTAAGAACAGTAAGCTTTCCGGGAGACTCTGAATAACCTACAAAAAACACACCGGAATAAGACGCACTTGTGATTTTTCCTGTTTTTGTTTTGGAATTATCAGTCACAGTCAAATGACAGTCATAGCCTTCGATTACTGAACCCAAGTCAAAGTTTTTGCTACCCATATCAAGTGTATAGCCGTTCAGGTCCAGAGTGAACGGAGAACTAACTTTGACATAACAACCTTCAGCATTGTCTAATAACTTAAGTGTACTGTTTGGGTTTGCCTTTGCAGCTGTAACAGCTTCTTCAAAGGTTTTATAATTGCCGATAAGGTTGCCGTCCTTGTCGGTTACGGAAGCGACATAGTCCGTATCAGATGATGCTGATACCGATAAATTCATCGGCATAATTGTAAGGAGCATTACTACTGCAAGCAATATGCTTATAAGTTTGTTTGTTTTTTTCATAAAATCGTCTCCTTGATAAAATAAATTACATTATATATTTTGATTAGTAATGTACCATTGTGCATTCACATACGGGGCTGATGCCGAAAATCGAGTGGAAGAAGTTTGCAACAACCCATACAATTTTTAAAAACCAATTTTGACTATGACAGATACATTCACAATTCATGATTGCATCTATCCTCGCAAGCAACGCATAAACATCTGCCATTGTTGAATCTTCATCTGCTTTAAGATTTTCAAGTTCAGACCTGATATCTTCAATTATAGCTTTGTACTTTCCGTCAGCATCCATTTCTTCTAAAGTAGCAATTTCCGCTTCAATTTCTGTATAATCTGCTTTTAAGAATGTGCCGTCCTCAACACCTGCAATAAGGTCATCACACAAATTGTCGAATCCCTCTGCGAGTCCGTCGAGAATATGCTGCTCTGATTCGATATAGTTGTTTTTAAGCCAACTACCCTCTAAATAATCTTCAAGCATTTCATTTTGTTTATCAATTGCATAGTCTATTGCAGCATCGTTAAAATCATAAGTATTCAAAATCTCACCAAAACGATCATGAGCCTCTGAATAAGCAGTATAATCAGCTCTCTTTATAATTTCTATTTCTGTTTTTCCGCATCCGTTAGTGCAGGTATATGTATAATAACCGTCATTGCCGTCAACGGGTCTTGTAAGGTTTTCTTCGCTCTTTGTACGGTCAAAATTATGTTCACAGGTATTCGGGTCAATATTGTTGATTTTGATTCTTCCTTCACCGTCAGGATTTCCGTATTGCTCTTCGGTGATTTTTCCACCTAAAATTTCCGTAAAATATTTTATAAGCATTTCAGAGTCACAGGGTAAACCTTCCATCTGAACAACCTTTGCATTATCAAGCATCGTCAGGCCGTCACCGCCCTGGGTAAGCACATAAGCACTGCCTGCAAGTGTATATATCTTTTCAAGGTCAACAGGTTCACCGCCAACAAGGACATTTTGAACTCTGCGTACCATAGTCTCGTCAATTCCTACAAAATTACCAAGCTGGTCTGTAATTACAGGAGAAGATAAATAAGTATGTATTTCAAAAGTTACGCCTGAAACCTGGAAAAATCCACCGAGAGATTCAGGACAGTTTCGTGCTCCATGTTCAAGAACATCAACAAGCTGCTGACCTGTGACTTCAAGAACACACATATCATTATTGAACGCATTGACATCCATAAGATTCTTTCTTGTAACATCGCCGACTTTAATTTCCGCACGGATACCTCCACCGTTTGCTATTGCAACATCAGCTCCTGTTACTGCACGGTAAGCATCTGCAACAAAATCTCCTGCGTTTGTTTCTCTTTTACGTACAGCCCAGCTTCCGTCAGAATCATAAGCAACAAGCTTTGCCTCAGATGTACCGATTACGTCATAAAGATATGCAATTTGTTCGTTATAACCGTCAATTATTGCTTCAACATTATCATAAGCAGTCTGGGCCTCTTCTGACATTGTTTCGATGTTTATATCATCGGGGTTTATAAGTTCGAAATCAGCATCATTTCCGCTGATTGTCAGCACACCGAAATTTGCAAATTTTGTGCCTGTTGATGTAATAATAACATCTTCGTTATTTACATTTTTATAAACAGCATTTTCTATTGTTTCGTGTGAATGAGCATCAATGTAATAATCTATCCCGTCTGTATTTGCAATAATATCAGTTGACTTCCAACCATCAGAGGTTTCAAGAATACCTGTGTGACCTACTGCAACAACAATATCCGCACCACTTTCAATTGCTTCATCAACACTTTTCTGAACATTTTCATAAAGAGCTTCATTTGTCATTCCACCGGGATATGCCGGAAAACCATATATAAAGTTGCCACCTTCATCTTTAAAAAATTCGGGAGTTGATTTGGTTATTGTTTCGGGAGTTGAAATTCCGACAAACGCAATCTGAACACCGTTTATATCTTCAACTGCATAAGGTTCAAAAACACTTGTTATGGCAGGAAGATAATAGAAATTTGAACTTATATATTCGTATTCAGCTTTATTTTCTGAAAGTTCAAGGAATCTTTCCATTCCATAATCAAATTCATGATTTCCCGGCACTGCATAATCGTAACCGACAGCGTTCATAATTTCTACAATTGCTTCGCCTTCTGTCAATGCACCGATAACTTCACCCTGAATTGCATCACCTGCATCAACCGTAATTACAGTATTTCCCTCTGAAATTTTTTCAGCCCTGTAAGCAGCAAGATAAGCATAATCGTCAATTGCACAATGCACATCATTTGTATAGAGAACAATTATGTCCCCTTCTGCAGATGTGGCAAATGCTACTGCAGAAAAAGAAAAAACAATAATAATCGCAAGTATTATTGATAGAAATCTTTTAGTTTTCATTAATAACTCCACCTTTCATTTATTAAAGCAATGCTTCTTTCAAAGCGTTATTTACACATTCATCAACATATTTTACAAACTCTTCAAAAACACGTCTGCCAAGTTTACGGCAATCAATAGATAAAACTTTATCTATCTTTTTATTTCTGACTTCTTCAGGAACATTATATATCAACATTATATGATTCAATGCACCTTTGATTCTCATTTCAAGGGTTGTTATACTGTCAGTAGTCATGAGTGTTGCATAATTGATTCCCGAAACAAGAATTTCTGCCACTTCATACTGTTCATCTGTCCATCCGTTACAATAACCATTGAATATGAACTTTGCTCTTTCGACTGCACTTTTACGTATATAATCAAGACATATCGGACTTGAATAAGTAGAAAGAAAAAAGTCTTTTGCAATTTCGCTTTCTTCACAAGCAGATGCTACAGTCATAAGTTCTATACATATGGAAAGCAATGAACTCACACCCTCGTCTGCTTCTTTTTCAATTAATTTCCACTGAAATTTTCTGAGCATTTCAACAAGTTCAGCAAGCAAGTGTTCCTTAGTCGAAAAATGAAATGTAAGATTTCCCGTACTCATACCAAGCTCATCACTGATTGACTTGATAGAAGTGTTTGAATATCCGTTCTCCAAAAATTTTCTCGATGCAACACGTATAATTTCAAGCTTTGTGAGCCTGGATTTATCTATTCTTGCCATAATTTACCTCCAAATCATATTTTAGCATACCTGCTTGCTTTAGGTTTTATCCTATTTTAGCATACATACTAATTTTAGTCAATATCCTATTTGAAAAAATTTTAACAACCTCTTTTTAAATATACACAAAAAGAGGCTATAAAAAACAGCATAAATACAAAAAAGAGAGGGTCCAGTGACCCTCCCTTACAATGTTATTAAATTAGAACGGTGTATTATAATTTAACATTGAGTTTATTTTGCCTTCTCCTGCGGGAGAAGGGCGACCGCTTGCGGTGGATGAGAAGAAAAATGTTGATTATTTGAGTATTACACCCCACCAGTCACTTGACAGTGACAGCTTCCACCACCGGGGAAGCCTCGTTGTTCAGTGAGTTAAATTATAATTTACCAAAGTTTTGTTACACCTTTTGCGTGAGCGTTGATTTTTGCAACGTCAATGGTATTAACTTTACCGTCACCGTTAACATCGGCACAAGCAAGGTCATAGCCATTAAGAGTTTTCACGCCTTTTACGTGCGAATTTACAATAGCAACATCGACAGTATTGATTCTACCGTCACCGATTGTATCTCCCGGCAAATGAAGTTTTATGTCAAGAATTTCATCAATATTACCCATGGCAATATCATATTTTCTTGTTACATGATTTTTCTTTGAAACAGTCATAACATAATACCCTGTTTCTATATGTTCAAACATATATTCTGTACTTATTCCTGTTACAGTCTGAGAATATAACGGTTCTGTTTCTCCCTTTCTGGTAATAACAATAAGCATCTCATCTGTTCCACTGTAAAAACTTGCAGCAGTACCTGAAAGAGAATATTTTTCTTCCAGTTTAGGTATTGTCTGCTCTTGATAATCCGTAATGCATGATTCACAATATCTTACTTTAAGACCTGTAGATGTTGTTGTAGGTTCAATGGTTACAATCCAATCTCCCCATGTGTGATCTCTTGCAAGAACTACAACCTCTGTTCTTGACAATTCTTCATTACATACAGAACAGTAAACTACTCTATCATACGAACCTGTTGCTGTACATGTAGCAGGAATATTGTTCTCAAGCATTACTTTACCAGAAGTATGTATAACACTTCTGAGAAGTTCGTTGTATTTTGCTGTAAGATCTGATGCCATTTCATCAATTTTCGCTTGGTCAAGAATTGTAAGATCACTATCATTGTTCATATTTGTAGCCTCAGCAACAAGAGACTGATATTCAAGAAAAATTAACCGATCACAGCAATCTGTGTTTTTAGGAAGTTCTGCACTAAGAGCTATTTCAAGTAATATTTTATTAGGTTTAAGTGATTCAAGATTTTCAATTGCTTTATCAATTTGAACAACATAGTTATCAACTATATCCTGATGACTGGAGTCAAGAGTATAATCAATACCTACGATAACATTACGAAGTGCAGCATAAGACTCGACCGTGTAATTTGAAGATACATATGACTGTACTCTTTCTATAGCTTTATTTACTTCTGAATAATCTGCAAGTCTGTATTTAAGGTTTGCAAGCGCTTCTTCAATTGAATCGGCCATTGCATCAACTTTTTCCTGTTCTGTTGCGGGAAGACCATATTCAACCTCAGCAAAAGCATTTTCAACTGCCAGCCATGTTGAGGGAACATAATCTGATTCTTCAAGAGCTTCAAACTCTGCAAGAGCATTTTCGATCTTTGAATAGTCAGCGGATTTAAATTTTACAATTTCAATTGCTGCCTTAAGGTTTTTTGCCATTGTATCAACAGTACCCTGAAAGAGGATTGTGTAACCTGTTTTTACGCCAGCAAGAGCTTTATCAATAAGAGCGATTGAATCTGCTGTATAAGCAGAAGCGTTCTTTTTTATTTCCTGTGCTTCTGACTTAAGTGCGTTTACCTGAGTATAATCAGCATATTTGAGTTCAAGGCTATTATATGCATTAGAAAGAGCTATTGTCTTTTCATTGATATCAGACTGTGAAGCCCTGGGATTGTTTAATACATCAAGAGCATTTACATAAGCTGTCTGGAAAGCAGCAAAGCCTGATTTATAGTACCATGACTGAGGATTATCACCTTTGCCATGTGCACTTGTTGTTGGAGTTTCAGGTTCTGTATTCATGACGTAGTCTATCTTTTCACGGAGTTCACCCTTGTCAACAACATGGAATATCATTATTATAGGAACTGTAAGTGTTGATGTCATATTGAACTTACTAATATAACTATCATTAACCCACATATACGAATAATACTTTAATGTGATTGTGTAAGTTGAATTGTCAATAAGGTCAGTAACATTACCTGTAAGCACCTGTGTAAATAGGTTCTGAAAAGAACCAACACCACCTGTAAGTGTCTGAATAGCAGTATCTTTACTATGACCAGTAACGCCATAATTAGCTTTTGCTGGAATATCAAGACCAACCGCAGCTTGAGCCTTTGCATCATTCGTTGTAACATCACTGCTTGTATCAATGCCTGATGAAACCCATGTATCAGCAAGTGCTACATAGGGGTTATCGTTGTTTCTGTCTGAAAGCTCACCAACTACAGCATCAAGTCTGATTTTCTGGTCAGCAAGTACTCCTGCAACAGAGGAATCAACATAAATATGTGCAGGTGCTGTATTACTTGCAAAAACGTTAACCTCCTGGTCTTTATTACCGATAGGTTTAGAGGTTTCATCATCTGTCATGATTGAAGTATTATAGCCAGCTGCAACTTTATCAATAAAAGTACCTGTTGCTACATTATAAACACCGTATGATTTATAGGGATCTGCTTCATTTGTGTCAAGCATTGCAGGTTGTTCATAGTAAACACCTTTACCTAAAAGACGAGTGAGAGCAGTTGCATGTACACGGTAGATAGAACCCATACCTGCCATTGAATAAACCTCGTTGTAAGCACCAGCATAAGAACCTCCTGTTGCGATACCTTCAACATAAGATACACATTTTTCCTGATATGTGTTACCATCTGTCCATGTGTAGTCAACTGTGAATACGAGGGGGTTATATGTACCATCTTCGTTAGGTTCAATTATACCGCTTTCAATTGTAGTTATATATGAGCCATTTGAGTAACTTATTGGTGAAAGAACAACACCTTCATTATTACATGAAATACCTCGAATCTGAACACCTATTGTAGGAGAAGTAAAAGTAATTGTTGTTGCAACGGGTGTTTCACCTGCGTAAGCCTGAGCAACATATAAACCTGAAAGTTCAGGTACGCCTGAGGGAGTTGACTTAACAACCACATTACCGGGTTCAACTGAGTTAACTCCCTTAGCAACTCTTGTTACTTCTGTACAGCTAAACTTTACCACAGGACAAGCAATAGGTTCAGGGACAATTTCCTCTAAACTTACATCAGCTGCTGTAATACCAACACTACAAACAGAAAAAATCATAAAAATAGTAAGAATAGAACTTAAAAATCTTTTAGATGCCTTCACTTACAAAACCTCCAAAATATAATTACCCAAAGTAAATTATACCACTATTAAAATATAAATCAATACATTAATTAATTTATATTGCGAACTATTTATTAAAACTTATGTCTTGCATCAAAAAACCTCTCCAAGGTTTCCCTTGAAGAGGTTTGATAAGAAATAGATTTATTATTTGTAAAGAGGACCATATGTTGCACATGCACGATAGTCCTGACCTTCTTTATCCATACCGAATGCGTTCCAAGCAGCAGGACGGAAGATTTTTTCTTCAGGTACGTTGTGAAGGCTTACGGGAATTCTGAGGATAGATGCAAGTGTGATAAGGTCTGCACCGATATGACCATAGGTAATAGCACCGTGGTTAGCACCCCAGTTATTCATAACATCATAAGCTGATTTAAATGCACCCTCGCCTGTAAGTCTGGGAGCAAACCATGTGCAGGGCCATGTGTAGTCTGTTCTTGCCCAGAGTTTGTCTGAAACTTCGTCAGGAAGTTTAACTGTGTAACCTTCAGCAATCTGAAGTGTGGGGCCTACACCCTTAACAAGATTAAGACGGAGCATTGTAACAGGCATTTCTGCTTTTGTTTCAAAGCGTGAAGAGTATCCGCCTCCTCTGAAGTAGCCGTTGTCTGCTGCACACCATGTTGTTGCTTTAAGCATTGCATCAATGTCTTCATCGTTAACGTTATACCATTCTTTCATGATGGGGTTGCCGTTTTCGTCTTTACTTTCACCGCTGAAATCAAGGCAAGCAGCACCTGAGTTAATAAGGTGAATAAAGCCCTGTGATTCTTTTGCTACGCCTTCAAGGTCGTAACCTGTAGCTTCTTTAACTGCTTCAGGACTCCAGTATGTACGAACGTCAGCAAATGCCTGTGCTCTGTTTGTAAGGAGTTTACCGAAGAGCATTGAAATACCGTTGAGAACGTCGTTTTCTGTTGCAAGAATGTAAGGCTCTCTTGCGCCGTTCCAGTCAAATGTTGTGTTGAGAAGAGCTCCGGGATAGTCACAGTTGGGATAGAAGTGCGTGGACTGACGCTGACCCTGGAAGCCTGCTGCGATAGCATTATGGCCAACCATTTCTTCTTCTCTGCCTTCGGGAAGGTTGGGATTACCGTTCATAAGGTCTTTGATGATGCACATCATCTTAACAACGAATTCCCAATCGCTTTCCTTCTTTTCGTCTGTTGAACGAACAAATTCGGGGTTCTTATCGAAGCCTTCAGGACATTTTTCTTTTGTCCATGCAAGAGCCTTCTGATATTCAGCCTCGTCATAGATGTTTTCAGACATTCGTCTGATGATTTCAACCTCGTCAACT
>JAZOAY010000158.1:0-3114 GCA_045595725.1 Acutalibacteraceae bacterium | reverse complement strand
TATTGATAAAAAGGGTGAACCGTGGATGATTTTTGTCCATGAATGGACAAGCATGCCTGATGAAATCGGCGATATGTCTTATGCAAAGCTCAGCGAGGATTTAACACACTTTACGACAGAACCTGTCAGAATGTTCAAGGCGGATGATCCCTTCTGGACAGCTCACAGAGTAACGGACGGACCCTGCCCTTACAGAACAAGTGATGGCAGTCTGATTATGATATGGTCGAATAATATTACAAAATCAGGTTACAGCGTAGGAATCGCACGAAGCTCAAACGGTGAAATCGACGGCCAGTGGACACACGATATGTTCCCCCTTTATGTAAAAGGAATGTATCATGAGCTTGACGGCGGTCACGGTATGATTTTTGAAAGTCTTGAAGGTAAACTGATGCTTTCAATTCATTCGCCTAATTCAAGTACAGAAGAGCATATGACACATGCCGTTTTTCTTGAGCTTGAGGATACGGGAAACACAATCCGTATCAAGGGTGAAGGAGGAACAGTCGGAGATTTCTTTTACAAAGTCGGAGAGTTTTTGAGATATCTCTGGTATAACATTGAGAACTTCTTTGAGAAGCTTTTTAATCTGAAATGATGAGGTGTTATAAATGAAGTTTGATTTTACAAATTTATGTATTCAGGCAGAATCTGCGGAAGAAAAGAAGGCTGCGGAAATTTTTGCTTGTGAAATTGAAAAAAGAACAGGCAAAAAGCCTGAAATAAAAGACGGAAAACCTGCAGTGACTTTTTGTCAGTGCGGTGAGGAAAGACTTCCCCATAAAGACTGTTTTGAAATTGAACTCAAAGAGGGCGAAATGAAAATTTTTGCCCACACTGTCAGAGGGCTTATTTTCGGTATGGGCAAATTCCTGATGAAAACAGTTTATAAAGACGGAAAAATTACTCTTATTTCCGATATTGACGGAAAACATATTCCTGAAAAGAGACTGAGAGGTCATCAGAATGCTTACAGAACAATGCCCAATACATATGACGCATGGAGTCCCGAACAGTTCGCAGACCACTTTAAAAATCTGATGCTTTTCGGTACAAATACAAATGAAATTCTTCCGCCTGAATATCCTGTGACAGAAAAAACTTATAACCGTCACATGAAATGGGATATGAGAGAGCACATGAATAAATGCTCTCATTACGCAAATGAGCTTGACCTGGATGTTTCCGTATGGTATCCGAATGACGAGCTTCCTGAAGATGAATCTGCGCAATTGCGTCGCGAAACACTTAAAGATGCAGAAAGAATAGACATCATTTTCCCACCGGGAGGAGACCCGGGTGATTATCCTGCTGACCAGTTTGTGTCACGCTGTGTTAAAATCACAAAAGAACTGAGAAAAATCAAACCCGAAATTCAGATGTGGCCCTCAGCTCAGATGCCCCGCGGTATTCCCGGTTGGGGTGATATGTTTGTTGAAAAAATAAACGAAACCGAAGACGGTATTATCACAGGTGTTATTCAGGGTCCCAACAGGGCAATGGAGGTTTATGAATTAAGAAGACGTATTGATTCACGTTTTCCCCTTCGTTTCTATCCCGACATCACTCATAATTTAAGATGTGAATATTCTGTTCAGTATCCTACAGAGGCGTGGCACTATTCACTTCAGGCAGTCAACAGCCGTGAAAGTGTTAACCCCAGACCTCAGGAATACAAGAGGATTCATTCAATAAAGTCACCGTATACAATAGGCAGTGTTTCATATTCAGAAGGTGTAACTGATGATGTGAATAAATTTGTATGGGGAAGACTTGAATGGAAAAAGGAACAGTCAGTAAGAGCGATTCTTGAAGATTATGCAAGGCTTTTCTTCCCCGGTGCAGATTATATTAAATGTGCTCAGGCAATTTCAGGTCTTGAATATAACTGGATAGGCGATCCTCTTGATAATCCGAATATCGAAAATACGCTTGCTTTGTTCAGAAGTATTGTTGCTGAAAATCCCGAGCTTCACGATAACTGGCGTTTCCTTATGCATCTTTACAGAGCAGAGTTCGACATGATTGTTAAAATGAGAAGACGTGCCGAAACAGACCTTATTGAAGAAGCAAAAGATTATATTTTCAGAAATAACCTTGAAAAGGCAGAAGAAATTCTCTCAGTTGATTTTGATGAAGAGTACTATGCACTTCATAGTGAAATTTTCTTGATCGGTGATAAACTTTTTGACCTTATCGGAATGCAGACAAGCGTTGAAAGACACGATGCACTTAATTGGGAACGCGGTGCAGTTCTTGACCACATTGACCAGCCTGTTACAAACAGATGCTGGTATCTTAAAAAAATTGCAGAAGCAAAAGAGACAGACAATGCAATTGAATATATGAAGAAAATTATGATGAGAAACAAAGTTGAGTCAGACGAAATGTATTTCTCATTTGCGGAACACGGCTATGCTCCTCTTGACTGCACCCAGCAGCACGGTGAACCCTACATGAATGTAATGTCTGACAGAAATGAGAATAAAAACGGCGATATTCCTACAGAACTTCTCAAATGCTATGACCACTATACACTCAATGCAAATCTCGGTGGCTTTACAGGCGATTGTGATTATAAGCTTATCGTGACTTACCATGCAAGAGATGAGCAAAGAAAAGGTATTCAGACAGTTCTTGCAAACGGAAAAACAATTTTCTCAGGTAACACTTATGGTGGAGAAAGAGATGAAGAATTTGACAGGATGTTCCTTGCACCCGGTTACTTCTCGGCAAGTTATATTCTTCCGAAAGATGTTTTTGAAAATGGTTGTCTTGAACTTGAAATTGGTGAAACTGTTGACGGTATAGAAATTGCTGAATTCAGAATTGTGAAAGTGAAGTGATAAAGTGCTTTCAAAAAAAGTAGAAAATGTATTGCAATATGTTCAGAAGCCCGGTAGGTATACGGGCGGAGAATTCAACAGTGTTATAAAAGATAAAAATAAAGTTGATATAAGATATGCTTTCTGTTTCCCCGATACATACGAAATCGGTATGTCGCACCTTGGTATGAAAATCCTTTATTCTCTCGTCAACGAGAGAAAGGATGCATGGTGCGAGAGAGTTTTTGCTCCCTGGACAGATATGGAAGAGGAAATGCGTAAAAAT
>JAZOAY010000157.1:0-9157 GCA_045595725.1 Acutalibacteraceae bacterium | reverse complement strand
ATAGTTATGGGGTTTTATATAACAAAAATAAAACGACTTTAATCCAATATCCAATTGGCAACAGCAGAAAAACTTCTACAATTCCGAACAGTGTTAAAAGAATATACAGTTATGCATTTCTTGCTTGTGACAGTCTTGCATCTGTCACAATCGAAGACAGTGTAACAAGCATAGGTGATTTTGCGTTTTATGAGTGCTATAGTCTTACATCAGTCACAATCGGAGACAGCGTAACAAGCATGGGTTATGCTGCGTTTGCTTATTGCGACAGTCTTACATCAGTCACAATCGGAGACAGTGTAACAAGCATAGGTGATTGTGCGTTCCGTGATTGCGACAGTCTTACATCAATCATAATTCCGAACAGTGTAACGAGTATAGGTGAAGTTGCGTTTGAGGATTGCGACAGTCTTGCATCTGTCACAATTCCCAATAGTGTAACGAGTATAGACTATGGTGCGTTCCGTGATTGCGACAGTCTTACAGATATATATTATATTGGGACGGAGGCGCAATGGGACGAAATTTCAATCGGAAGAAGTAATACACCTTTAACCAAAGCCACAATCCATTTTCTCGGTGAAGAAGAACATACTCATTCCTACAACAAGGTTGATGAAATAGCACCTACGTGTACAGAAGAAGGAATAGAAACGTATACATGTTCATGCGGTGATACTCGCACAGAAACAATTCCAGCCAAGGGTCATACTATAGTTGTTGACAATGAAGTTAAGGCAACTTGTACAGAAACAGGTCTTACAGAGGGTAAGCATTGTTCTGATTGCGAGGAAGTTTTTGTTGCTCAGGAAGAAACTCCTAAGCTTGGTCACTTATGGAGCGAATGGACTGTTAAGAAGGCGCCCACATTTTTTGAGGAAGGCATACAAACAAGAAAATGTTCTCGTTGTAGTGCGACAGAAACAGAAGCTATTCCAAAAAGTGAGTTTGATGTTTCAACGTTGAATCTTAATAACACTGCGAAAGCCAGACTGGAAGGTAATACAATTATTTTAACTGCAGTTGAGAATGCGACTCAGATAAGTGTTTATCCCAAGACCACCGATGGAAAAACTGTTGTTATAAAAACAGAAGGCACAGATATACAAGTTTCAACAAAAAGCAGAGCTTATTATTTGAAGTTTGATGCTTGGCACATAGCAGGAAACAAAGTGGAGACAACAATAACAATCGGTGATAATGAAGCTTCGGCTGTTACTTTCAATGTAAAATTCATATTCCCTGTAGTAAACGGTGGTCATACAGAAAAGCCTTGTGAAGATATTAAAGCTACTTGTACAGAACCTGGTCAGACAGGCGGAACATATTGCGAAATATGCGGTGAAACTGTTGTTGAGCCGACAGTAATTGCTGCTCTCGGTCACAAAGCAGGTGCTGTTGTTAAAGAAAATGAAGTTCCTGCAACATGTACAGAAAAAGGTTCTTGGGATGAAGTCATCTACTGTACAGTATGCGGAGAACAACTCAGCCGGGAAACGAAGTATACAGGTTCTGCACTTGGTCATAAGGAAGTAATTGATGAAGCTGTTGCACCTACATGTACAGAAACAGGTCTCACAGAAGGCAAGCGTTGTTCTGAATGCGATGAAGTTCTTGTGGCACAGGAAGAAACCTCTGCACTCGGCCATGAAGAAGGCGAATGGGAGCCTGATGGTGAAAATAAAGAAATAAAGAAATGTTCACGTTGCGGTGATGTTATTTCAGCAAGAATAACTGATAGTGAAAGTGGGATTTCGCTTGAATATGATCCTGATGATTATGATGATGAAATAGTGGTTGAGGTTGAAAAAGCAGAAGAAAGTTCGTCAGTAATAAAAATTATTACTAATAGTGTCAATGGCGTTGAAATTTGTGTGTATGATATAACTACAAAATCTAAAAAAGACGGAACGATTATTCAACCAAATGGGGATGTTTTAATAAAAATTCCGTTAGATAAGAATTGTGAATATACACTGATAAAAGTTTTCTATGTCAACACAAAAACAGGTAAAACTGAACCGATAACATGTGAGTGTAAAGATGGATATGTTATTTTTAAAACGAATCATTTCAGTTACTATGCAGTTGTTGAATTAAATGGTATAGTTAATGCAGTTTCAATTGACGATTTTGCGATGAATTACAAATCGAATCTTTCACTTGAAAATGCTGTTGAAATTAGTTTTGACGGAGATCCTGATTATGAAGTGACATATTCATCATCAAATGCTTCTGTTGCAACTGTTGACGAAAATGGTAATGTTACTGCAACAGGTACCGGTGAAGCAGAAATTACTGTAACAGTTACCGACGAATACGGAAACGTTGCAGAAGATTCATGCAAAGTTTCAGTATCTTACGTATGGTGGCAATGGCTTATCATAATCTTCCTTTTTGGTTGGATTTGGTATTAATTAAGTTTTAATTATAAAAAGTGTTTTGCACTTTTTGATTTGTTTCAGGCGGAATATCAATAGTGATGTTCCGCTTGAAATGTTTGAGGATAAATTTAATTATTATCCTTTGGAGGTTAATTATGAAAAATATATTAAAAAAATTATTTTCAGTATTTCTTACAGTTGCAATTGTTTCAGGAACTTTTCCTTTCGCAGATGTTTCAATACATGCGGAGGCGGAAACAACATGCAAACATGAAGATACTGTAGAAGTACCTTCAGAACCTACTTGTGATCGAAATGGATTGAGTTTTTGGGTTTGTTTAAGTTGTGGAGAAATAGTGGGAGATACGGTGATTATCCCTGCCACAGGTCACTCATTTGGCGACTGGATTACCGAAAAAGAACCAACCTGCACTGCTAAAGGTTCGCAATATAGAATTTGTAGTGCCTGCGAAAAAAGTGAAGATGCAGAAATTGAAGCAATAGGTCATACTTACAGTTCAACAGTGGTTAAACAAACTTGTACAGAGCAAGGTTATACTCTTCATGTTTGTGAAATATGTAATGCTTCATATGCAGATTCATATGTAGCTGCATCCGGTCATAGCTTTGTACCAACAACAATTGCTCCGACTTGTGAAGCCAGAGGTTACACTATTTATACATGTTCACAATGCGGATATGAAGATATAGATGACTATGTTGACGCTTTAGGTCATAGTTATAAAAAAGAAATAGTATCTCCCGGATGTACTGAACAGGGGTATACGCTGAATACATGTGAGAATTGCAATGATAAATATAAATCTGATTACAAAGATGCAAACGGTCACTCATATAGTCCTTGGAAAATCGAAACTGTGGCAACCTGTAGCAAAACAGGATTAAAGAGCCAGACGTGTTCAGTATGTGGTGACAAAAAAACTGCGACTATTGATACAACAGAGCATAATTACAATAAAACAACAATTTTGCCCACATGTACAGAAAACGGCTACACAGAAAATATTTGTAGTGAGTGTGGCGATTATTATGTTGATAATTACGTGGAAACAAGCGGTCATTCTTTCGGTAAATGGAATGTAACAGAAGCAACGGTGCTTGAGGAAGGCAGTAAAAGCAGGATTTGTACTGTTTGTGAATATGTAGAGGCAGAAACAATTCCCCGTGTTGAAATAAATATTGAAGAAAATTCAAACTATGGTTTAGTCATTTTTACTATAGTCAAAGCACAGTCTGAGCCTGTCAGCGGTGCAAAGATATTTATTTCAACTGAAAAAGACGGTGAAAATACATTTACCACCGATAAAAATGGTAAGGTAAGTGTAGTACTACCGGTTGGTGAACAGAAAATTTCTGTTTATGCTGATGGTTGTAAAATAAGAAATCCTCAAATAACAGTTAATCCCGGCGTCAATGAATTGCATTCAATTGCTTTGAGCGAGTTTCCTGTTTACGATGTGAAATTTACATCTGAAAAAATGACGCTTGAGGAGATGAGAGAAGCCGGAGTTGATACAACGGCTGAAGGAAATAAACAGAGTTACAAATATGAATTGAAACTGGATTTTGACCCGGAGGTTGATGCCGAAAGTATCGTGGCATGCTTTGATGCTGATGGTAATTTTATAGGTGGACATTATAAAGATCCAACTCCTGATAAAGAAGAAAGCGAGGAGGTTGAAAGCGGTTATTCACTTCATTATCATGTTGTTACCGACGGATTGTTCCATAGTTGGTGCAAATATGTCAGCGTTGAAGAAGGTGAAACTGTTGACCTGACATATATACCTTGGAGAGAGGATGCTCATAATTACATATTTAAAGGTTGGTATGAGGATTCTGCTTGTACAAAAGATATATATGAAGTAAAAATAAAAGATAAAAATACCAAGGTTTACGGTAAATGGGAGTATATAGGTCCCGAAGAGGAAAAGGCAGAAAAACCGAAAGGTATCAGAATTCCGTCAAAGAAAGAGGATATTACCGTTTATCCTGTTTCAGAAAATTTTTATCTGATTATAAGAGGAGAAGTATCCTGGATTAAAGAAATGTTTGATGTGCAGATGCTTGTGATCAACAATTCAGATAATGCAACTCTTGAAAATTTAAAGGCAGAATTAACTTTGCCTGAAGGCTTGTCTCTTGCTGAAATGGTTGGTGAGCAACAAGAACTAACTCAGGAGATAGAAACTATTGAAGCATTGGGAAGCCGTAGTGTCAATTGGTATGTTCGCGGTGATACCGAGGGAAGTTACAGTCTTGAAGCAAATCTGACAGGCGAAATATGTGAAGGAGAAGGTATTACCGAGCCTATAAATGATAGATTTGTTTGCGAAAATCAAATTCAGGTCTGGGCAGGAAGCGCATTGCACCTTAATTTTGAGTTTCCCAACGCAACTTATTATGGTGATGATTATCCCATTAAAATAACTTTAGAAAATGTATCCGATAAAGAACTGTACGGTGTCAACCACAAGGTTCAGATAGAACAGGGAATGGAAATTTTCTATTCTGATGGTACATCTAAAAGCAAAATCGAAAAATCGTCATGGGAAAATCGGGGAGTCAGTGTTTTTAAGCCCGGTGATAAGCTGATAATCGAAACCTCTGTTAATATTTTCTTTGAGTCAGAAATTCTCGAAAAAGAGTTAGAAAAATATTCAGGCATAGTGGATGGTATAGAAACATTCTTAGCGGGATATAAAGCTGTTAAAATCGGAATAAAAGCATGGAATAGTTTTTGTAAGACAATGACAGGAAGTATTAGTGCTTTGAAAAATTTTGAAGCATCCACAGGTTCGTCTGAGGACAAAGTTGAACTGTTCAGGCAACTACATGATAAGTTGTCAGGTTTATATACATCATACGGTACAAGTGGTAATAAGGCTTTCGATGCTGCAGTATCTGTAGTCAATTCGGGCCTTGGTGCTACTTTGAATGCCGTTGCAAAAGACCCTGATGATTGGTTGACTAACCATGCAAAGAATGATGTAGAGAAAGTATTGAATGATGTTGAAAAATTAGGGGATTCATTGTTTGAAAATAAAGAAACCGATACAAGTTTTGATATTTTTGATTCAATACGAACATTCATATCAGCAATTCCTATAAGATTTGTGTTGAGCAGTGTTATTATGAGGGAAGATGAAAATAACACAACATCTATTCCTTGGGATTATACTGTATCAGAAGCATCTCCTCAATATTTTGGTGTTACAAATGTAAGTAAATATTTAATGTCGCTTTTACAGGCAGGATTTAGTGATTCCGTTTCACAGTACCTTTGGCTTTTAGCTGGTGTTGATGATCCTTTTAATAAAACAGATGCTGTGAAATATATAAAGGCAACGGAAAATGAAATTGCAAAAATCAAAGCAAAAGATGCTACAGGTAAAGTTTCGTTTAAAGCTTGGGTCGAAAGAGGTTCGTCAGAAACTCCAACAACAAATGATTTTGTATTATCTTGTGATAACAATACGGCAGAGTATACTGACGGTGTTCTGACTTTTACAGGAGATGGAATGATTTCTGTAATGCCTCAGAATAGTGATAGTGGTACTCTGTTCATTGAAGATAGTGAAGGTAATCTGTATACTTATGCTATGGATGTAGTGGGACGGCACAAATGTCAGACAAATAATCAAAAAACAGTCATTAGTCCGTTCGACGGAAATGACGGTTTTGCAGTAAAGCGTTGTGATGTTTGTGACGATATTCTTGATGTGGTAATTCTTGAACGGGATTCAATATCGGATTCGGAAACTACGGTTGATGTTGAAATATTATTCGGGGCGGACAGGTTTACATTTGGTGAGGATATGAGAGGTTGTGCTGGAGATACGCTCAGCGGACTTCTTGTATACACGTCTGCTGATAATGATGCCTCATCCCTGAAAATCAATTCAAGCAATACATCTGTTGTTGAAGTTGGCACAATAAAATCAGATTCAGGAGACTATATCTGTGGTGAGAATGAACACAGAGCAACCGTTCCGCTTAACCTTAAATCAGAAGGTACAGCTACAATAACTATAACGTCACCAGAAGTTGTAAGTGAGAGTATTATGGTAACGGTCTCTTCAAAAACTCCTGATTTGACAGAGGAAGAAAAACAGTATATCAATGAACACGCTAATTTTGTAAAATCCAATAACTACAAAAAACTTGTTACAAATGCAAGCTTCTACAATCAAATTTGGAAACATGAAGAAGGGTCAAGGAATTTTACAAGATATGCAGCTTGGGAAGTAATAGGCGATGTTGGTAAAGCTTTTGCTTTTGATTTTAAGGGCGCATTTTCAACTGATAACCCTTATGATGTAATTCTTTTGGATGTTTTGCAAAACTACACAAATAACTCTAAAAATGGTTTTATGCAGTCGGCAGAAAAGGGTATTAAATTCTTGATGGGTGCATCAGATTTGTATAAAGATACGCTTGATGTTTTCAAAACATCTGATGCGTGGAGCAGTGAGTTTGAAAAACCTTTATATAATTTTACTGAGTATTTGCAAAAGAATTGGCTTAAAGGAAATTTCTTTAATATTAATTCCTTTGATTTGGATGACTATGATAAGACACTATATAATGAGCTTTCTGAAACTATTCCTAAATTGACAGAATCAAAAGTTACTAAAGTGTTTAAAGGCTTAAGTAATGCATCTGTAATAATTGATATTATTTCAAGCGGTTCTGATGTTGTTGCCTCTTTCTATGATGCGTATCAGAAGTACCTTATAGCACAGGCGGTTTATGAATCAAATATTGAACTTTTAAACGCGCTTCAGATAAGTGCAAACGCAATGGGTGGTAATGCTTCGATATTGCTGAAAGAGGCTTTACAGCCGTACATGGAAGCTTTTACGCTTGATAATACTCTTGTTGCAGTTATAAAAATAATGGATAAGGTGGATCTTTATACCGCAGGAAATGCTGCTTATGAAATTTTGCTTAAAGGTATAACTACTGAATTTATATATGGTACAGTTACTGCGATTACAGGTATTTCTGCCGGATCACTTGTAGCAACATATAACCTTACATATATGCTTTTGGATTATTTATCAGGTCTTGGCAAGCTTTCGGAAACTCACACTCTGATGAATGCAGCTGCTCTGCTTGAAAGGCAATTTATATCATTAACACAAAATTACGGAACGATTCTTTCGTCAAATCAAACTATCGGAAATGCAAAGGCTTTTGATTCCGTTTGGGGGTTTTTACAATCGTTAGAAGGCTATTGTTATAAGACTATGAGTGTTTATGCTTCTGCTTCTAAGCAAGAATATGGTTTGAACTATGCAATTGATATAGCTACAAACAGAAATCCATTTAATTTACTTATAAGTACAATTCAGCTTGAAGAAGATTTAACAGCTTGTGATGCGGCAATTCAGACCGTTGTTTACCTTGAAAATGAGTGGTATAAATATAAGTGTCATAACGGAAATTATACAAAATCAAAACTTGGATCAGTAAAATGTCCCACTGATGTTTATATTTATGGTAGTAGCGGTAATCTTGTTTTATCGATAGTTGATAATAAAATAACTTCTCGTGCAGAGAATATAACCGCCTTTGTTGATGGTGATGAAAAGATATTTGTATTGCCGACCGATCAGGAATATGATATAAAAATAACGGCTACAGATAACGGCACAATGGATTATGCTATAAAAACTTTTGACTCGTTGGAGTTGAAAAGAGTAGTAGCGTATGAGGATATCAGTCTTGTTAAAAATAAAAATCATTATGGTGATATTCCTGTAAATGCAGATGTGCCTTCAACCGACTATGATTTGATTGCTGATGATGGAAACAGAGAGACAGCAGATGTTGATGAATACATAAAAGATAGTACGATTTCTGTCGTAAATATGCCAACAAAAACAGAGTATAATGTTGGTGAAGTATTAGACACAACAGGTTTGAAGCTAAAAGTAGTATATGAGGATGGTACAACTAAAACAATTACAAGTGGATTTGAATGCTCACCAACCAAGTTTGATTCAGAAGGTACAAAAACTGTAAATGCTGTATACGGTGGTGCAATGTGTTCGTTTGAAGTGATGGTTAAACCTGCTATTACTACAATCACTTCCTTCGAAGTTACAACCTTACCCACAAAGACAAAGTATCATGTTGGTGATAAACTTGACACAACAGGGCTGACAGCAAAGATAGCTTACAGTAACGGAAAAGTATACACGCTTTCAGATGATGTTTTAACATGCGCTCCTAAAATTCTTAGTGAAATAGGAAAACAGCAGATTACAGTTAAATACAAAACTGCAATGTGTACTTTTGAAGTAAATGTATATGAACATCTTTTTGGTAAATGGGAAATTACAAAAGACCCAACTGATTTTGAAGACGGTATAAAAGTGAGAACATGCTCTGTTTGTGGTGAAAAAGAAGAAGACACCGTAACTAAAACAGGTATTACAGTGACATTGATTGATTCTGATAGAAATGTTGTAATGACGCGTGTCATAGACGGTAGTTCGATAGAATATGAGTTTAGTGGGTTAAAAGATGGTACATATACTGCAACATTTGAAAAAGTAAACTATGTTACAAGAAAATATGACATCGCAATTACTGCAGGAGAATGTACATGTGAAATTGACCTGCACAAACTTGGTGACATCAATGGTGATGGTAGGGTTAACACAATCGATGTTGCACGTGCAAATGCCCACGCCAAGGGCGTATCATCGCTTGTGGGTTATGACTTAAGTCGGTGGCCAAGC
>JAZOAY010000156.1:0-8504 GCA_045595725.1 Acutalibacteraceae bacterium | reverse complement strand
CGACTTCATACCAACAAGACGGTTTTCAACCATGTCGATAAGACCGATACCGTTTCTTCCGCCGATTTCGTTGAGTTTGCATACAAGGTCAACGGGTTCCATTTTTTCTCCGTTAAGTGCAACTGCTTCACCTTTTTCGAATGAAATTGTTACATACTCTGCTTTATCGGGAGCCTGTTCGGGAGAAACGCCAAGTTCAAGAAAGCCGGGTTTATCATACTGAGGCTCGTTTGCAGGGTCTTCAAGGTCGAGACCTTCGTGTGAAAGATGCCAGAGGTTCTTATCTTTTGAATAGTTTGTTTCTCTGTTGATTTTAAGGGGAATACCCATTTTTTCTGCATATTCAATTTCGTCTTCACGAGATTTGAATTCCCATGTTCTCCAAGGAGCAATAATTTCCATTTCGGGAGCAAAAGCTTTGATTGCAAGTTCAAAACGTACCTGGTCGTTACCTTTACCTGTACAGCCGTGGCAGATAGCATCTGCACCTTCTGCTTTAGCAATTTCTACAATTCTCTTTGCAATAATGGGACGTGCAAATGCTGTACCGAGAAGATATTCGCCTTCATAAATTGCACCTGCTTTGATTGTAGGGTAGATATAGTCTTCTACGAAAACTTTTTTAAGGTCCTCAATGTAAAGTTTTGATGCACCTGTTTTTATTGCTTTTTCTTCAAGACCGTCAAGTTCTGTACCCTGACCAACGTCACCTGATACTGCAACAACTTCACAGTTGTTATAATGTTCTTTAAGCCACGGAATAATAATTGATGTGTCAAGACCGCCTGAATAAGCAAGAACAACTTTTTTAATTTCTTTTTTCAACACTTTTTCGTCCAAATTTATATTTTTTTCCATTTATTTCACTTGATATACATTATTATACACCTTTTATGCATAAAATCAAGAGAAAATTCATAAATATACAAATTTTATACATATTTGACATTTACACGAAAAAATAATAAAATAATTGTACACTATTACAACATTTTTTGCAAGGGGGATAGGACGTGAACAAAGAGAAAAATTTAAGACCAATACTTTTTTTTACACTTATAGGCATTGTTCTTGTAAGTACATTGCTTTTTGTGATATCTCTTCTGACTGAAAGAGTAACTCCTCCTGTTTCCATAAATGGCAGCACTACGATTTCAAGGCTTGAATATTGGGAAGACGCTCACGGAACCGTTGCGAAAGACATTATATATGAAGAAGATCAGAGTGTTTATGCAAGTTCTTATCTTGGAGAGTACAAAAATTACGGTATCAACCCGAAAGTTACAAAAATAAGCAACAACGGTTGGAATCTTATTCTCCTCAATAAAAATAACATTCTTCCTGATAATTATCAGGTTAACCTTAAAGAAATTGCGGGCAGCAGTATTAAAATAGATGCGGATGCTGCAGATTTCTACAACAAAATGTATATGGAAGCAACTAAAGAGGGTATAATACTTACTCCTTTTTCAGGATATAGAACCATTTCTTTCCAGAGAAAACTTTTTGAAAACAAAATTGAGGATATTTTGGAAAGCATTTCATTTGATATTGAAAACAGAGAAAAAGAAGCAATAAATGAAGCTGTTAAATCTGTCAATATTCCTGCTTCAAGTGAACATAATGCAGGTCTTTCAGTTGATATTGTAAGCCGCGATATTTCATTCAGCGAAACAGATGAATACAAATGGCTTTGCGAAAATGCACATAAATACGGCTTTATTCTCCGTTATCCTGAAGGTAAAATAAAATCAACAGGAGTTGAATTCAAGCCTTATCATTGGCGTTTTGTGGGCATTAATGCGGCAAAAGAAATGAAAAAAACAGGTCAGTGCTTAGAAGAGTATCTGAAGTTAAAATAATTTTTTCAGGAGTTTTTATTTATGCAATATTTTGCAAAACATTATGATGTTGCAGTTATCGGAGCAGGCCATGCCGGTGTTGAGGCAGGGCTTGCTTCTGCACGTCTGGGTTGTCAGACCTGCGTTTTTACTATAAATCTTGACTGGGTAGGAAATTTACCTTGTAATCCTTCTATCGGTGGTACGTCAAAAGGACATCTTGTACGTGAAATTGATGCTCTTGGCGGTGAAATGGGCATTGCAGCCGATTTACACACTCTTCAGAACAGAATGCTCAACGTAGGTAAAGGACCTGCTGTACACAGCCTCAGAGCGCAGATTGACAGACGCCTTTATTCTCAGTACATGAAGCATACTCTTGAAAAACAGGAAAATCTTGAGCTGAGACAATGTGAAATTGTTGACCTGAAAAAGAATGACGACGGGCTTTGGGAAATGACAACTAATCTTGAAGCAATTTATACAGCACAGTGTGTAATTCTTGCTACAGGTACTTTTCTCGGCGGTAAAATTTACGTAGGTGATGTTTCCTTCTCAAGCGGCCCTGACGGAATGTTCCCTGCAAATAAACTTTCAGAAGCACTTGTAAAACTTGGTGTTGAAACAAGAAGATTCAAAACAGGTACTCCTTCACGTGTCAACAGAAGAAGTGTCAATACTGAAATTCTTGAAATTCAGACAGGTGATGAAGAAACAACTCCCTTTTCTTTTAATTATAATTCTAAAATAGAAAATACAGAACCTTGTTATGTTACATATACAAATGAAGAAACAAAAAGAATAATACTTGAAAATCTTCATCGTTCTCCTCTTTACGGTGGAAAAATAGACGGTGTAGGACCAAGATATTGTCCCAGCATTGAAGACAAAATTGTAAGATTTGCAGAAAAAGAAAGACATCAGATTTTTATTGAACCTTGTGGCAGCAGTGAAAATACTGAAGAAATGTATTTACAGGGACTTTCATCTTCTCTGCCCGAGGATGTTCAGCTTGCTTTCATAAGAACTATCCCCGGACTTGAAAATGCTCAGGTAATGAGAACAGCTTATGCTATTGAGTATGACTGCGTTGACCCTCTGACACTTAAATCAAGTCTAGAATTTGAAAATTTTGAAGGACTTTACGGTGCAGGCCAGTTCAACGGCTCAAGCGGTTATGAAGAAGCAGCTGCTCAAGGACTTGTTGCAGGTATCAATGCAGCAAGAAAAATTCAGGGTAAAGATGAATTTATTCTTGACAGAGCAAGCTCATATATCGGAACACTTATTGATGACCTTGTTACAAAAGGATGTTCTGACCCCTACAGAATGATGACTTCACGTTCTGAGTACAGACTTATTTTGAGACAGGATAATGCCGACCTGAGACTTACGGAAAAAGGTTATGAAATCGGTCTTATCAGCGAAGAAAGATACCAGAAATTTTTACATAAAAAAGAACTCATCAAAGAAGAAGATAAGCGTATAAAAAAAGTTGTAATTTCTCCTTCTGACGAACTGAATGAAATACTTGTTTCACGTGGAACAGCGCCTATAAAAACAGGTGTAAGACTTTCTGAACTTATTAAAAGACCTCAGCTTGACTACAAAATTCTGACACCATTTGACAAAGAAAGACCTGATTTACCTAAAGAAATTTTTGAACAGGTTGAAATTGAAATAAAGTATGAGGGATATATTAAACGTCAGAAAGCACAGATTGATGAAATGAGACGTCTTGAAAAGAAAAAGATTGATTTTATCAAGGATTATAAAGAAATTGTAGGACTCAGACTTGAAGCACAGGAAAAACTCAATAAAGTCAGACCTGCAAATATTGGTCAGGCATCGCGTATTTCAGGCGTAAGCCCTGCTGATATATCAGTACTTCTTATTTATTTATCATCACTCGGAAAGGAAAACAGATAATGATAATTTCAAAAGAATTATTTGTCAATTCTCTTAAAACCTTTGATATTACTCTTTCAGATGAAAAAATTGAAATGTTTGATAAATATGCATCTCTTCTCATTGAATGGAATGCAAAATTCAATCTGACCGCTATTAAAGACCCTGACGGAATTGTAGTAAAACATTTTGTTGACAGTCTTGCTGTTCTTTCAGAAAATAAACTTGAAGGTAGCCTCATTGATGTAGGCACAGGTGCAGGATTTCCTGGTCTTCCCCTTTTAATTGCATGTGATGACTTGGACGTTTCTTTTCTTGACAGCACAGGTAAAAAAATAAAGTTTATTGAAACTGTTCTTGATGAACTCGGTTTATTTGCAGATACATACAATATGAGAGCTGAAGAAGCGGCAAAAGACGAATTTTTACGTGAAAACTTTGATTTTGTAACTGCGAGAGCCGTTTCAAATCTTCGTGATTTATCAGAATATTGCTTACCTTTTGTTAAGGTTGGCGGTAAGTTTATATCTATGAAAAGTGCAAAAACTGATGAAGAAATAAAAGACGCAAAAGAAGCAATTAAAGTTCTCGGTGGTGAAATTGAGAAAGTTAATTCTTTTGAACTTGCTGATTGCGGAGAAAGAACACTTATTTACATAAAAAAAGTACGTCACACTCCGACAAAATATCCCAGAAATTATTCTCAGATTGTGAAGCATCCGATTGTTTCACGTGAAACAAAGTAAATTCAGGCAGAATAATGTCGTAATTTTCTGCTGGACAAACATTCCCTCATGGTGTATTCTTGACTTACAACAAACGAGTTGAGAAACACTTTGGGGGATTTTTAATGCAAAATAAAGATGCAGGAAGCATCATTTTAATAAGGTGCAATAAAATAATCTCATCGTGTGATAAACCTACAGACGAAAACTTAGGTAAACTTTCAAACAGTATAAGAAAGCACGGAGTTTTGCAACCAATTACCGTAAGACCGCTTCAATACGGAATGTATGAAATTATAAGCGGAGAAAGAAGATTTACTG
The DNA here is from genome assembly GCA_045595725.1 of Acutalibacteraceae bacterium. Taxonomy (GTDB): domain Bacteria; phylum Bacillota; class Clostridia; order Oscillospirales; family Acutalibacteraceae; genus SIG575. The sequence goes on along the minus strand of JAZOAY010000156.1, from coordinate 3,709 downwards.
CATCAAAGCTTGCAGGACTTTCTTCTGTCCCCTGTATTATTATCAACACTGATAAAAAAACTTCTGCGGTAATTAAATTTATTGAAAATACATTCAGAAAACAACTCAGTCTTTTTGATGAAGCAAATTCAATCAAAGCACTTATTCTTGATTATAAATTAACTTTAGATGAAGTTTCAGACATGCTTTCATGCGATATTTCTGACGTTATTGATAAACTTAAGTTACTTCATTTTTCACGTGAAAATATAATAAAAGCAGAAAATTATAACCTTACTTTTAATCAATGTAAATCGCTACTGAAGCTAGAAAATACTGAGTTTTTTGATAAAACATTAGATGAAATCATAACTACCGGAATGAATGATTTTCAGACAGAAGAATATGTCAAAAAGATATTAAAAAACAAAAAAAACAGTTATATTTTTAAAGACATAAGGATTTTTACAAACACAATTTCAAATGCTGTAGATAAAATGAGATCTTCAGGTGCAGAAATTATTTTTAATAAAAAAGAAAACGATGAAAGAATTGAATATAATATTATGATTTCAAAAAAGAGTAATTTTGTTATAAGGTCGCGTTAATGCGATTTTATATAAAGGGCGTAAGCCCACCCATATCTTTCTCTTTCACACCCCACATCCACAAACAGCGAAAGAGCAGTCTTCAGGGCTGCTCTTTTGCTGTTTTGTTTCACGTGAAACAATCATAAAAAATTATTAGCTTTTCATTATAAATAATAACATTAAATTTCTTGCAATTTTATTATATCTATGATATAATAAGTTAATTATTATGGAGAAGGTTGCCGTTCTTACAGATAGGAGAACTTAAGATATGGGAAAAACCATTGCTATAGTTAATCAAAAAGGCGGTGTAGGTAAAACTACAACTGCAGTTAATCTTGTTGCTGCATTAGGCAGTAAAGGATATAAAACACTGCTTGTTGATATAGACCCTCAGGGAAATACCACAAGCGGTCTAGGTGTAAATAAACGTGCTGTTTCAAAATCATCTTATGATTTACTTACAGGTAATGCAAGGGCAAAAGATGTTATAATTGAGACACCTTTTAAAAACGTCAGCGTAATTCCTTCAAGCATAAATCTTGCAGGTGCTGAAATTGAACTTGTAGATGTTAAAAACAGAGAATCAAAACTTAAAGTTGCTTTATCTCTCGTAAAGAACGATTACGATTTTATTTTTCTTGATTGTCCCCCGTCTCTTGGTCTTATAACTTTAAATGCACTTTGTTGCACAGATACTTTCTTTGTACCTATACAATGCGAATATTATGCCTTAGAAGGTCTTTCACAGCTTATGTCAACAGTAAGACAGGTCAAAAAAATGTATAACGAATATATTGACCTTGAAGGTATTTTATTGACAATGTACGACGGAAGACTCAATCTTACACAGCAGGTTGTGGAAGAAGTAAAAAAATTCTTTCCTAAAAAAGTTTATTCAACTTTTATTCCGAGAAATGTCAGACTTTCAGAGGCTCCCAGTTTCGGACAACCTGTTATTTATTATGATAAATCCTCACGAGGTTCCGAAGCATATATGAACCTTGCAGATGAATTTCTTAAAAAGAATAATAAGTAAGGAAGTGAATATATGGCATCAAAAAAAGGTTTAGGCAGAGGAATTGAATCCCTCTTTTCTGAAAATTCTTTAGAAGAAATAAATAGTTCTTCCTCAGAAAAAATAAAACTCGTTGACATTGTTCCTAATAAGGACCAACCCAGAAAAAAATTCAACGAAGCAGCACTTTCAGAACTTGCTGACAGTATTTCACAACATGGTGTTATTCAACCTTTGCTTGTACGTCCCCTTTCGGGAGGAACATATCAGCTTGTTGCAGGTGAAAGAAGATGGCGTGCTTCAAGAATGGCAGGACTTAAAGAAGTTCCTGTAGTTATAAAAGAATTATCAGATGAAGAAGCTTCTGTTATTGCGATGATTGAAAATATTCAACGTGAAGACCTTAATGCAATTGAAGAAGCTGACGGAATTAAATATCTTATGACAAAATACGGTCTTACTCAGGAAGAAGTAAGTGAAAGAGTGGGTAAATCACGTTCAGCAGTTGCAAATGCACTGAGACTTCTTAAACTTCCGGAAAGTGTATCTGAATATGTAAGAGACGGTATTATTTCTGCAGGTCATGCAAAAGCTCTTCTTCCCCTTGAAAATGAAGAAAAAATGATTAGTCTTTGCAACACAATTATCAAAGATAATTTATCAGTAAGAGAAACTGAAAAAATTGTCAAAATGATGACTACCGAAAAGAAAAATAAAAAGAAAAAATCAAGAGATAAATTTTTTGATGAAGTCGAACTTTCACTTAATGAAACTCTTAAAAGAAAAATAAAAATCAATTCAACTGCAAAAAATAAAGGTACAATCACAATCGAATTTTTTGATAAAGATGACCTTACAAATTTTGTAAAATTTTTCGATGAAAATAAATAAATTATCAGGAGCTGATTAAAATGTTAGACATTAAAATTATTAGAGAAAATCCCGAAAAAGTTAAAGCAGCCATGAAAACAAGAAATAAAGATATGGATGCTCTTGTTGATGAAGTTCTTGCAATTGATGTTGAGCGCAGAGAACTTATGACAAAAACAGATGCTTTCAAGCAGGAACAGAATGAAGCAAGTAAAAAAATTCCTCAGATAAAAAAAGAGGGCGGAGATATTTCTGAAATCATGAAAAGAATGAACGAAATCAAAGAATGCGTTAAAGCAAATGATGCCGTTCTTTCTGAACTTGAAGAAAAACAGAAAAAAATTATGTACGAATTTCCAAACATTCCAAGTGAATCAACTCCTATAGGTAAGGATGATTCTGAAAATGTTGAAATAAGAAAATGGGGCGAACCAAGAAACTTTGATTTTGAAGCAAAAGCACATTGGGACATCGGTGCAAATCTCGGTATTCTTGACCCTGAAACAGCTGCTAAAGTTACAGGTACAAGATTCCATTTTTACAAAGGTCTCGGTGCAAGACTTGAGAGAGCAATTATTAACTTCTTCCTTAATACACACATCGAAAACGGATATACAGAAGTTATGCCTCCATATATGGTTAACCGTGCTTCAATGACAGGTACAGGTCAGCTTCCTAAATTTGAAGAAGATGCTTTTAAAACAACAAACGATTATTTCCTCATTCCCACTGCAGAAGTTCCTGTAACAAACATGCACAGAGATGAAATTCTTGACGGTTCAAAACTTCCTATCAGCTATTGTGCTTATTCTGCATGTTTCAGAGCAGAAGCAGGTTCTGCAGGCAGAGACACAAGAGGTCTTATCAGACAGCACCAGTTCAATAAAGTTGAACTTGTTAAATTTGCAGATCCTGAAACTTCTTATGAAGAACTTGAAAAACTTACAAATGATGCTGAAAGAGTTCTTCAGCTTCTCGGTCTTCCTTACAGAGTTGTTGCTCTTTCTTCAGGTGACATCGGTTTCTCATCTGCTAAAACTTATGATATCGAAGTATGGATGCCTTCTTACGGCAGATATGTTGAAATTTCTTCATGCTCAAACTTTGAAGATTTCCAGGCAAGACGTGCTTCAATCAGATTTAAGAAAGATGCAAAATCAAAAGCTCAGCTTGTTCACACACTTAACGGTTCAGGTGTTGCAATCGGCAGAACAACTGCTGCAATTCTTGAAAACTTCCAGAATGAAGACGG
>JAZOAY010000155.1:0-5054 GCA_045595725.1 Acutalibacteraceae bacterium | reverse complement strand
GGCTACGATCCGACTTGCAGAGAAGTTTTCCTTCAGGAAGATATGTTTTCATATATGATTTCTTGATGTTTTCAAGATTCTGTTCATATTTTTCAACGTCTTCACCAAGAACCTTACCTGCTTTCACAAGGAGACCTGTTGAATAGTAGTAATAAGCAGATGCAATAAGGTTCATATCAGTTGAGCCTTTGTAACTGCCTTCTTCTGCATCAAGACCGAGCCAATCGCCGAAATGGTCTTCCTGAATCCAGAGGTTATCAGTTGCAATAGAATCAAGGTAATCAACCCATTTTTTCATTGAGGGATACTGTGTTTCAAGAATTTCCTTTTTGCCGTAAGTGAGGTAAATCTGCCACGGACAAATTGTTGCTGCATCAGCCCATGCAGCACTTGACTGTGCATCCTTGCCCTCATCAAACCAACCGAGGTCAGGAATTACATGAGGCACTCTGCCGTCTGCACATTGGTCTGCTGCAAGGTCCTTAAGCCATTTTGAGAAGAATTTATAAACGTCAAAGTTGTAGCTTGCAGTTTTTACGAAAACCTCAGCGTCACCTGTCCAGCCGAGACGTTCATCACGCTGAGGACAGTCTGTGGGAATATCAAGGAAATTACCCATCTGACCCCAGATAATATTGCGATAGAGCTTATTGAGCATTTCACTTGAGCAATTGAAATGACCTGTTCTCTTTATATCTGAATAAACTACAATTGCAGTAAAGTTTTCAAGGTTTATCTCATCCGTAAAGCCCTGAAGTCTGATATATCTGAAGCCCTGGAAGGTATAATGGGGCTTGAATGTATGCTCATTACCGTCACAGATTACTCTGATTTCATTCTTTGCTGAACGGAGATTTTCTGTATAGAATTCACCGTCTTTATCAAGAACTTCAGCGTGAGTAATTAAGAACTCGTCACCCTGATTACCTTTGAACTTGAATTCAACATAACCTGTCAGATTCTGGCCGAAGTCAATTACCGTATCACCTGAGGGAGTTGTAATAAGTTCTTTTGCTTCAAGTCTTTCGTGTTCGCAGATAATTTCACCTTCCTGAGGAATGAGCACATCCTTTGATTCATCGGCATCAATAACTGCTTTACCGAGAACGGTAATATCCTTTGTTGTGTCAAAAGTTTCACCGTTATACATGTTTGAATAGAGAGTCTGAGAAGAAGCGTAATCCCATGTTTCATCTGTGACGATTTCGTATTTTTCACCGTTTTCACATTCAATTTCAATTGATGCAATAGCTTTTACTTCTTTGAAAGACCTGTCTTGCATCATCCAACCGATGCCAACGCCGATTTCGATTTTGTTTTCACCGTTTTTAAGCATTGCAGTAACATCATAAGTCTGGTACTGAAGTCTCTTTTCATGAACGGTCCAGCCGGGTGCAAGAACATAGTTGCTTACTCTTTTACCATTGATATAAAGACAATAAACACCTTTTACTGTTACAGAAATTTCCGCTTTTTTCACATCGCTTGTTTCGATGATTTTAGAAAACACGGGAACAATATCACCCATTGGCTCCCCTGCTTTAATCCATTTTGCATTTAAAATACCCATATTTTATTCCTCAATTTTTACTTTGAACACAATTTTTATAACTTCCTCACCGCTATCATCAACCTTGAGGCAAGGCATGTGTGCATCCTGAGGATAAAGCACAAGGAAATAGCCCTCTTCAAGCAGACAGAGTGTTCCTGTTTCGCTTGTATAGAAAGCAATATCACCGCCGTCTTCAAAGGGTTTTGTTACCGTACAAGTATCAAGGGGCGTAACACCGATATATTCTTTACCTTTAAGCACAACCTGAACATCTGCATATTTTACGTGAGACTCATACTCTGCACCCTCATGGTCTTTCGGAACATAGGTTGCAGGGGATGCAAAGAGATTGTCACCGTCAAGATCAATTCTTTCCATTTTCATTTCGCCATTTGTGTAGTCAAGAAGAAACTTCTGAATTTCTTCAAGCTGGGGCATCATTTTCACATAATAGTTCATGTTTTTCAAAGTATCAAAAATCATAAAAGCACCTCCAAAATTGCTTAACTTAACTATATCATAATTACAGAAAATGTCAAGAAAATTCAACGAAAAATCAACAGGACATCTGTTTAAGAGATGTCCTGTCAGTATGTAATTATTTTTTCATTTCTATCATATCGCGGTATGAAATAAGTTCAATACCGTGGGCATTAAGATGCTGTTCTGTTTTGGGGTCTTTCATAATCTGATATTCCCACACTCTGTCACGCCATCTGCCTGTGATACCCTTGATTTCATCACATTCCATTGAGGGATGAACGTAAGTTTCACTGAAACCTGCAGGGATATTAACAAGGTCTTCAAGGAACATTTCGCGGTATCTTTCATAACTTGTTCTCATTTCGTCATTCCATTTGGGGAAAATGAGATAATCAGGCATGATAACATTATTCTTTTTACCGAGATAATCGCAGATTTTGCAAGCAATTGCATAAAGGAAATAAGGTGTACCTTCGGGACATTCTGTCTTGAGAGGCTTTCTGCACATTCTGAATGCATATCCAAGTTCACCGCAAAGTTTCATTGTCATGGGAAGAAGTTTGAAGTTACCGCCTTCAATACCGTAAAGTGAACCCATGTGGTTATCAAGGTGAGATGGTTTCATACCCATACTTTCAGCAAGTTTAACCTGAGCAAGGATTTCCTCCCTTGCTTCGTTAAGGTCAGCGTGCTGAGCAAAATCTTCACACTCAGGCCACATAAAACCTTTCTCGTTTTTGAGAGAAGGAAGATCCGTAATGGGTCCCCAGTTGTAATTGCCCCATTCGCTTGTAGTTGTAAGATGCACACCGATTGCATACTGAGGGTTATCAATTGAGAACTGAACAGCCTCTTTTGCAAATTTGCAGGGCATCATAATTGTTGAAGATTTAAGTCTGCCTGACTTGAAAAGGTCCATAACGGCGTCGTTTGCCGCACCGCACATTCCGAAGTCGTCAGCATTGATAATGAGATATTTGTCTGCCATGGTCATTACTCCCCTGTTTATATTCGATGAATAAATTTTACCACATTATAAAAGCGAATAAGTTAACAGATTGTTAATAATTTCGACGAAAAATCCCTGTCTGAAAACAGACAGGGAGAAAAAATCACAGTTTTTAAAACTTATTTCATAAGTCCGAGAGCGTCAAGAATAAGATCCCAAACGAATACTGAACCTGTGATAATTGCTTCAGCAGCAACAAGAATCCACTGAATAAGAGAGTATGTAACCTTAACGTTAACCTTATCTTCTACTGTGTTACCTGCATCATCTTTAACTGTGCATGTGATAACTGCTTTACCGATAGCTACACCTGTAACTACACCCTTTTCGTTAACAGTTGCAATCTTTTCATCACTTGATTTGTATGTAACTGTGTATTTGGGTTCGCCGAGCATGTCGATTTTGGGTTCAATTTTATATGTACCCTTTTTAGCAACGCTTACGTCAACACCGCCGTTAACTTTTGTTACTTTACCGGGAAGCTTAGCAACTTTATTCTTTCTTCCCTGTGCACCGCAGATGCATTCAAAGAGTTCATAACCTTCTTCGTAGTGTGTAGGTTCTGTTTTACCGAGAGATTTTTCATATCTGTGACCGTTTGCATCTTCGCCTGTAAATACAAAGATGATATCGAATGTTCCGAAACCGTCAACTGCAACTTTTGTCTCTACTTTGCTTGAAGCTTTTGTGATTTCGCCTTTTTCATTCTTCTCAACTTTGTGAGCATCAGCAAATGTAAGGCTGTATTCACCTGCTTCGTTTTTGATAGCTGTGCCATCAACTGCAATATCAACTACATCTGTATCAGCAACTGTAATTTTTGCTGATTTAACGTCTGCTGTAATTTCGATTTTACCTGCTACAACTTTCTTTGTTGCACCTTCAACAAAGAGTTTTGCAATAGCAGCTGCTGCGCCTGTAGGAGCTGCAGTTGTTGTTTCTGTTTTAGTTGTTGTTTCGCCTGAGGGTGTTTCTGTTTTTGCATCTTCAGCACTTACGCCGATTACTGCAACACTTACAAATGTAAGAACTGCAAGGAGAAGAGCAAGAAGTTTTTTTGCTTTTGTCATTTTAAAAATTCCTTTCATTATAAATTTTAATTTGTACCTTGAATTATATCACATAAAAATTTATAATGCAATATTTTTACAAAGAAAAGTAATATTTTTAAAGTAAAACAACCCTCTTTTTCAAGAGGGTTGCCTGTATTCATTAAATCAGTCGTTATAAAGTGACTTTTTCTGGTATGATGTGTGGAGAATTTCATGAGCCTTATGGCTTCCGGGTTCACCAAAGAATTCATCGTATACCATCTTGATTGCGGGGTTATCCTGGCTCTTTCTGAGAGGAAGATTCTTATCTGCTTCATAAAGTGCCTGACCACGGATACCTTTAAGGTCAACAAAGTTACGAACTGAAGCGGGCTGAATGGGCTGACCGCCACCGTTTACGCAACCACCGGGACATGCCATAACTTCAACGAACTGATATTCGCATGTGCCTGCCTTGACTTTTTCCATGATTGTCTGAGCGTTCTTAAGGCCGCTGACTGCAGCAACCTTGAGTTCAATTCCGCCAACTGTGTAAGTTGCTTCCTTGATGCCCTCTGTACCTCTGACTTCTGTGAAGTCTACGCTTTCAAGTTCTTTACCTGTAAGTGCTTCTGCTGCATAACGGAGAGCTGCTTCCATAACACCGCCTGTTGCACCGAAGATAACACCTGCACCTGTACCTTCACCGAGAGGATTGTCGAACTGTTCGTCAGGAAGAAGGTCAAAGTTGATGCCTGCTGTCTTGATCATGCTTGCAAGTTCACGTGTTGTGATTGAATAGTCAACATCTGCATAGCCTGATGCTGCCTGATCGTCACGTTTATTTTCACCCTTCTTTGCTGTACAGGGCATAACTGCAACTACAACAATTGAAGCCGGGTCGATGTTCATTTTCTGAGCATACCATGTCTTCATTACTGCACCGAACATCTGCTGAGGTGATTTACAGCTTGAAAGG
>JAZOAY010000154.1:0-8887 GCA_045595725.1 Acutalibacteraceae bacterium | reverse complement strand
TGTCAACTCAGAAAGTTGATGTTATAAAACTTAAGGACATCGGAATGGAAAATATCAAATATTCTCCCTCTGAACATTTCGGCAGACTTCTTATGAGACATCTCCGTTTTGAATATCCTACATTCCTTTTTGACGAAGAAGCAACTTTTGAAATTGACGATACAGGCAGACCTTATTGGGTTTGTCCCAGAATGGATAAAACAGTAGGTCTTTTCGGCGGTGACGATGTAATCGGTGTTGTGCTTGTTGATGCAACAACAGGTGAGAGCACTTACTACGACATCGAAACTGCGAAGACAGACAAAAACCTGCAGTGGATTGACAGAATTTATTCTGCAAAACTTATTTCTCAGCAGTATGACTATTTCGGCCAGTATAAGAACGGTTTCTTCAACTCAGTTCTCGGTCAGAAAGATGTTAAAATCACAACTCAGGGCAGCAACTACATTGCTCTTAACGATGATGTTTACATGTACACAGGCGTTACATCTGTTACAGCCGACGATTCAATTATCGGTTTCATTCTTTCAAACCAGAGAACAAAAGAAACAAAATTCTTCAAACAGTCAGGTGCTACCGAATATGCTGCTCAGCAGTCAGCAGAGGGTAAAGTTCAGCAGTACGGCTATAAAGCTACATTCCCTCTCCTTATGAATATCGGTAATGAGCCTACATTCTTTATGGCTCTTAAGGATAATGACGGATACGTCAAGATGTATTCACTTGTTAACGTTGAACAGTCACAGAAAGCCGTAGCTGCAGAAAAACTTGTTGATTGTCTCCAGGCTTATTACAATGAAATGGGTATTGAAGGCGATGCGAAAGAAGAACTTGACAAGCATGTAACCGACATAGATATTGACGGCACAGGCACACCTTCGGAAAAAATTACTGCTGAAGGCGTTATTACTGACATCCGTTCAGCAGTCCTTGACGGTAACACTTATTACTATATCAAGTTGGACAAATACGACGCATACTTCTCAATTTCAGCAAAGAAATCAAGTCTTGCAGTTATCCTCAACAAAGGCGATACAGTAAAACTTACAGTTAAAACAACTGAAGGTACAATTGTAGAAGCAACATCAATTGAACAGTAATTATGAAGATTTTAAAAAGTATTTCAAATTTTGCGACTGAATTTTTTCACGTTCTTATTGCCGTTGTAATGCTCATTCCCATAATTGCAACAATGGGAAACAGCGATAAAGAGGGAACAGAAGTTTATATCGGTGAAAACGTCACAAATCCGTACATTACAGAATACGGTGAAGTTGATGTTGCAGCACACAGGGGAGGTGCAGGTCTTGCACCTCAGAACACCCTTATGGCAATGGAAAAACTGATGGCTGACAGAGAAGTTTCGGGTGTCGACATTGCTGAATTTGACGTTCAGCTGACAAAAGACGGAAAGCTCGTTCTTATCCATGACCTGATGTATGATGACCTTTCGGATGCGGTTGAATTGTTCGGCAAAGAAAATATTGCAGTCAGTTCTCTCACCTATGAAGAAGCAAGACAGCTTAACATGGGTGAAAGATTTAAACTGAATGGTGAAAAGCCTTTCAAAGGTCTGAGAGGGGAAGAAATTCCTGATAATCTCCGTATTCCTCTTTGCGAAGATATTGTTGAATTTATTGAAAATAACAGCGGTGAAAACAAGATGAACTATCTTGTTGAAGTGAAATCAATGGGTCTCGACGGCAGAAAAGCAACAGATGAACTTTACAAAGTTGTCAAAGAATACGGCCTTGAGGGAAGATTCATGTGGTCAAGCTTTGACCCCTTTATTTCTTCTCACATGGAAAAGAATTACCCTGAAATTCCACGTTCTGCAAATGCCCTTGAAACAGTTCAGTTTTATTTCTATGCGAGAATGGACTGGAATCTGGAAGTAGCGTCACCAAGTTATGAAGCACTTCAGGTGCCATATGGCTCAAGTGCCTTTGACGGACTTATCAACACAGGCACACGTCAATTTTTAAATTACGCACACAAGAATAATATTTCGGTTCAGTATTGGACAATAAATGACGAAAATGAACTGAGAGAACTTGTAAACAACGGTGCGGACTGCATTATAACCGATAACCCGCAGTTTGTTACACAAACATTAAATCAGTAAAGAGTAAAATGAAAGAGTGCAGATTTTCAAGTCTGCACTCTTTTTTATCTGATTTATTCAAATTCTACCTTCAAATCACCTACACCGCCGTTGATGTCAAGCTTGTTTTCTCCGTCACCGTAGTCAATTCCGTCAGCGTAACTTATACCGTTAATTGATGCAAGTCCCAAGCCTTTGTCAAGGTCGACTGAGTAGTTATCTTCTCCTCCGAGAAGTATCATTTCAACTGCCCCTACACCGCAGTCAAGCTCACTTCTGCCTGTGATTTCTGCTCTGTAGTGAAGTTTTCCCAGACCCATATCAAAATCAAGGTTGTGTGTTTTGCCATCGCGGATTTCAATTTTACCTGCACCGCCTGTTATTTCTGTTCTTTCGGAGGAAAGTATCTTATCAATCCCTACATTTCCTGCACCGAAATTCAGGTCGATTTTTTCAGCGTTCAGAAGTTCTGCATTAAAAGTACCTGCACCTGTAGTGATTTTTATTTCTTCAAACACACAGTTTTCAGGGATTGTCAGCACAAGCTCTGTTTTTTCGAGGGAGTCAATAATGCTCTTTGAGTTTTCTTCAACAACAAGTGTCCCGAAAACTCTTTTAACGGTTATGTCACCGTTGTCAGTTTCTGCATTTACGCTATCTCCCGCTTTAATAACAAGGTCAGTTCTTAAAAGTTTTATACGGATTTTATTGATTTCCTCATGATTTACATCTTCAATTTTGCCGTCAGACGTTGTAAGGTCTGCAAGCTTTGCAAGGGTTGTAACACCTTTGATAATTCCTGCGGTTATACCGCCGATAATACAGAAAGCCAGAATAACTGCGAAGTATTTTACGATTTTCTGAAAAGTTGTCATTTGATGTCAGCTCCTCCGAAAATGCAGTTGCCCGTGATGTAAAGTGTAACTGCACCGTTTACGGGATGTGATATACGCTTGTCACTTATACCGCCGAAGATAGATGTAACTGAACATTTCACATTTACGTCGGCGGGAACAAGAATGTCAATTCCGCCGAAAACTGCGCTGATATCAAGGATGGCACCGTCGGTAATTACAGCGTTTCTAAGGTCGCATTTCATTCCGCCAAAAACGGCGTTAACTTTAGCAGATGTGAAATTTTCTCCTGAAAAATCAACATCGTTGCCTGAGAAAGTAGCGGCATATTCTTTTGCAGGCATTCCTGTTGCTTCTGCTTTCTGCTTTGCAGCTTTTACGTCTTTGTTGAAAATGTCTTTAAATATAAGTTTAAGACCCACAAGGACAATTATAAATGGAATAATAAGTTTTATTACGGCGCTGTCCTCAATAATATCCTGACATGCAAGGAATAGAACAGAGCCTGTGAAAAGTCCTGCAATGCCCCATGTTTTTTCTCTGTCTGTGATGATGCTGACAATTGACGGCAGGATAATGAAGAAAGTCCACCAACCTTCAAATAAATCTTTCATGTCAATGACGTCAACAACGTCAAGTCCTACAAGAACTCCGAAGGTTACAAGGATAACACCCCAGAGAATTCTTCTTGTGTTTTTCATAAAAACAACCCCTTTCAGAATTATAGGGAACCTCTAAAAACCCCTTGCACGAAATTACATTTGCTCTTTTTCCGTCATATGCACCAAAAATTCTTGTTAATGCGACAGCATAAACTTCAAAATTTTAGCACATCTGACGAAAAAATATCTAAACGTATTTTATACAATAGGTTTTTGATGTCCCCTATTCTTTTTCTTTGATGCCGTAGAAATGGATGATGTTCATGTCTTCTTCCATATCGAGTCCGTGTGAACCGCATTCACCGTCAATCTCATGACATCCGTGGTCAGGAAGAAAACCGTAGAAAACGTCGTGACATTTCCATTCTGTTTTAATTTTATCAACAAGTTCTTTATAGAAAGCAATGTTGTGTCTGAGTGCTGATATTGACTCCTCAGCTTCAGGTCCGAATTTGTGCATTGTCCCGTCGTAATTTCCGTTATAAATTACTATAAGGTCATAAATATCTTCTTCAATAAGTGAGAGTGCTTTTTCGTTCACCTCTTCAACTGTATCATAAATGAAATAGTCCATGTTTCTCTCAAGGAAAATACATGAAATGCTGTCTCTCGATGTGGAAACAATAGCACATTTTTTACCTGCCTTTATGAATGTATCGAAAATTGTATTTACCGTCAGAACAGGTTTTTCGTATTTCTTTATGCCGTGAATGTCAGGCATTACTCCCGAATACATTGAAGCAAAGCATACAGGCGTTACACTTGGCATGACGGAAAGTACAGGCATTGCGATATCGGAAGATAAAACTGCATCCGTAAAAAGCTCCGTATATTTCTGATAAAGCCAGAGAGCAACTGCATCAGGGTTGTAGAGAACTGCTCTGTCAGCATTTCTGTCACCCAATTTTTTTGCCTTGAGTGAAAGGAGAAGGGGATTTGTATGTTCTCCTTTTTCAATTCCCATAATTTCTGCCACAGTCTGTGATACTGTTGTAAGACAAATTGAATTTCTTATTTCTGACATATTATTTCTCTCCTTTTCCTGAAATGAAACAACTCATGGTGCTGTCGTTGGCGAAACTGAAAAAACCGTCTGTGCCGAAAATCATGTGTTCAATCAGACGTATTTCAAAATATTCAAGTTGATTTTTAAGAGTATTTGTTGTGTTTATGTCCGATTTGGACGGAGTTGAATATGAAACAGGATGATTGTGTGCAATTGCCACATGGTAGGCGTTGAAAGTAATTGCTTCCCGTACAATATCTTTTGAATTGACACGGAAAGTGTTTTCGTTTCCGTAACCGAATTCTTTAATTGCACGGAGTCTGAGACCGCTGTCAAAGAATGCGGCAATAAGTCTTTCTTTTTGCGGAACTGCAAAAAACGGTTTGAAAAGATGATAGATTTTGTCACCGCTGTCAAAGGGTGTTTTTTCAAATTTAGTGCGCTCATAATAAGATGAAATATCTTTTATTGAAGCAATAAGAACAGCGGAATTAAGACTGAGCTTTCCTTTTTCCATTAATTCTTCAGGTGATGCGTCGAACACGTTTTCCAATGAACCGAAAGCAGAGATAAGTTCGTGCGCCATAGGGTTTGTATCTTTCTGTGCAACAGTATGAAAAAGGAGAAATTCAAGAATTTCATGAGGTTGAAAATTTTTAAGTCCGCCTGACAAAATCTTCTGACGAACACGCTCCCGATGCCCCTTGTGTGGGTTTGTATTAGCCATGATATTGTAAACTCCGAAAAATTATTTTTGTCCGTAATAGGCATTTTTGCCGTGTTTTCTGAAATAATGTTTGTCTGAAAGCACTTGCGGTGCAGGTGGCAAATCAGGGGAGAGGATTACGGTTTTGAGAGCCATTTCAGCTACTTCTTCAAGAACTACTGCATTATGAACTGCTTCGTCTGCATCTTTTCCCCATGTGAAAGGTCCGTGAGAACGGCAAAGAATTGCAGGCATTTCTTCAGGGTCAATGTTATTTTCTTCAAGAGTTTCAATGATAACAAGACCTGTATTTTTTTCGTATTGACCATTTATTTCTTCAGCGGTCAGATGTCTTGTGCAGGGGATATCTCCGTGGAAATAGTCAGCGTGTGTTGTGCCGAAGAAGGGAATGTTTCTTCCTGACTGTGCCCATGAGGTTGCATTGTTTGAATGTGTGTGGGTAATACCGCCGATGGACGGATATTTTTTGTAAAGTTCAAGGTGAGTTGCCGTATCTGATGAGGGAGAAAGGTCACCTTCAATTTTGTTGCCGTCAAGGTCAAGAACGACCATTTTTTCGGGTGTCAGTTCATCGTAATCAACTCCGCTGGGTTTGATTACAACAAGCCCCTGACGTCTGTCAATACCGCTGACATTTCCCCATGTATATGTAATAAGTCCTCTTGTCTGCAATTCGATGTTTGCTTTGCAGACCTGTTTTTTCAATGTTTCAAGCATATTGTGAATACCTCTTAACCGTAGATTGCTTTGCCGAGCATAAGGTCACGTTTCAGTGAACGTATATCTGTTTTTTCGTCAATGTAAACTACTTCAATTCCCATAGCTTCACCCCATGCACCCAACTGTTCTGCTGTCAGGTCGTAAGTAAAAGCTGTGTGATGTGCGCCTCCTGCAATGAGCCATGCCTCAATGCCTGTGTAGAAATCGGGTTCAGGTGACCAGAACGCAGATGCTACGGGAAGATTTGGCATTTCTTTTTCTGTTTTTGAACAGTTTACAGAGCTGATAATAAGTCTGAAACGTGTGCCCAGGTCAATAAGTGATGCGGCAATGCCTTTGCCTTCTTTTGCTGTAAAAACAAGACGTGCAGGGTCTTCTCTGTTGCCCATTGAAAGGGGTTCGGCTTTAATGCCGATTTTTCCGTCAGCAATTGATGGACATATTTCAAGCATGTGTGACTGAAGAATTCCTTCCTTTCCGGGTACAAAATTGTATGTATAGTCTTCCATCATGGAAGTACCTTTTGCATCTTTTTTACCTGCAGTCATAACTTTCATAAGTCTTACCATTGCGGCAACTTTCCAGTCACCCTCAGCACCGAAACCGTAGCCTTTTTCCATAAGGCGCTGAATTGCAAGACCGGGAAGCTGTTTAAGGTTACCCAAGTCATCAAAGTGAGTTACGATTGCATGGTAATTTTTTTCTTCAAGGAACTTCTGGAAACCGATTTCGATTTTAGCCTGTTCCTTTACGTGACGGCGGAATGTTTTATCATCCTTGTCACCCTGAATCATTTCATATTTTTCGTAATATTCGGTGAGCAATGCTTCTGCATCTTCATCACTTACATCGCTTACATATTTTTCAATATCGTTTACGGAATAAGTGTCGATTTCCCAGCCGAATTTAATCTGTGCTTCAACTTTATCTCCTTCAGTAACTGCAACATTTCTCATATTATCGGCAATCCTGAGAACACGGATTGAACTGCTTTCTGCAATACCTACGGCAGTTGTCATCCATGAAGCAATTTTATCCTGTACTTTTTCGTTTTTCCAATGTCCCACAACAGTTGTTCTGGGGATGGACATTCTTGACAGAATGTGAGCATATTCTCTGTCACCGTGAGCAGACTGATTTTCGTTCATGAAATCCATGTCGATTTTGTCATAAGGGATTTCTTCGTTGAACTGAGTGTGGAAATGAAGAAGAGGTTTATTAAGTTCCTTCAGACCGATAATCCATGATTTTGCAGGAGAGAAAGTGTGCATCCATGTGATAACACCCGCACAGTCTTTATCAAGATTTGCCTCGTTAAAAGTTTTTCTGATAAGTTCATTTGTAATGAGAGTAGGCTTCCAAACAATCTCAAAAGGAAATTTTCCTGATTTATTGAAGAAATCAACAATTTCCTGTGAGTGTGCTGCTACGTGATTTAAACATTCGTCACCGTAAAGGTCCTGAGAACCTGTAAGAAACCAGAATTTATACTTTTTCAATGCTTTCATCTGAATTACCTCCGTCTGATGTGTTTTCTTCTTTTTCTTCATTTTTCCAGATGTGAATTACTCCCTCGTCATTGAGGAGTTTGACAAGAATTATTGTAAGCGGTACCATAAACATACCGATAATTCCGAATAATTTGAGACCGATATACATGCCCATAATTGTCAGGAAAGGAGGAAGTCCTAACTGACCTGCAACAAGTTTCGGTTCGATGAACTGACGCATTACTGTTATGAATACGTAAAGCACAAAGATGCCGATACCCATGGGAATATCGCCTGAAATAAAGGAATAAAGTGACCAGGGGATGAGAACTGTACCTGTGCCGAGGACAGGGAAAATATCAACAATTGCCGTGATTAGTGCAATGAAGAAAACCCAGCTTCCTTTATAAATACCAAAAAGTTTCAGTACACTGAGACCCAGGAACATTTCACAGAATGTGACAAGGATAATGAGTATATATGCTTTGATAAGGTTTTTAAAAGAAGTTGTGATGATTGTCTTTGCCTTTGAAAAGTTTTCACTTTTTCCCGCAAACTGTCTTTTTACGAAGTCGGAAAGACGGTCATAGTCCGAAGCCATGAAAACACAGGCGAAAATTGAAACGATAATTGCAAGGAAAAGAGAAGGAATCTGTTTTGCTGTGTCAACAACTCCGCTTGTAAGATTTGAAATTGCGGAAAAATCAACATTCCCGAGTAAAGATGATATGTTGGGGAGTTTGGGCATATTTTGTGCAAGTTCATCCGATTGGGATGTGAGCAGATTTTTTGCCGTTTCGATAAATGAGCTTACATTTGTGTTTATCATTTCTTCAACAGAAGCGGGCAGAAAAGCAATTCTGTCTGCAACCCATATTTCCGCTTTGTCGAGGAAATTCGGCAAGTCACCGAATTTTCTTACAAGGAAATCGGCAAAGCCTTGTATTCCGTCCCAGAGTTTAACCCCGAGCAATGAAACAAGTGTACCCAATGCTATGACAAGTAAAAGTATCATAATTCCCGAAACGAGACCTTTTTTCAGTTTTGTTTTACGGGAAATAAAGTTAATGGGTTTTTGCATTATCATCGCCACAACAAAGGCAAGGATGAAAGGGAAGAAAAGCCCGAAAGCATATTTCATGAAACAGTAAAACAAAGTAAGAAGCAATGCATAATATATTATGTTGATAATAGTTTTTCTTTTTCTTTCAGTGCCGCCAAGCAAAACCGCGACCTCCTTTATATTAAAAAGTTGTATATAACATATGTATTTAGTTTATTTTATACCATTTAAGGCAAAAAGACAATGTTTTATTTATAAATT
>JAZOAY010000153.1:0-21393 GCA_045595725.1 Acutalibacteraceae bacterium | reverse complement strand
ACCGAGCGCATCAACTGCAATTGTTTCACGGCTGAGTTCTTCACCGCATACTGTACAGTAAACAACTTCGTCATATGAGCCTTCGTTTACACAGTCTGCTGCTAGTTCGTTTTCAATAACAACGTCGCCTTCTGTGTGGCCGAGTGCAGGAACGATAACTTCTTCTCTTGAAAGTTCTTCACCGCATACTGTACAGTAAACAACTTCGTCATATGAGCCTTCGTTTACACAGTCTGCTGCTACTTTGTTTTCAATAACAACTTCGCCTTCTGTGTGGCCGAGTGCTGCTTCTGTTGCGGGTGTAGATGAAAGTTTTTCACCGCAAACTTCACAGTAAACTACCATGTTGTAAGAACCGGCTGTTGTACATGTTGCATTAACAACGTCTTCTTTAACTGCTTCTGCTTCTGTGTGACCTGTTGAGGGAACGATTACATCAATAACAACGTCTGACATAGCTTTGTCAACGTATTTTGTTCCGCAAGTACATTCGAAGTAACCAAGGTTACCGTCTTCTGTACATGTTGCATCTTTAGCTGCAACTTCTGTAAGTTTGTCTGCACTACAGATGTGATCTGTAACTTCGATTGTTGCTGTTACAACTTTGATTTCTTCTTCAGCAAATGTAGTCCAGCTGTCGTCCATGAATTCATCAAGACCGATAAGGTTAACTGCATAATCGCCAAGTGCTGCGTCTGCTGCTACTACTGCTTTGAATGTGCAAAGTGTAACTGCTGTTGTTGCAGCGTTGGGTACTGTTGCGAAACCGTTTACATAGTTGTCGCCCTGTGCTGCGCCACCTCTCTTTGACCATTCTGTCCAAGCATAGTCGTCAAGACCGAGAGTTGCTTTTGCATTCGCATCAGTAGCACCTGAGTTGTCTACATAAGTAAGACCTTCGGGGAATGCTGTTCTGAATGCCATTGATGTAAGGGCATATTCAGATTCCATAGCAACTGTGAAAGTAATTTCTTCACCTGCTACTGCCATTGCTTTGTCAGCTGTAATTGTCAAAACAACTTTGGGGTCGCCTTCTGCTGCGTAAACTGCTGCGGGAATGATACCAACGAGCATTACAAGTGAGAGCAGAAGAGCAATGATTTTTTTCTTCATAACTTTTGCCTCCTGTTTTAATTTCGGAAGATTTTCTGTCGGCAAAGCCGTTAAGCAGGAGAAGAATGCCCGCCTAACAATTACAATTTTGCCAATTATAATTATCTTCTGTGCACATTATAACTCATTTTTTTTCAAAAAGCAAGATATTAACGAAATATTAATTTTTTTTAATCATAATCTCGTAAGTGTTTTATTTTCGGTATTCAATGTAATAAGCAAAAAATTGTATTGTAAAATGTATATCAAGTATGGTAATATGTATATTGTCAGAAACACATAAAAAGGAAGAAGATGAGAATTATGAACCCTGTCAGTTTTTATCTTGTAACAGATACCCATTATTTTGAAAACGAATTGGGCGTTGAAGGCAAAGCTTTCGATGAATATATGAGCCGTGAGCAATACTTTATGAAAGAGAGCAGCGCCATTATAAAAAGTACCTTTGAGAGCATTGCAGAAGACAAGGAAACTGACATAGTAATAATTCCCGGTGACCTTACAAAAAACGGTGAGCTTGAAAGTCACAAAAGTTTTATAAAAGAACTTTACAGACTTAAAGAAAGCGGTAAAAAGATTTACGTTATAACGGCAGGTCACGATTACGGTGATGATTCTTTTGCCTTTAAGAATAATGAAAGAATATCAGTTGAAGGTGCACGCTTTGAAAACCTTCACGAAATGTATAAAGATTTCGGTTACGGTGACGCAATAGCCTTTGATGAACCTACCCATTCTTATGTTGCTGAAATTTGTGACGGCATAAGAATGCTTGCCATATGTTGCGACAGTCAGAATCAGCCCAAGGGTGCAATAGATGAAAGGCTTATGTTTTGGGCAAAAGAACAGATAGAAAAAGCAAAAAAAGACAACTGCTCCATTTTTGCAATATGCCATTATCCTATAATTCCCTCCATACCTGCTTTTGATTTAGTGGGAGATGCTAAAATCAAAGAGTGGGACAAAATTGCAACTTTCCTTGCAGACAGCGGAATCGAACTTATTTTAACGGGACATATGCACATCCAGAGTGTCAATGTATTTCATTCTTCAAAAGGCAACAGACTTATTGACGTCTGTACCTCTTGTCTTGCAGGCAGTCCTGCAAAATACAGAAAATTAACAGTTGATGAAAACTCCTTATTGACTGTCAAAACAATTGACGTTGAAGATTTCGGTTGGGATATGAACGGACTCTCTGTTCAGGAATATTTCGACAAACAATTCAAAAAAGCAATACTCGGCAAAATATTCCGCACCCTTGACGGCGGTAAAGGAATTATAAAACATCTGAAAAAATTAGGCAAAAAATTCATTTCAACTTATACCGTGGGTACACTTGCTCATCTCTTGTTCTTCAGGGTTGACAAACAACTCGGGAAAAAGAAAATCACAGACTTTATCTCCGAAGTAGGAATTAATCTTTTCAAAGGAGACCAGCCTTATGTAAAAGGCACTCCCGAATACAAACTTATTTCTTCATTTCTCAGAAGGTTTTCTTTTATAATCAAAAAAATTGAACCGAAGCTTTCCAAAAACGGCAACAAAATAAATCTTGAAAAAATGCTTCTTGACACAATAGGTAACAACAAAGGTTATTCAGATGTGAATGTTCAATTCACTCTCAGATAACAAAATCAGGAGTGAGACTTGTGGCTGAAATTACATATCTTCTCGCTATTGACGGCGGAGGTACAAAAACAGATTTTCTGTTGACAGATTTAAACGGCAGAGAAATCAAAAGAATACTTCTCGGACCTTCAAATCCCGTAAGCACAGGTATTGAAAATACAAAGAAATGCCTTGAAAACGGAATAAGCCGTGTGTGTGAAGGAATTGATAAAAAGAAGATTTCACTTTTTGCAGGTATTGCAGGAGGAATGAGCGGTAATAACAAAGAAGTTATAAAAGATTATCTCTTGTCTTACGGTTTCGGCAAAGTTAATAACGGAAGCGATACGGACAGCGCGCTTGAAGTTGCCCTCGGCGGTGAACAAGGTGTAGCAGTAATCATCGGCACAGGAATCTGTGCTTTCGTCAACACAGGCTCGTGCTGTCAAAAAGTAGGCGGTTGGGGCTACCTTATTGACAAAGGCGGCAGCGGATTTCATCTCGGCTCAGATGCCCTTGAAAGTGCTTTCTCTTTTCTTGACACAAGAGGAGGAAGCGAAATAATATATAAAATGATTAGAGAAGAAGTGAAACTCCCTCTGCCCGATGCAATACCGAAGATTTATAAAGGCGGTAATTCATACATTGCCTCTTTTGCACCTGTAATTTTCCGTGCTTATGAAAAAGGTGACAAGGAAGCTGAAAGAATTCTCAGAAAAAACACAAAAGAAATTGCAGAAATCATCAAAGCGGGATACAATTTGCTCCCTGACAAAAAAGGAAAAATTGTTCTCTGCGGAGGCTTATGCAAGCAGAAAGAAATACTTGAAAATTTTTTCATAAATCATCTTGAAGATGAAATAAAAATCGAATGGTGTGACAAAGAAATTGTTTCCGGTGCCTTGTCGCTTGCAAGAAAGAACATAATTGAATGAGGTTTTCTTATGCTAAGAACTGAAATGCGAAACAAAAAAACTTATAAACTTGACAAAATGAACACAGGTGAAATACTCAAAGTTATAAATGATGAAAACCTGAATGTTTTTTCTGCAATTGAAAAGGCTTTGCCACAAATTGAAGAAGCATGTGACGCTGTGACAGAAACAATAAAAAACGGCGGCAGAGTTTTTTACATAGGAAGCGGAACATCAGGCAGACTTGCAGTATGCGATGCAGCAGAATGTCCTCCCACTTTCGGAGTATCTTATGATTTGTTCAACGGTATTATTGCAGGCGGCAGAGACTGTATGTTCAAGGCTGCTGAAAATGCAGAAGACAATCCCCAACTTTCCGTGACCGACCTGAAAAATCATAATTTTTCAGAAAAAGATATTTTAATCGGACTTTCCGCCTCAGGCTCTGCAGCCTACGTTATTTCCGCAATTAACTACGCAAAAGAACTTGGTGCAAAGACCGTTTCAATTACAAATAATCCTGATACTCAGATGGAAAAAATTGCAGACATTTCCATCTGTGCAGACACGGGAGAAGAAGTTCTCACAGGTTCTACCAGAATGAAAGCGGGAACTGCTCAAAAAATTATCCTCAACATGCTTTCAACAGTTTCAATGACAAAGTGCGGATGTGTTTATGAAAACATGATGATAAACTTAAAACCCACAAACAAAAAACTCCGCCGGAGAATGATCGGGATTGTTGTTGAAATTTTAAAATGCGATGAAAAAACAGCAGAAGAACTGCTTGAAGAAAATTTATGGGACATCAGACGTGCCGTGGAGGGAAAATAAATGAACATAAGACGTTACGAAGAAAGAGATAAAGAAAATGTGCGTTTTGTCTGTCTCAACAGCGACGGCCCTTGTAAAAAAGGAAAAAGATATCAGAATTTTATTCTCACCACTTACTGTGATTATTTTATAGAAAAAGAGGGACACAACTGCTTTGTGGCAGTTGATGAAAACGACAGAGCAATAGGATACGTTCTCTGTGCCGAAAATTATGATAATTTCAAAAAAGTTTTCAAAGAAGAATATCTTCCCAGATTCAGAAAATATGAATTCTTTTACAAAAAAACTGCTGTTATTTCAACCCTCATTCAGTCTGAATACAAAAAAGAATATCCTGCCCACATGCATATTGACATTCTCCCTGAATATCAGAGAATGGGACTCGGTCATAAGCTGATGGATGCACTCTGCGAAAACCTGAAAGAAAAAGGTGTGAAAGGTGTTTGTCTGACAATGTGGTCAGGCAATGAAAAAGGCGGAAACTTTTACAAAAAATACGGTTTCACACTTCTTGAAACAAGAGCCAAAACAGCAGTATTTGCCTTAAAATTTTAATTTGGCGGTGAAAACATGAACAGACTTTCCCAAGAAATTTTAAACGGTATTCTTAAAGAAAGTAAATTGAATATAAGCATAAAACATGAAAACTCAGAACTTACAACTTACTGTGAAAAAACAAGAAGAATTACCGACGAAAAATACATTTTAAAAACCGAAGAAGACAACGTGCAGATTATCTGTTCAGGAGAAAAAAGTGAATTTTATGCCCTGACAGATTTAGCCCAAAGAATAAAAGAGAATAATCTCACTTCAGGTGAATTTGTTGTTTCTCCCTCTTTTAAAACAAGAGGTTACATTGAGGGATTTTACGGAAAGCCATGGAGTCACGAAAACAGAAAATCCGTTCTCACACTAATGGCAAAAAACAGAATGAATACTGTTTTTTATGCTCCGAAAGATGATATTTTCCACAGAGAAAAGTGGAGAGAAAAATATCCCCCTGATGAACTCAAAAAGCTGAAAGAACTTTCTGACCTTGCACAAGAATATTTCATGTCTCTTTACTACTGCATTGCACCGGGACTGACAATGAAATATTCAGACGAAAAAGAGTTCGGTTATCTCTCAGAAAAAACAAAACAACTTTATGAAATCGGAATAAGAAACTTCGGTCTCTTACTTGATGACATTGACGAAGATTTATTTTACGGAGAAGATAAGGACAAATACGGCGAAACGGTAAATGCTCACATCGACCTGATAAATAAGTATCACTCTTTTCTGCTTTCTCTTGATGCAGACATAAAGCTTACCGTATGCCCCACAGTTTATCACGGTAAAGGAGACGAATATTACATAGCAAAACTGGGACAGAACATTTCTCCCCTTATAAACATTTTCTGGACAGGAAAAGACATCTGCTCCCGTGAACTGACTACATCCGAAGCTCTCAAATTTTATGAGAACACTCACCACAAACCTCTTTATTGGGACAATTATCCCGTAAACGACTGTTCCATGTTCAACGAGATGCACATATCCCCCATTATAGGCAGAGAAAAAGATTTGTGGAAATATTCTGAGGGACTTATTGCAAACTGTATGGAATATGCGGAGTGTTCAAAAATTCCTCTAATCACAATCGCATCTTACCTTTGGGACTCAGAAAACTATAATCCTCAGTCCTCCTGGGAAAAAGCAATAAAACAGGTTATCGGAGAAGATGATGCAGATAATTTCATTATTTTCGCAGACCATCTTTATACATCCTGCCTTAAAGACACAAATTCAAGAAGAATGTATGAAACTTTCGGTGAAATTGAAAAACTTTTCAAATCGGGAGACAATGAAAAAGCGTTCTCGCTTGCAGCAAATTATCTTGAAAGAATGAAAAAATGCAGAGAGTTTCTCAAAAGAGATTTACCCATCTGCAACGAACTTACAAAATGGTCGGAGAAATTCTTTGTAAGCTGCGAAATTATGGAAAATATTTTTGAATTTTTACAGACGAAGGATGAAAAGGTCAAAGAGAAACTCCTTTCCCTTGCAGACAAATACATTTCTTTGCCTGCTAAAATTTCAAATGATATTGATATTAAAACCGAGTTCAGAGAAGAACTCGGAATATATTAAAAAACGGAGGTTTTATTATGGCAGCCATCGTAAGATTTTTTTCAGCGCTTTTCGCAGTTATTTTAGGTATTCCCCTTCTACTTTCTGCAGTTTTCCAGAGTCTGACAACTCTCGGATATGACGAAAGACCGTCTGCAGAAATAAGCACCATGAATTTCCTTGAAGGACATGACGAATTCATTGACGAAGCAACATCAGAATACTGGTCTGTAGGTTATGCACGTCGTATTCTCACACCCGAAGATGTGGACTCTCACAGATATTTTCTCGGCGGTTTCCTTAAATTCCCTGCTCAGGAAGCAACAGGCGTTGTTGACGACCTTTGCGTACGTGCAGTTGTACTTGATGACAACTCAGGCAGAGGTGCTGTGGCATTCGCTTACATTGACGGCATCGGTCTTATGAGCGGTGAAATTAAAGAAGTCAGAGCAAAACTTTCCGATATAACAGGCAAGGACGGACTTATCAGCATTAACGTAGGTTCAACTCACGTCCACAGCGGTATTGACACTCAGGGACTCTGGGGCAATATCCCCAAAACAGGCAGAGACGAAGGATATATGGACAGAGTTGTGGAAAAAGTTTCCGAAGCAATAAGAGAAGCTTATACCGCTCGAACAACAGGTGACCTTTATTATTCTGAAGAATCACGTCCTGAGCTTTTCTATGACGGCCGTGACCCCTATGCAATTGATGACCGTTTCCATCTTTTCCGCTTTGTACCCTCCGACGAAAGCAAAAAGGAAATTTATATTACAAATTTCGGTGCTCATCCCATTAATCTCGGCTGGAGCAACACAGAAATTTCAGGTGACTTCCCCTACTACATCGAACAGGCAATAAACACAAATAAAAACGCTGAATTCATTTTCATTCAGGGTGCAATCGGCGGTAACGTTGGTAACAACATGGATAAGGAAACAGGTATTCCCGAAGATCTTACTTCCTATGAAAAAATGAAAGAATACAGCATAATTGTTGCTGACATCCTTTCTTCACTTGCCGAAAAAGGTGAAAAGGTTGACCCTATTATCAACATCCGCCACAAACAGATTGACTTTGAAATAAACAACTTTGTTTTCCGTCTTGCAGAAAGTGCAGGTCTTTGCAGCGTTAAAGCATTCAAAGAAAACGGAAAAATCTATCTCACAAGTGAAATAGGTTACGTGGAAATCGGAAAAAATGTCAAAGTTATAGAAGTTCCCGGTGAAGTTCTGCCCGAAATCGTTTACGGCGGTTTCTATTCTGCAGAAGAGGCATTCAAAGGTGAAGAATATCCTTACGCTCCCCTCAACACTCTTTTTGAAGGAACAGACAAGGTTCTTGTTTTCGGACTTTGCAATGATGCGGTAGGTTATATTGTTCCCGACAACGACTATTCATCTTCAGGTGCAGAAGGTCATTACGAAGAAACAGTTTCCACAGGCGACACAGCCGCCACCACTTTCTCAAGAGAATTTGCACAACTTTTAAAGGAGATAAAATAAATGGAATTTTTACGTTTTATAAAACTCCCGAATTTTGTCAGAGGACTGATAAGTGCCCTGCTGTCTCTCATAATTCTCTGTATGCCCATGTCAACATTTATTGCGGAAGAAGAGTCTTCAGAATATATGCTCACGGGTGACAAAACTTTTTCTGACACAGCGGGAGAAGAATGGACTTTGGGTTACGGTGAAGAAGTTCTCACTCCCGAAGACATAACTGCCGATACATATTACATTGCAGGTTACAACACAAATAACCCTGCAAAAGGTGTTCTTGATGATATGTATGCAAAAGCAGTTTACATTGACGATAACACCTCACGGGGAGGAGTTGTTCTCTGTGCAATTGACTGTGTGGGACTTAGCCGTCACGACATAAACGACATCAGAAAAATTGTCATTGAAAGCAAAAAAATTCCTTCTCTCAAATCAATAAATATTTGTTCCACTCACACTCATTCTGCCATTGACACACAAGGTCTCTGGGGAAAGAATTTCCTTTCAGACGGAAAAAATGACGACTTTATGCAGTCTCTCAAGGTCAAAACTGCCGAAGCAATCATAAAAGCCTATGAAGCAAGAGAAAACGGAAAACTTTACTTCGGCACGGCAAAAGCTGAAAATATGCAGGCAGACACAAGAACTCCCATTGAATACAGCGATATTATCACATCAATCCGTTTTGAACCCAACGAAAGTAAAAAAGACACATACATTGTAAACTTCAATGCTCACGCTGAAGGTCTCGGCAGTAAAACCACTCAGGTAAGTGCAGATTTTCCTGCTTATCTTACAAAAGAAATAAACAACCGAACAGGCGGTGCAAACGTTCTTTTTGTAAACGGTGCTGTAGGCGGTCTTATTACAGGAGACCAGATTGACAATTTCCTTAAGAGTGATACTTTTGACTGTATCGGCTACACAAAAGATTACGGTAAAAAGATTGCAGATTATGTTCTCGGTATTACAAATGAAAAGGAACTTTCACCTATTATTAACATCTCAACTAAATCAATAAAAGTAAGATGCGATAACACAGCACTTCTTCTTGCAAAATTTTTAGGTGTCCTCAACAATGATGCCGAAAAGACAGGTAAAACCGAAGTTTCAATTATTTCCGAAGTTTCTTATATGGAGCTTGGTAATAATCAGATAGGAATTTTCATGATTCCCGGTGAACTTTATCCCGAGCTTGAAACAGGTGCATTCCTTTCAGCAGAAAAAAGCGGAACAGGTAAAGAAGCTCAGTACAAGGTTCTTTCAGAAATGACAGACTGTGAGCATTCTTTCGTTCTCGGTCTTTGCAATGATGAACTTGGTTACATCATCCCCGATAACGATTTTGTGCTTCATGAATGGCTTCCTTATTTCAACATTCCCCGCGATTCTTTTGACAGAAAGCATTATGAAGAAACAAACTCTGTAGGTCCCGATACCGCAAGAACAATTCTTGAAAACATGGACAGTCTTATAAAAGGAGTTTAACATTTATGATAAGAAAAAGACAGGTGCATCTTGACTTTCACACATCGGGACTTCTTGATGTAGGCACAAAATTTTCAAAAGAACAGTTTCAATCTGCGCTTAAAGCAGGTCACGTAAATTCAATTACAGTATTTTCAAAATGTCATCACGGATGGTCATATCATCCTACAGAAGAAAACGAAATGCATCCTCTCCTCAGCTTTGATTTACTCGGTGCTCAGCTTGAAGCATGCAAAGAAATTGACGTAAATGCCCCCGTTTACATTTCTGCAGGGTTTGACGAAAAAGACTGGGACAGACATCCCGAATGGCGTTTTAAACGCTCAGATGATAAATCAGACTGTGATGAATATGAAAGCGAAGCCCATTTCCATCTTCTCTGTTTCAATACAGAATATCTTGACGTACTTTGCAGACAGATTGAAGAAGTAATGGTAAAATACAACCCTTGCGGAATCTTCCTTGATATTGTCGCTCCCAGATTCTGTTACTGTGACAAATGTAAGGTTGACATGAAAAACCTCGGTCTTGATATCACTAAAGCAGAAGACCGCAAAAAGTTTGAAAACATAGTTTATGAAAA
Organism: Acutalibacteraceae bacterium; assembly: GCA_045595725.1. Lineage (GTDB taxonomy): Bacteria > Bacillota > Clostridia > Oscillospirales > Acutalibacteraceae > SIG575. The sequence goes on along the minus strand of JAZOAY010000153.1, from coordinate 11,233 downwards.
ATACACAACTGCAACAAACAATGCCGTAAGAAAGCACAGCTCTACCGCTACAATCTTCCACAACGGCGGTCACATTCCTAAAGGGGATTATGAAGTTATCAGAGCCAATACTCACCTTGAACTTGAAAGTCTTCCCACAGGCGGTTGGGGTTACGACCATTTCCCCCTTTCTGCCGCTTATGTACGCACGCTGAAAGATACGGACTTTCTCGGAATGACAGGAAAATTCCACCATTCATGGGGTGAATTCGGCGGATTCAAACATCCGAACGCACTTATTTATGAAACTGCTCTGTCAGTTGCAAACGGTGCAGGATGTTCAATCGGAGACCAGATGCATCCTCTCGGTGAAATGAACATGGCAACATACAATCTTATCGGCAAAGCGTATTCACTTGTTGAAGAAAAAGAGCCCTGGCTTGAGGGTGCAGTAAACGTGGCTGATATCGCTGTACTCAGTTCAGAATCCCTGACAGGCGGACGTGATGCAAAAGCAGATATCGGTGCTAACAGAATGCTTCTTGAAAACAACCGTCTTTACAATTTTGTTGACGGCACAATGGATTTTTCACAGTACAAGTTGCTTGTTCTCCCTGATGTGGAAATCGAAAATGAGGAAGTTATCAATAAAATCAGAGCATTTGCGGAAAATGGCGGCAAAGTAATTGCAAGTGCAAAAGCCCTTACAAGAAGCGGAAAATTCTTCCTTGATATGGGCGGAGAATTTATGGGAGAAAATGAATATAATCCCACATATTTTGTACCTGCATTTGACACAGTCAACGGAAACACAGAATATATTATGAAATGTAATTCTTACAGGTTTGATGCAAATGACTGTGAAATTGCAGCATATGTTCAGAATCCTTATTTCAACCGCACAAGAGACCACTTCTGCTCTCACGCTCACGCTCCCAATAAACCTGATGAACAGTTCCCCGCAGCAGTTATCAGAGGAAACATTGCATATATCGGATGGGATATTTTCACAGCTTACGCAAAACACGGTCACCTTTGTTTCAAAGAAATTTTCACGTATATTCTTAACAGAATGATGGGTGATTCATTTACAATCGACGTAAAAATTCCCGACAAAGCAGTTGTCACATATACAAGACAGGATAAAGAAAAAAGAAACATTCTTCATCTTCTTTTTGCACACACAACAGTAAGAGGCGAAAACACGGAAGTTATTGAAGATACCGTTCCTCTTTACAATGTGGAATGCTCTGTTAATAAGGAAAACAAACCGTCAAGAGTAGCTCTTGAGCCTCAGGGAAAAGAAATTTCTTTTGAATATAATAACGGAAAAGTAAAATTTGTTGTTCCCGAAATTGACATTCATCAGTTAGTTGTAATAGAAGATTAAAAGAAAAACACCCTTGTTTTACAAGGGTGTAAATTTTATCCTTTTTTACCAATCAAATCCCGGGAAGAAACCGCTGTCATCTTCTGTGGGTTCTTCCGCTGTCGGTTCTTCTGTGGGCGATGTTTCTGTTTCAGGGGGTTCTGTAGCCGTCACAATTTCGCCCCATACTTCAAGCATAACCTCGTCACCTTTATCGTATTCGCCGTCGAAATTACTGGGACTCATTCTGTAAACCGTATCTGCAGCATGTGAGCCGTCATTGTCTACAGGCTTACTTGCTTTTACAACAGTAAAACCGATTTCTTCAAGTTTACTCTTTGCTTCGTCATACTGAAGTCCGACAACATTGATAAGCTTAATTGACTTAGGTCCTTTACTTACAACAACGCTGATTGTTGAGCCTTTCTGAACTTTTTCCCCGCTTTCGGGATACTGGCTTATAATCTGACCTTCTTCAAAATCGTCGCTGAATTCATATTTCAGACTGAAATTGAATATAGCACCAAGCTGAGTCTGTCTGTCTGTATAAAGCCATCCTTTAAGTTCAGGAACTACAACATATCCTTCATCATCAGCAGAAACTGCAGGGTCGGTTGTAGTTTCATTATCACCGCCGCCTGACATTGCAGTAACACCGATAACAATTGCAGCAATAATCACAAGTATGCTGACAAGTACAATTGCAATTGTCTTTTTATCTTTCTTGCCCTCTTTCTGAGGAACATATTCTTCCTCTGCATCGTCCCTGTCAAGAAAATCGGAAGGCACTTTACTGCTTTCTCTGGGCATCATCTGTGTAGGATTATCGTCCCACTGAACTGCCGCACTGGGTGCCGCTGAAAGCTCTGCTCTGCACTGTTCAACATTTCTTGTTCTGTCCTCGGGATAAATCTGCAGAGCATTGATAAGTCCGTTGATAACGTATGCCGGAAGCTGTTCTGCAAATCTGCCTGGTATCATAAGTCTGTCATTTGTAACTCTTGATGTGGCATCAATGGGGTCTGAACCGATAAGCGCTCTGTAAAGAACTGCCGCAAAAGCATAGATATCCGTCCACGGTCCCTGCTGTCCGTCAAAACCATACTGTTCAATTGCCGCATAGCCGTTGAACAATTGAGAATTGAGTTCACTCTTTGCACTTCTCACTCTGTTGATACTGAATCCTGTAATACGGAGTTTTCCGTCAGGTGCAATCATAAGAGTTGTAGGAGATATGCCTCTGTGGATAATTCCCGCAGTATGAAGATTTCCCATTGTTGAAAGTACCGGCATAAACAAAGGTCTTGCTTTTTCCCATGAAATGTAACCTGTGGGAGTTCTGAGAAGATATTCTCTGAGTGTAATTCCGTCAATATATTCTTCAATTACATAAGCCGTATTATTTTCCTCAATAATTCCGAAAACTTCAACAAGTGCTGAAAGTCCTGTCAGACGCATAAGTTTTCTCCACATTTCGGTAAAACTCTGAAGACAGTCGTAATAAACTTCCTCTTTACCGGGGAACGGAATAACTTCTGTTTTTCCAAGATCTCTGCCTGCAATTGCATCGGGCATGAATTCACGGATTACAACAGCCGTTTTTGTACTCAGGTCCCAACCCATGTAGGAAGCACCGTCACCGTTGTAGTCAATAAGTTTACCTACAAGATATCTGTTTGCAATTGTGCTTCTGATAGGAAGGTATGGTGCAATCTGAGGAGAATCCGCATGAAAACCGCAATAGGGACACTGCTTTTCGTCACCGATTTCTTTCATGCAACTCATACATAATTCATCTGTGTTAATCATAAACATCACCTTTTACAAAGATATTCACTATAACTCCATTATATATTTACATTTTATTTTAGCAAAAATACCCTTATGTGTCAAGAAACACTACGGTTACAATAATATAACATCCTTGTAAAAATTTTCAACGAAAAATCCCCTCCGTCAAAATCACAGATTTTGACACCTCCCCTTGCCTTTTCAAGGGGAGGCTGAAACTCAACTGCTCTATAAATCATAATTTATCTGTGTCCCGAATTTTGATATGCATTCAAGACGGGACAATTACGCATCGTCACCTTCAAAATTAAACGGTGCAATGTAAAATTCAGCGTCGCAGACCCGAAACATTTCCGTCAGGAAATACTACTACGAAGTAATATCACTTGAAAAAGCAGGACATTTCAATCATATATGCTCAGCGGGTCTGTAATTGCTCCGTCTTTCAGAATTTCAAAATGAAGATGTGCACCATCTGCCGCTTCTACGGGAATTTTACCTACATATCCTATTACCTGACCTTGTTCCACTACATCATTTACACTTATTTTCAACTTTTCATCAAGACCGCAATACCTTGCCACAACACCTGCACCATGGTCAATTTCAACTATTGTACCCCACAGACTGCTGTTATAGATTGCAAGAATTGCACCTGACTGAACCGCTTTCACTTCGTCACCTTCTTTTGCCTTGAAATCAACTCCGTTGTGCACCCTCCAGTCATTCATGGTTTTTGATTTCACTGCCACAGAATTACTGTAGTCCTTGACAATCTTTTTTCCGGTCGGCAGAACAAAATCCTCTTCCTTGATAACCGAAACCTCTTCCTCTGTCACCTTCTCGGTAACAGGAACAGTCACTCCGGTTACATCATTTGCAGCATTTTCAGTAAAATTTTCCTTTGTCGTTTCATTATAAGAAGTATCAACCCCCGAAAGACTTTCTCTCAGCTGTCTCGACACACTCATTGCCGTGCCTATTCCCGTTCCTGCCGCAAGAAGAAAAATTGCTGCCGCTATTATAAATTTCTTTGATGAAAAATAGTCTTTCATTTGTTTTTTTGTCTCTTTATCAATTTTCATTATAAATGTTCCTTCCTTTTTTTCTGTCAGATTTATTTTGGTCCCGCATAACAAAATTTATACAGCAAAAAATTTTTTCAAAAAATCTGAACAAATGTTTGCTTTTTTCATTTTAATGTGTTATAATACCCATGTAAAACTAAAATTACGGAAAGGAAACAGAGTATGAAGGCTATAAATTCAACCCAGAAAAAGATTTACGAGTTTCTCGTTGAACGTTCACAGATGGGTTCTGCACCTCCCTCTGTACGCGAAATATGTGCTGCAGTAGGGCTTAAATCCACCTCCTCTGTACAGACAAATCTTGACATTCTTGAAGAATGCGGTTACATAGAACGTGACCCTATGCTCAAACGTTCAATCAGAATCTGCGGTCAGGCTGAAAACGTAACTCATGTACCTCTGCTTGGTACAGTTACTGCAGGTATGCCCATTCTTGCTGTGGAACAGATTGAAAGCTATGTCCCCTATTCAGGTTATATTTCAAAAGACAAACCGCTTTTCGCTTTGCACGTAAAAGGTGAAAGTATGATAAACGCAGGCATACACGACGGAGATATCATCTTCGTTGAAAGAACTCCTACAGCACGTGACGGGGAAATTGTAGTTGCCCTCATTGAAGACGAAGCAACGGTAAAGAGATTTTTCAAAGAAAACGGTCATTTCCGTCTTCAACCCGAGAACGATGCTTTTGAACCGATTATCTGCACAGAAGTTGCTATTCTCGGCAAAGTTGTTGCTCTTCTCAGATACTATTGATGTCATATTTACCTATCAATTTAACCAAAATTTACTAAATTTGTACACACTGACAAAATTAGTTAAATTTATAACAAAACAGTTGCATATTTGATAAAAAAGGGCTAAAATAAGAGAGTAAAAAAATAATAATTACTTTTTTGGAGGTAATCAAAATGTCAGTTAAAGTTGCAATTAACGGATTCGGCAGAATCGGCCGTCTCGCATTCCGTCAGATGTTCGGCGCTGAAGGTTACGAAGTAGTAGCTATCAACGACCTTACAAAACCCTCAATGCTCGCTACTCTTCTCAAGTACGACACAGCTCAGGGTGGTTACTGTGGTGCTATCGGTGAAAACCTTCACTCAGTTGTTGCTGATGACGAAGCAGGCACAATCACAGTTGACGGCAAAACTCTTACAATCTACAAAGAAGCAGACGCTAACAACCTTCCCTGGGGCGAAATCGGTGTAGACGTTGTTCTTGAATGCACAGGTTTCTACTGCACAAAAGAAAAATCAATGGCTCACATCAACGCAGGTGCTAAGAAAGTTGTTATTTCTGCTCCCGCTGATAAAGAAACAAAAACAGTTGTTTACAGCGTAAACGAAGGCATCCTTACAGCTGAAGACCAGATCATTTCTGCTGCTTCTTGCACAACAAACTGCCTTGCTCCCATGGCTAAAGCTCTTAACGACTATGCAGCTATCCAGAGCGGTATCATGACAACAGTTCACGCTTACACAGGCGATCAGATGATCCCTGACGGTCCCCACAGAAAAGGCGATTTCCGCCGTGCACGTGCAGGTGCTGCTAACATCGTTCCCAACTCAACAGGTGCTGCTAAAGCTATCGGCCTTGTTATCCCCGAACTCAACGGCAAACTCATCGGTTCTGCACAGAGAGTTCCCACACCCACAGGTTCAACAACAATCCTCGTTGCTGTTGTTAAAGGCAGTGACGTTACAGTTGAAGGCATCAACGCTGCTATGAAAGCTGCTGCTAACGATTCATTCGGTTACAACGAAGAACCCATCGTTTCTTCAGACGTAATCGGTATGCGTTACGGTTCACTCTTCGATGCAACACAGACAATGGTTGCTAAGATTGATGACGACACATTCCAGGTACAGGTTGTTTCATGGTATGACAACGAAAACTCATACACAAGCCAGATGGTTAGAACAATCAAGTACTTCGCTGAACTTGCATAATTTAACTTGATTTTATAAGTGTATCCCCTGAACTTTGTTTCGGGGGATATTTTTTTGTGACTTAGTCACAGAAAAATGTTTCTGACAATGCTAAAATAAAATCACAACAGAGGTAATTAAAACAAATTACCTTTAATATAAATATTATGAAACCGAAGGGGGTTCCGTCATGGACGTTAACAACAATTTACCACTCTTGCTGCTTGATAACAGCAGTATGATTTCAGTAATCAACGAAGGCGAATTCAAATGCTCCAATATGTCATTTGAAGAAACAAAAATGTTGCTTGAAATTTTTGATGAAAAAGAATACCTCAAATGCTTTTCAAACCCCGATATTGAATCAGTAATGTTTGAACAGCTCGGTATTGAGAAACGTGACTTTGAATACAAACACATCAGAAATATGCGTCCGGGACAGCAGGCAATTGTTTTCAAACTTTACCGCACACCCTCTGCTTCAAACCCTGTTATTCAGGCCGATGACGGAGTTGAAGCTAAAAAAATCCAGAACGTATATGCTTACTGCCAGCATCTCATGAGAGTTAAATAAACATAAGACCATTTACTATATCCTCCTATTTAATAAAAAAAATCCGTAGCGAAATTTTTTTGTTGCGGATTTTTTTCCTTGATTATACCATGTAAATGTGGTATAAATAAAATCAGTGGAGGTGTTCTCAATGTTTAAAAAAGCTGATTTACACATGTGCAAATGGATAGGTTCCGGAAAAAAAGGCTTACCCGTTGATATTATGTCGGAAATTAATTTAAATAAAAAAGAAAGAGCAACCATCACCATAGGTTGCATGGGCACATTCAGACTTTATATAAACGGCAGAAAAGTAAGTGATGACCTTTTTCAGCCTCTGAATACAGATTTTGAAAAAAGATACAATATGGAATACGGCGATCATCCCTTTAATGAAGAATTCCGTCACAGACTTTATTGCCCGGTTTATGATATTACTGACTACATTTCAGAAGGCAAAAACAAAATCCTTTTCATGTTGGGTTCAGGATTTTACGAAGAATACGATTACGGAATTTCAAAAATCTGTTGGAGAATTGACATTACAGATGAAATCGGAAACACAACAACTCTTTTCTCAGACGGTACAGAAGAAATGAGAGAAAGTTTTGTCAAAGAAGCTGATGTTATACATGGCGAAACTCACGATTATACTGAAGTTTCAGAATGGAAAAAAGTTGAAATTCAGGAAACTCCTGATACGAACTTCCTTATTCAGGATTGCCCTGCCGATAAAGTTACACGTATTATCAAGCCGAAATATCTCGGCAATAACATTTATGATGCCGGTGAAGTTTTTGCGGGATACCCTGTTCTGAAAAGCAAAAATGCAGGTGAAATCAGAGTCAGATACAGCGAACTTCTCGATAAAGACGGCAATCTTGACGAAGAACACATTTACAACCAGCACACCAATTATATCACCGACGGTGAAGAAAGACTTCTCTTTCCTCAGTTCACATGGCTTTGTTTCAGATATTTTGAAGTTATCGGTGATGCCGAGGTAGTGGAATGTCATGTAACTCACAGCGATGTTGATGTAACATCTTCTTTTGAGTGCAGTAACGAAACTCTCAACTGGCTCTACAAAGCATATATCAGAACTCAGCTTGCAAACATGCATGCAGGCATCCCCTCCGACTGTCCTCACACGGAAAGACGCGGTTACACAGGTGACGGACAGCTTACGTGTGCCGCTGCAATGATGCAGCTTGATGCACAGAAATTCTACAGAAAATGGATTGGTGACATCTGCGACTGTCAGGATGAAAAAACAGGTCACATACAATATACCGCACCATTTGTTCAATCAGGGGGCGGTCCCGGAGGATGGGGTTGCGCAATTGTAGTTGTACCTTATATGTATTATAAAGCTTACGGAGAAAAAGAAATCTTCAAAGACACTTTCCCTCGTATGTACAAATGGTTCTCCTACCTTGAAAGTCACAGCGAAAACGACCTTGTCACATCAGATCTGCCCGGCGTATGGTGCCTTGGCGACTGGTGTGTACCGGAACAGAACAGGCTTAATAAACTCTCCGCAAATGCAATTCCCGAGCCTTTTGTAAATACTTACTTTTACATCAAATCAATGGGATATTTCCTTGAAATCGCTGAAATCATCGGCGTCAATACATACACAGAGGAAATAATACAGCGTATTGAAAACAAGAAAAAAGCAATTATCAGCACATATTTCTCAAAAGAAACTGGAGATTTCGCCAATAACGAACAAGGTGCAAACGCCTTTGCCGTTGACCTTAAACTCGGAGATGAACGCACCTTTCAGAATATGGTAAAGAAATATTGCAACAGAAAAATGTACGATACGGGAATTTTCGGAACAGACATTGCAACACGTGTTCTTTTTGAGAAAAACAGAGCCGATCTTGCTTGTATGCTCCTTACTTCTGAAGAAGAAATTTCCTATTACAATCAGATGCAGAACGGTGCTACAACAATTCTTGAATACTGGAACGGAGTCCGTTCACAATGTCATCCAATGTTCGGTGCAGTTACAAGATATCTTTTTGAGTATATTCTCGGCATCCGTCAGGCAAAAAATTCTGTTGCCTACGAGAACGTAACAATTTCTCCCGAATGTATGAAAGAAATTGCCCATGCAAAAGGAAAAATAACCACTATCAGGGGTGAAATTTCAGTAGAATATGACGAAAAAGAAATTAAAATAACTCTTCCAGAAAAAGTAAATGCCGTTTTAAGATTAAACGGTGAAGAAACAAAATTAAATTCCGGAAAAAACGTTTTCAAAAAAATCTGAATATAAGGAGAATTTATCATGTCAAAACTTACATCTACGCAAAAAATAATTGCCCTCGTTGTTGCTGTATTGGCAATTATCGCAATCGTATTCTGTATTTTTAAATTCACATCAAAAGATGAAAACACAGATAAACCTGTAAACGAAGAAATCACAACTCAGGAAATTACCGATTCAAAAGATAATATAACAGAAGAAAAAGTCACAAAAGAAACTACAGAAAAAAGCACAAAAAAAACTAATAAAAATCTTAAAGCAACTGACTCAGATTTTAAAATACTTACAGATTTTCTCGCAGATTTTATGAACTACACAGATGAATATGATTACAAATCATCTGACGCAAAAGAAACTGCATTCACTTCGCTGATGTGCAGTCATTTCACATCAGCGGTATACAGAAATTTTTTCAATGATTACAAAGAGATTTATGAATACGGCGATCCTTTGGGCAGATTCACAATAGGAAAAGGGTTCAGCAGTTATTTTGTTTTCCCCGGAAAAAGTATGGACTGGATTATAAGCAATGTATTCAATCTCACTCCTGACCATAATTACAAAAATGACTGGGCTTATTATAAAGACGGCAATTATTATGTCGGCCTTATTCCCAGCGGCGGAGATTTCTACGAACTTTCAGTAACAAAAAGCACTCAAATAAAAGATAACCTTTATGAAATTATTATTAAATGCGATTACTACTGCATGGGTGATGAATACCCGACGGTGTACAATTACAAAGTAACAGCTGAATTGTGTTCTTATAACGAAAAACGCTATTGGTCACTTTATAAATTCAGCGAGATTACTTCAACTTCGCAGAATTCCGTACAGCAACAGTCGGAAAGCTGGAAAACAGCATATAATAAATATCTGAAATCTGTTTATGATGAAGTTGCAGGTAGCGAACAGTATTGGCTTGTGGATGACATGTATTTCAGTTTCGCCTATATTGACTCAGATGACATCCCCGAACTTCTTATTTCCGAAGGAACTTACAATGCGGCACAGGTAATGATTGCCACATATAAAAACGGCAAAGTCGTTGACCTCGGAAAATACGGCAGCATGGGTTACGTTTCTTATGTTGAAAAAGGTTCTGTTATATTCAGCGGATATTACACCCAGGGACGTGTTTCGGAAGCTTACTATAAAATAAACAGCAATGGCTCTGCCGAAAAAATATTGAGTGCATTTTCAAATGCTGCCTCAGGCGATCCGCTGATGTACAAAATAAATGATGTGGAAGTTACTAAGGAAGAATATGAATATCAATTATCAAAAATGCCTCAGAACTTAACTCCCAGTGAACTCAGTTACAGTTTCACCTATGAAAATTTTGACCAATACTGTAAATAAACATACTTTCCTGAATCATCTGTTCACTCAGGATTCCGCCATTAATAAAATCAGATATTTATGTATTTTTATGCAAATAAATTTATAAAACACATTGACAAAAATTGTCTGAATATATAAAATAGTATCGAACTCTTTCGCAACAAAAATCACGCGAAATGAAAGGAATCATGTCTATGGCTTCAATTTTAGAATTCTGGTCTCAGATGACAGCCAATCCGCTACTCTTTATTGCTGTGGCACTTACTTTGGGTGTTATTCTGGTAAACGGCTGGACAGATGCACCTAATGCCATTGCTACTTGTGTTGTTACAAGATGCATGTCTCCACGTGCGGCAATACTTATGGCAGCGGTGTTCAATTTCCTTGGTGTTTTTATTATGACACTTATAAATTCCACCGTTGCTGAAACAATCACCAAAATGGTTGATTTCGGCTCAGACCCGGACCTTGCAATTATCGCACTGAGTGCTGCGCTGTTTGCGATTGTACTTTGGGCAACGCTTGCATGGTTATTTGGTATTCCTACGAGTGAAAGCCATGCTCTTATCGCAGGTCTTACAGGTAGTGCAATCGCACTTCAGGGAAGTTTCAAAAGCGTAAACGGTCAGGAATGGGTGAAAGTTATTTACGGTATTTTCATTTCCGTAATACTTGGCTTTGCTCTTGGATGGATTGTCTGTAAACTTGTTACAAAAATTTTCTATAACGCTGACAGACCCAAAACCGAGCCCTTTTTCAGAGGTGCACAGATTGTGGGTGCAGCTTCAATGGCATTTATGCACGGTGCACAGGACGGACAGAAATTCATGGGCGTTGTTCTTCTTTGTGTATATATGTCAAAAGGACAAGGATTACCGAGCGACATCAACATTGCTCAGGATT
>JAZOAY010000152.1:0-13178 GCA_045595725.1 Acutalibacteraceae bacterium | reverse complement strand
TATTTCTGCTGACCCTGTGTTAAAATACTCGCAAATCCGTCAGGATTTGCTGTGTTTTATGCCTTGGTTCACCAAAAATCCGCTTCGCAAAAAATCTTTGACCAAAAAGGAGAATATTTTATTGGATTTTTGGTGGTTGAGTGTGTAGGAAGGCTAACGCCTTTCAAACACGAAACGCCGAAAAGACTGAAAATATTCCCTTTTTGGCGTGTTCGAGTCTGTCTGTGTTACCCTATTAACCATTCGTGTTCAGGTGACACGAATCTTGTTGTTTTGTACCACGGGTCACCGTCAAGATGACGTATCATCCACACATAATACATGTTATATCCCGGTGCTACAACCTGCTGATGGTCTTCTCCGTCGTGGATAAAACAAGCAGATGAATCAACGCTTTTATAAACTTCATCAGCGTTGAAACATGCACCGAAACCCTGAGGCTTATCAAATCTGTAATAATAAACTTCAGGCTGAGGATGATGATGGGGCGGGTAACTTGACCATCTTCCGGGTTTGTTGAAAACTTCCCCCAAGACCATGTTTGAGTAAGGAGCATTGTCAGGGTCAAACATGGTTGAAACTACCCTGTGACCTGCACCGTCCCATTGCCCTTTGCCGAATTCCTGGTAAAGACAGTTTTCAGGGTTATAGAAAACAGGTTCAAACTCTTTGTCATTGTCAGTCTGCTGAATGACTATTTCAGTGTCAGCAAGTGCCTCGACCGTAAAAAATGTGTTTTTTGAAACATGCAGACAGTACGGTTTCATATCAAATGGATTTTCACGTTTGCCTGTTTCTGTTCTGCCGTTAAATGTGAATTTAACTTCACCTGCAATAAGCAAAACTGCAGTTTCATTGTTTTCATCTGAGAGTGAAAAAGTTTCTCCCGGTTTCATATATTTTACTTTGATATTCATTAACATGTCGGCATTTTTGCCGTTCATTTCGCAAAGTATTTTTTCGTTATTTTCGTTTAATACAGGTACTTCAAACATTTCTTTAACCTCTTGCTACCATTTCACCGTATTTTTCTTTGCTCTCTTTGATGAAAGCTTTTACTTCTTCAAGAGTAGGCATAAAGAGTGAACATCCGTGAGCAGCAACCAGCATTGATGCAGAGGCGCTACCCATTTCAAGACAATCCATAATGTCCCAACCCTCAAGAAGACCGTAGATAAATGATGAACCATAGCCGTCACCACCGCCAAAAGACTTGAATGCGGTTACGGGGAAAGGTTTGATGGAATAGTTCTTGCCGTCAGATGTGTAAGCGGTTGAACCTTTTTTACCGTGTTTTATGATAATGATTTTATTACCTTTATTTATCCAGTAAGCGGCAGTCTGTTCGTCAGTTCTGCCTTTTTCAGTTATTGCTTCCGTAAGGTCAAATTCCTCACGTGATCCCATAATCATATCGCTGTTTTCAGCGACAATTGAATAGTAAATTGCAATTTCGTCATTGTTCTTCCAGTTATAAGGACGGTAGTCAATGTCGAAAATAATTCTTGTATCAGTTTTCTTGGCAATGTACATGGCTTTAAGACAAGCTTCTCTTGAAGGTGACTGTGAAAGTGCTGAACCACTGATGAGAATTGCTTTTGCAGATTTGATGTAGTCTTCATTAATGTTGTCGGGATGAAGCATCAGGTCTGCAATACCATCACGGTACATAAGAATGCTGCTTTCATCAGGAGAAAGAATTTCAGTAAATGTAAGACCGATTTTTTCACCATTTTCAGCACGGCATACATTAGATGTGTCAATTCCTTCGTTGTCAAAAAATTCAGTAACATAATCACCGAAACGGTCATCGGAAACTTTGCCGATAAAACCTACTTTTTTACCGAGTCTTGCAAGACCTACTGCAATGTTTGCGGGAGAACCACCCACATATTTTCTGAACTCATTGCTGCCGGCAAGAGTTTTGAAATAATCAATAGGATTGAAGTCGATTGCAATTCTGCCGATAGGAATTAAATCAAGAGGACGTGAAGAATCAAATTCAATATAAGCCATAATTTTACCTCCGTAAAACGAATCTATGCCGAATGAGCAAATAACCCATCCGGCAATTATTTTAGTCTATAGTAACGCCCATTTTCTGACGTTTTTCACTGAGTTCTTTTGTGATTCTGTTTTTCTTTTCTCCAACAAGGTCATAGAAGAACATGGGTATTGCACACAAAAGCATACTTACACCGGGAACAATTGAAATTAGAGAGAACATAGCAAATCTCATTTCAGGTGCTAAATCGAGGGCAGAAATAACTGCTTCTTTTGCGTACATACTTGCAGGGTCAAGATTGATGAGCATATACATGAGTATAATGCCTGTCGTTGCAACCGCGTTACCGAGTTTGTTAACGAAAGACTGACATGCAGCACCGAGAGCATTGTCTCTGTGGCCGGTTTCCCATTCCATGTAATCAAGACAGTCACCAATCATAGCCGCTGATGTTACATTGAGTGCACCGAGAGGTACACAAGAAAGGATGATAAAGGGGATACATGCATAAAGTGCATATCTTGTATCAACAAGCCAACCTACAATTGTTGTAACAACGGAAGCGGCAAAACCTAAAAGGCAAGTGAAGATGATGATTTTCTTGTAATTGAATTTCTTGTAAAGGAAAGGCATTACAAGCATTGAACCGAACATACCTACTGCTGCACATACCATAAGAATAGTGCTTACAGTTGAAATACTGTTCTGAATGAGTTCAGCTTTCTGAGATGAAGACATATCTGCAGTAATTTCAGGACCAACATAGAGACCGTATCTTGCTACATGAACAGATGCTGCCTGTACAAGGTATCTTCCGCTTGAAAGAATACCCATAATAACAACAAGCATGAGAGGTTTACATTTGAAAATTCTCATGAGTGTTGAGGGTTCTGATTTATCGCGTCTCGGTTTATTGGGGATATTAACACGTTCTTTCACGTGGAAATAAGTGTTTGCATAAAGAAGACCGCCGAGAACTGATGCAATAACAGCGATAAGAATATATTTATATTTGTCCTGTTCAACCGTTGATGCATCGGGAAGAATTTTCGGAACAACAAATCCGAGAATTGCAAAGATAAGCATAGGAATAGCAGAACCTACGCCGTTGACTGTTTTACCGACAGAAATAACTTTACCTCTTTCATCGGGGTTAGGAGTCATAACGTTGGGAAGACTCCAGAAAGGAACGTCAGCAATAGTATAAGTCATACCCCAGAGAACATAGACAATGCCTGCATAAATCATAAGCTGAGTTCTGTTGAAGCCTTCGGGGATATAGAACATAAGGAAAGAAAGAACAGCAATGGGAACAACGGCCCAGAGTATATAGGGCTTCATTTTGCCCCATTTTGTTGTTGTTCTGTCAACTATCATACCCATCATGGGGTCATTGATTGCGTCCCATACACGTGCAAGGAGCATGAGAAGAAGGACGAAAATAAGAGGAAGCTGCATAACGTTTGTGTAGAAGTCGGATATATAAGATGACATAATGGCATAAATCATACCCTGACCCGCACCGCCGATGCAGTACATGTAAAATTCTTTTTTCGGAACATAATTTTTAGCAGTGTCAATTGCTTTTACTTTAGTATCCAATGTTTACCCTCCTTTAAGGGGATTCATAACATAGTTATCTTATGAAGAATGTGAGAACCTGACCGATTTTAAGGGCAACTTCTGAAACAGCGAGAAGAAATTCCTGAAGCTGGAAATCAGCAATTGATTTACCTGTAATTCCGGGAAGGAGTGAACCCTGTTTGAGTGCAAGAGCATGGAAATAGAGAATTTCTGTTTCGTAGTTCCAGGGGTCGTTTTCATCAATAGTGATGATTCTGCCGCCTCTGAGCATATCGTTGCTATATGATTCACTTGTAATACCGGGTGTCATGATAGCATCAATGCCGTCATATTCAGCAATGAATGAGTTTACGTGGTCGTGACCGAATACGCAGCCGAGAACATCACCGCGTTCTACAAAAGCATCCCACTGACCGTCATTGTCAACTGAGGGGCAGGGGGGTTCAAGGATAAATCCGTCCTTAATTCTTGTGAATACGGGAACAAATGAATATGCATTGCCGTTAGCAAAGCTTCTGCCGAGAAAACCGAGGAATGAAGGCATTTCAGGAAGAATTGCAGCAACACCTTCTTCAGTGATGATGTGCTGGAAAGCTATTGAAGGAACTTTACCGCCGTTTGCTTCTTCAAGCTTTTTGCTTTCGTTTTTGTACCATTCAATCTGGTCTTTTCTTACGCAGTCATAAACTCTGCTGTCATATTCATCATAATACCATGAGCCATCTTCGTTTTTGAGATAGTCGCCACTGTCAAACATCCAGAGGTTGAAAGCAACTTTTGTGCCGTCAGATGAAAGGATGGGGAGATTGTGGTTTGCACAGCCGTGAAGGGCAGGGTCAGCATCATAAGCGAGACAACCTTCATATGACTGAAAAATTTCAAGAATATCTTCGTGTGTAAAGCTTCTGTCTTCTACATCATGGTTGCCGAAAACAAAAGTAAATTTCTGACCTCTTTCAACAAGGGGTTGCATAAGCTGGTCGTAAGCTGCTTTGTCATCAATAGTGATGTTGTCACCATTGAAAACAACAAGGTCAGGTTTTACTGTGTCGAGTGCTTCGCGGATATACTGAAGTGTGTCCTCGTTTACAGGATAATTATCCTGTACGTCTGCAAGAACGAGAATCTGGAATTTGCCGTCAGCACCAAACTGAAGCGTGTCACCTGCTGGTGTACTTGCTTCGTTTACTGCAAAAGCAGGAACGGATACTGTCAGCATCATAAGTGCTGCAAGAATTACTGATAAAATTTTCTTTTTCATGGTTTGTACCTCCTGTAAATAAATACAATAAATTTTAACATATTTTTTATATAATATCAATATAAAAATTAATATTTTTCACACTCCTTCAAGATTAAAAGGCGGTATGAAATCTTTTTTTGAAGATGAAAGTTCTTGCATAAAGCCATGCTCAAAGCCCAATTCATCAAACATGTCAAGGACTTTTTCATATTCTCGTGTTGTGAGTTTTCTGTTTATTTCTTTGTGTTCACATGCTTTTCCTAAGGGAACATACTGGCTCATGAGGCTGATAATAACATTATCGGGAAGATTTTCCTTTATCCACTCAAGAATTTTTCTTGTCTGAGTAAGATTAAGCGGCAGAACAAGGTGTCTGATTATTACACCCTTTTTCATAATGCCGTTTTCGTCAAAAATATTTTCAGGCTGCTGTGAAACCATTTCTTTGACGGCACAAGAAGCCACTACAAAATAATCTTTTGCCTTTGAATATTTTTCGCTGACGTTACTGTCGAAATATTTGATATCAGTCAGATATATGTCAACAATGTTCCTGAATTTTTTCAGAGTCCGGGTGTCTTCATAACCTGAGCAGTTATATACAATTGGGATTTTCGGTTTGTAGATTTCAAAGGCTTTCAGAATTTGAGCTGAATAGTGAGTAGGTGTGACAAGATTGATATTGTGTGCGCCTTTTTCTTCAAGTTCTTTAAAAATTTCTGCTAACCTTTCAGTTGTTATTTCTTTTCCGAAACCGCCTGAACTGATTTCCTCATTCTGACAGTAAACACATTTCAACGGACATCCTGAAAAAAAGATTGTTCCTGAGCCTCTTTCACCGCTGATGCAGGGTTCTTCCCAAAAGTGAAGTTCAGCCCGTGCAATTTTAATTTTATCTGTCATACCGCAGAAACCTGCTTTTTCTGACCTGTCAACATTACATTTTCTCGGACATGAATTGCAAACCATAAATTTTACCTCAAAAAAGTTTTTCTTGGTATCATTATAGCATTGATTTTTAAAAAATAATAGAGTATAATTATGAAAAAGTGACATTTCCGGAGAGATGCAATATGGTTTTAACAATTGACATAGGCAATACAAACATAACAATAGGTGCTTTCAGAGATGATGAACTTGTTTTTGTTTCACGTCTTGCAACTGATAAAAAACGTATGGCAGATCAGTATGCCTGTGAAATAATGAATATTTTTAAACTGTATTCAGTTGAAAAAGATGATTTTTCAGGCTGTATTCTCAGCAGCGTTGTGCCTGAAGTGACATATCCTTTAGGTGAAGCGGTAAGAAGGTTTACAGGCATTACGCCTCTTGTTGTAGGACCGGGAATAAAAACAGGTCTTAACATACTTGTTGATGACCCGTCAACTCTTGGTGCTGATTTTGTGACAGGCGGTGTTGCGGCACTTAAAAAATATCCCTTACCTTGTTTTGTTGTTGACCTTGGGACAGCAAGTAAAATTTATGTCATTGATGAAAACGGAAGTTTTCTCGGATGTACAATTGCGGCAGGTATCAGCGTTTCAATGAATGCACTTTCCTCATCTGCTTCTTTGCTTCCCAGTATCGGTATCAAACGTGCCAAAAGTGCATTGGGTAAAAATACGGCTGATTGTATTATTTCAGGTACACTTGTAGGTACTGCGGCAATGATTGACGGAATGGTTGAGCGTTTTTCTGAAGAAATAGGCAAAAAACCCGCTTCAATTGTTGCAACAGGCGGTTTTGCAAGAAGCGTTATAGCAAACTGTAAAACTGAAATAATTTACGATAAACATCTTCTCCTTGAAGGTCTTAAAATAATTTACGATAAAAACGTAAAAACAAAATAATATATTTTCGCTATAAATTGCGTTGCATCTGTAAAAAACAGAGTGACAGCAAGGAGGAATATATATGTCAAAAAACAAAATGTCAAAACTTGTGAAGTTTACCCAACTTGCAGTTCTCGCTGCAATTGTTGTGGTTATGTCTTTCACGCCCCTGGGGTACCTTAAAATAGGACCTCTCTCAATTGCTCTTGTTATAATCCCTGTTGTTACGGGAGCAATTGTTCTCGGACCCGGAGCAGGAGCCTTTATGGGACTTGTATTTGGTGTAACGAGTTTTGCGCAGTGTTTCGGTATGGATGCATTCGGCACAACACTTATGTCAATCAATCCGTTTTTCACATTTCTTATGTGTATTCCTACAAGAGTTCTTGCAGGATTTCTGTGCGGTTTGATTTTCAAAGGGATGTCAGGTGCTCTGTCGGGTAAAAAGTCAGAAGCTCTTTCTTATCCTGTTTCAGCAGTTTGCGGACCTGTTTTCAACACGCTTTTCTTTATGTCTTGTCTTGTACTGCTTTTCGGTAAGACAGATTTCATTCAGAACATGATGGCCGATACGGGGGCAGAGAACTTACTCATGTTCTTTGTGCTTATGATTGGTGTCAACGGAATTGTTGAAATTCTTTCATGTCTTGTAGTAGCATCTGCATTGAGTAAAGCACTCAGTGTTGCGAACAAAAAAATGCGTATATAAAAATTAAAGCCGTAGGGCAAGAGGTTGTGCCTTTTGCTTTGCGGTTTATTTTGCAAAAGTAAGGAGAATGAATATGATTTTTCCAAAGTCAAAAGAAAAAAGTTTAACACCCGAACTCTTTAAAAATCCCACAAATGAATACCGTGGTGAACCTTTCTGGGCGCTTAACAACAACCTGGATAAGGAAAAGATGAAAAAACAACTGGATTATTTTGAAGAAATGGGTATCGGCGGTGCTCATATGCATTGCCGTACAGGTCTTGATATTGATTATATGAGCGATGAATACTTAGAGCATATCAAGGCGGTAGTTGAACGTGCAAAAGAAAAAGATATGAGAGCATATCTTTATGACGAAGACCGTTGGCCCTCAGGATTTGCGGGCGGACTTGTTACCTGTAACGAAAAGTTCAGAGCAAGATACATAGCATTTTCACCTTTCAAAAAGGAGGAAATTGTTGAAACAAAAATCAACGATTCTTCAAGCAGAGGTGCTGTGAGCCGCGACGGTGAACTTCTTGCAAAATATGATATCACTTTGGAAAACGGATATCTGAAAAGCTATAAACGTCTTTCGGAAAATGAAGATGGGGAAAACGTGTGGTATGCGTACCTTGAGGTTTCAAAACCCTCGCCCTGGTTCAACAACCAGACTTATGTTGATACACTCAATCCCGAAGCAATGGAAAAATTTGTTGAGGTAACACATCAGAGGTATTTCGATGCTCTCGAAGAATATATCGGTGATACAGTTCCTGCAATTTTCACAGATGAGCCTCAGCATACAAGAAAAACTTCTCTTGATTTTGCAGAAGACAGAACAAGTGAAATTATTCCTTACACAGAAAAACTTCCCGAAATCTATAAAGAAAAATTTGGTGAAGATTTCTTCGATACACTTCCCGAAATTTTCTGGGATTTACCCGAGTCAGAAGCATCACTCCCGAGATACAGATTCCACGACCTTACAAGTGAACTCCTTGCATCTGCTTTTGCAGATACAATAGGCAAATGGTGTGATGAACATAACCTTCCTCTTACAGGTCACATGATGGAAGAACAGACACTTAATTCTCAGACATCTGCAATCGGTGAAGCAATGCGTTCTTACCGTTCATTCGGTCTGCCCGGTATAGATATGCTCTGCGACCAGAGAGAATACACAACTGCAAAACAGGCACAGAGTGCATCTCATCAGTACGGAAGGGAAGGCGTTCTCAGCGAACTTTACGGTGTAACAGGTTGGGAATTTGATTTCAGAGGTCATAAACAACAAGGCGACTGGCAGGCAGTTCTCGGTATTACAAACCGTGTTCACCATCTTTCATGGTACAGTATGGAAGGTGAAGCAAAGCGTGACTATCCTGCATCAATTTTCTATCAGTCACCTTGGTATAAGGAATATAAACTCATTGAAGACCATTTTGCAAGAGTAAATACTGCAATGACAAGAGGTAAGGCAGAAGTTAAAGTCGGTCTTATTCATCCAATAGAAAGTTATTGGCTTCGTTTCGGGCCTCAGGAACAGACCGGTCTTTTCCGTGAAGAACTTGAACAGAATTTCCAGAACGTAGTTTTGTGGCTTCTTTCAAATCAGCTTGATTTTGATTTTATCGCTGAATCCCTTCTTCCCTCACAGAACAAGGGACAGTCAGGTGATAAGTTCAATGTGGGTGAAATGAATTATGATGTTGTGATTGCACCTGCACTTGAAACTATCAGAGGTACAACGCTTGAAAGACTTAAAGCATTCCGCAAAGCGGGCGGTAAAGTTATTTTCCTTGGCTCTGCACCGAATTATGTTGATGCAGTAGAAAGTGACGAAGCAAAAGTTTTTGCTGATGAATGTGGTATTGTGTCATTCACACAAGCAAGTTTAGTCAAGAGCCTTGAAAAATTCAAGACAGTTTATCTCCTTGATGACGAAGGCAGAAATGCAAAAAATCTTTTCTATCAGATGAGAAATGATAATGATTGCAAATGGCTTTTTATTGCGAATGCAAAAAAACGTCAGTCAGACCTTATTGACGAAACAGAACTTACAATCAAAGTAAAAGGCACGTTCAATGCAGAATTTTACGATACACTCACAGGTGAAATTTATCCTGTTGAAACAGACTGCAGAAATGGATTTACTGTGATCAGAAAGTTGATTTACAGTCATGACAGCCTTCTTTTCAAATTGACTGAAGCAGAGGAACATTCAGCGGACCTTTCAATTTGTGAGAGAGAAGTTGAGGAAAGAATCCATCTTCTCGGTCAGATGGAATATGAAATGTCAGAACCTAACGTAGCACTTCTTGAAAGAGCAGAATACCGTTTCGACGGCGGTGAATGGCAGCGTGAAGAAGAAGTTCTTCTCATTGATGATAAGTTCAGAGATATTATCGGTTATCCTTCAAGAAAAGAGTCTGTGGCACAGCCGTGGGTAATTAAAAATGACGAAAATTCAAGCCACATTCTTGAACTCCGCTATACAATTCATTCAGAAATAGACACAAAAGACGATGTTTACTTCGCTTATGAAAGACCTGAACTCTGTGAAATAAAAATCAACGGAAATCTTCTTGAGCAGAAATACGAGGGCTTCTATGTTGATGAATGTCTTGTTAAAATGAATATAGGCAAACTTCACAAAGGCGATAACACAATTGAAATAAAAATGCCCTTTGAAAAGAAAACAAATGTTGAATGGGGTTATCTCCTGGGTGATTTCGGCGTAAATGTTGAGGGTGAAAAAATAACAATCACAGAAAAACGTGAAAAAATCAGCTTCGGTGAATATCTCAGATACGGTATGCCTTTCTACGGCGGTAACCTTACTTACAAGTATAAAGTCAATGTTGGAGAAGGCGATTACAGACTTTCATGCACAATGTTCAGAAATCCTGTTATTGCAGTTTCGGTTGACGGTAAAGACTGCGGAAGAATTGCATTTGAACCTTATTCAGCAGAGCTTGGTCATCTGTCAGCGGGTGAGCATCTTATTGAAATCACAGCATTCGGTCACCGCTATAACAGCTTCGGTGCAATTCATAATAACGACCTTGGCAGAAAATGGCACGGCCCTGATGCATGGCGTGTTGAGCACGAAGAATATACAAAATATTATTTCTTCAAGGGCATCGGTATCCAGAAAGAACCTGTTCTTGAAAAATTGGAGGAAGAAAAATGAAATATGTAGGCTTTGCACTTCTTGCAATTCTTGCAGTTATTGTTGTGCTTCTTCTTGTTGCAGTAATTAATGCAATCAGAATTAAAGCAAAACCTATCAAGGGAAAAGAAACTCTTGATTATACAAGCGAGGAAGAAAAAAAATACGCTGAAAAATTGTCAGAAATGGTTAAAATCCCCTCAATTTCTTTGAGGGGAAACACCGACCTTACGGAGTTCTATAAACTTCATAAAGTTCTTGAAAAAGAGTTTCCTCTTGTTCATGAAAAACTTGAAAAAACTGAAATTCAGGGAAATCTTCTTTACAAATGGACAGGTAAAGATTCATCACGTGCGTTTCTTCTTATGGGACATCAGGACGTAGTTCCCGCAGAAGAAACTGATTGGAAATATGACCCGTTTTCAGGCAAAATTGCAGACGGTGCGGTTCACGGCAGAGGTGCTATGGACTGCAAATGTACAGTTCTTGCAGAACTTTCTGCAGTTGAAGAACTTCTCAGCGAAAACTTTGTTCCCGAATGTGACGTTTACCTTGCTTTCTCTGCTAATGAAGAAATCTTCGGCGGAGGTGCAGATCTTATCATTGACTACCTTATTGAAAAGGGTGTACGTCTTTCATCTGTTATGGACGAAGGCGGCACAATCATGGAAAAAGCATTCCCCGGTGTCTCATGCGATACAGCGGCAATCGGTATTGTTGAAAAAGGTAATTGTAACATTAAAATCATTGCAAAAGGTTCAGGCGGTCATTCTTCAACTCCGCCGAAAAATACTCCTCTTGCACGTCTTGCAGCATTTGTAAACGAAGTTGAAACAAAGAAACCTTTCAAGAAACAGATGGGTGAGCCTGTAAAGAGAATGTTCTCATCAGTTGCACCTTATGCTTCATTCCCTATGAGACTTGTTCTCGGTAACGTATGGCTTTTTAAACCTGCACTTATTGCTTTGCTTCCTGCACTCTCATCTTTTGGTGAAGCATTCCTTTCAACGACATGTGCATTCACAATGTGTGGAGGTTCAACAACACCAAACGTAATTCCCGATGAAGCGTATGTTATCTGTAACATCAGACCTTCAACACATGAAGACGCTGATGCATCAATTGCAGTTCTTGAAAAAATTGCGGCAAAATATGACCTTATCGTTGAGCCTATGAACAGAAGAAGTGCGTCAAAAGTAACAGACCCTGACGGAGAAGAATTTGGATATCTTAAAAAGTGTATTAACGAAACACTTCCAGAAGTGTGTGTAACACCTTACTTTATGGCAGGTGCAACAGACTGCCGTTTCTATGAAAGAGTTACAGATAACTGTCTTCGTTTCTGCCCTGTAAAACAGACACCGGCACAGCTTGCAGCAATGCATGCAGCAAATGAAAATATTTCAACGGACAACCTTGCAGTTGGTGTGAAATTCTATAAATACTACATCAGAAACCACAAATAATTTCGGTGAGTAGTATGAAAAAAACAATTAATATTATTTTTTCAATTATTTTAGTGGTAGCACTTTCACTTACCACCGTAATTGTTGTGCTTCGTCCGTTCAGCGCTCCTTCTTTACCTGAAGAAGGAGTAGCAGTAACAGAAGCCCCCACAGTAGCTGACGGTTTCTATAACGAAGGTGACGAATGGTTTTATTACGAAAACGGTTCAAAATCACAGAAAACAGATGCAGTTTATGGTACTGTAAACGAACAATCAGGCCTCTGGATGACAGTTGACGGAAAAGTTGATTTTTCTCTTGTTTCTATAAAGAAAAAAGAAAACTCATGGCAATATGTGAAAAACGGGGAAGTTACGGAAAAAAACGATAGTGAAGTCTCTCTCATTTTTGGTGAGGTTCTCAACTCACTTTCCGCTGAAAAAGAACTTGAAACTTTCGGAGATTTTGAACTCGAAGCTGAAAATCAATTACTTCTTCAAGCAGAAGTTGACAAAATTTCTGCAAAAGGTTATGACCTTGGATTTGTTGTGATGAACATGAATTCTCCGGGTGGTTTCAGTTACAATGCAGACGCAAGAATTTATTCTGCAAGTACAATTAAAGGTCCGTATATCACTTCACTTGTAAGGAGCGATAACTCTCTTCTTGAAAAAGAAAGTGTGAGAATTGACGCCATATTAGTCAAGTCATCAAACTATGATTATGAGTCTTTAAGAGACCAGTACGGTGATAGTTGCTTTGTGGATTTTCTTTTATCAACAGGCTGTGATTTTGTAATTGATACGACACGTAATTTTCAGTATATTACACCACGTGCTTTGGCACATATGTGGGCAGAAAGTTATGTTTTCTTTGAAAGCGGAGAAACAGGGGAGAAGTTAGGAGAAATTTTTGAAAAACCTGAAATATCTCCCATCAGAAAAGTTTTCTCAGAGAGCTTCACAACGCGTTCAAAAGCAGGTTGGGTTGAGAAAAACAATATCAGAGTCACAAACGATGCAGGTATTGTTTACACCGATAACGGTGATTACGTAATTGTAATTATGACAACCGCACCAATTGATTTTAAAATTGTTGAAAACATGGCTGAAGTAATAGAAAAAAGTTTATAATAATAAAAAACCGTCTGAAACTTTTACGAGTTATCAGACGGTTCAGTTTTTTGTCTTTTTTCTATTGTTTGGT